>NZ_JAKKUR010000010.1 GCF_021890735.1 Thermanaeromonas sp.
GTTGTTTTCGGGCGGTCGTACTGTCCTAAGTGTAAGACGGTGCTGGCGTGGTACGATTTGATACCCTTACTAAGTTACATAATCTTGCGAGGTCGCTGCCGGCATTGCCGTGAGAGAATTTCCTTAAGGTATCCCCTGGTAGAGTTACTGACGGGCGCGGTTTTTGCCGCGCTCTTTTTCCGCCTGGGGCTAAGCCTTGTATTGCTTAAATACTTGTGCTTAGCCAGTATCTTGATTGCGGCTTCTTTTATAGACATCGAGCATTATTTGATACCCGACCGCCTAAATTTTACTGCGTTGGCTGTTGCAGGAGGATTCTTGTTGTCGAATATTGAAATAACATTAACATCGGGTTTGCTAGGGGCTTTTTTGGCGGGTGGCCTGGTATGGCTTCTGGCCGTGCTCAGCAAGGGTAACGTGGGCGGCGGGGATATAAAACTTGCCGCGGCAGTTGGCCTGTTTTTGGGCTGGCCCCTAGGATTTATAGGGGTTTTGCTGGGCTTTTTCCTTGCGGGGATGGTAGGGCTCCTTTTGCTTTTGACCCGTATAAAGGGTCGAAAGGACCCCATACCTTTAGCTCCTTTTTTAAGCGCCGGGGCTTTTATATCTTTGTTTTGGGGTTACGATATTCTTTCTTGGTATTTAAACCGTTTCTGGTACGTTTAATCTTAAGTTAGAATGGGCCAATGAAAAGTCCTAGAAGGCAGGGGCGACACTTTTGAATAAAAGGGCGGCATCCTCGGGATTTACACTCATTGAGCTGGCTTTAGTCGTAAGCATTATAGGCATAATTTTGCATATAAGCCTGCCCTTCTTTATCAAGCCCCTGGGTTATTACCGCCTTAAAACATCTGCCGGGAAAATGGCTCAAGATTTGCGCGAAGTCCAGCAGAGGGCCCTTAATGAGGAGAGCAGTTATTATAACATCTTTTTTGCATTGGGCGGTAGCTACTACGAAGTGCGGAAGGCAGAGAGCGTTTCTCCTAAGGTAATAAAAACCGTTGCTTTACCTAGTACTGTCAAGATCGCGGCTACAACCTTTAGCAATAACTCCTTGAGTTTTACTGCCAAGGGTACGCCTTACCCTAGAGGGGGTACGGTCACTTTGCAGGATGCGGTTTCCGGCCGGCTTCTTTATGTTATCGTGGCCTCCGTTACAGGCCGAATCCGTGTAAGCAGCTCACCCCCGGAAAGCTGGGAGGTGGAGTAAAAGGGTTGTGAGCAGGCGAGAATACGGATTCACCCTTTTAGAGGTAGTGGTGAGTGTAGCCATTTTAGGGATGGCTCTGGTGCCTTTAATTGAGTACATAGTCTTGGCTACCCGCTGGACGGCCTCTTCTAGGGAGGACCTTACGGCTTTGGCTTTAGCGCAAAGCAAAATAGAAGAAATAAAGGGGAAGCCCTTTGAGGGAGTGCGAAACGAGCCGGAAGATCCCCAGGAGCCTCCTGTAACTTTCACGGAAAACCCGTCCTTTAGTTACCGTGTTTCCGTCCAGGAGAGCGGCCGTTATCTTAAAACTGTTACAGTGACGGTATTTTATGAAGATGCAAGCGGCCGTAAAGAGGTGAGCTTGACGGCAGATAAAGGCTGGAGGTAAAAACTTTGGAGGGTAAGGCAGACGGGTTTACTTTGGTAGAAGTGGTTGTGGCGGTGACCATCCTTGTTCTTGTTTTGAGTGCAGCCTTACTCCTTTATGCCCAAGGAGCGCTTGTGTATAAACGTGAGGAAGTTCAGGTGGATATCCAGGAGAACGCCCGTATCGCGTTGGATAGGCTGGTACGGGAGTTGAGGAGCGCTAAGGAGATCGTGACAATTCAAAGTAACTCTATAACCTTTATCTTGGATGATGGTTCCAGGGTGCGTTATTATCATGATGTCGGCCGCCAGCAGCTTATGCGCGAGAAGGGCGGGGGCGTTAATCCGGTAGCAAGTTTTATAAAGGATTTGCGTTTTGAGAAAGAAGCGGAAGATGACCCTTCCCATGCTTTGATAGGGATTACTCTGGTTGCGGGGGAAAGGGAGAAGGAGGGTTTCACCTTAAGCACCAAGGTGCTTGTGCGGTGATGATATGATCTGTCGCATTGAAAATAGCCAGAGAGGCCAGGCTTTACTGTTTGTAGTGCTTGTGACCTCCCTCGTTTTAGCTCTTACTACGGGTGTTTTAGAAGTTGCCGGTATCCACCGCCGGAACATCCAGTACCAAAGGCAGCAGGTGCAAGCTTATTATATAGCTGAGGCTGGTATAGAAAGGGTTATAGCCAGGATAAGGGAGGATCCGAGATGGCTGGATGGATTTGGATGGGGGCGGGATGAGACGGTAACGGAACTTACGGGCCCTTACGCCGGCGGCGAGATCCGCAAGGTAACCTTACATAAAAGCGCCGACGGTCCGGGACTAAAAATAGAGGTTACCTCTTTAGGAAAATTTGTGAGCGCTCAAAAGACCTTAAAAGCCACATTATATTACGTAAGCGTGCAGAACCTCCTTGGGGGTTTAAGCCTCCTACCTCCTACGCCCCTTGATCTAGACATACGAGGGAATTTCTCTCTGATGAATACTGGCCTGAACCGGGGAAAGTTGCTCCTTAACGGGAATCTTACGCTTTCAGGCTCTGCTTATGTGGATGCAGACGTATACGTTTCAGGAAGCGTAGAGGGTTGGGATAAGATAGAAGGTCAGGTGTATACCAATGTTAGGGATTTTCCCCGCTTTCCGGAACTAAACCTTAACTATTACGAAACAGAGGCCAGGCAGGCAGGCCAATACTATTCTGGAAATGTTACTTTAAGCGGAACGGGTGTTTATACAGGAGTATATTACGTTAAAGGAAATCTTACCTTTTCCGGTACTTATTCCGGACAGGCCACCTTTGTAGTAGAAGGAGATGTTTCGATCCCTAGGGATCTTTTGCCGGCTTCCTCCTACGATAGGATTACTATTATTTGCCTGGGTGATGTGGACATAGAAAATAGCCAGGTAAAGGCCATTATTATAGCTGGAGGAACTTTCCATGCTAAAGGGAATGCGGAGCTGGAGGGAGCCTTGATGGCCCAGGGTTTAAATTTCGGAGGGCTGGGTATAGGCGAAGGTGATGGCGAAAGTAGAGGCGGAGGTAGAGGAAAAGGTGGAGGTGGAAATGTTACCATTAGATATAACCCGCAGCTCATTGAGCTCTACTCACTTATAGGAGTGTTGCCGCAGCTAAAGATATTATCTTGGAAAGAAAATTATCCCGTCTTTTAAATTATTGCCTTTCCTTTATGAGGCTTTCTGCCTAGCAGGAGGATTATGTCGTTCAGCTTAACACGATTATTAAAAGAAGATATAAAAAACAGGAGGAAAAATGCTTGTTCCGCATTTTAAGGCGTACAGATAAGAGTTTGCTGGGGGTAGACTTGGGCTCTAGGCTCATCAAAGTGGTGGCTTTAAAGGGCAGGCGGGTGGTAGCTCAAGGCATGAGGGAAGCCCCGCCTGCCGGTGTAGTCGACGAAACCCAGATGACCGCCGCTTTGGTCGATGTTGTTCAGCAAAGCGGTTTTAAAGGCAGAAAAGCGGTAAGCGCTATAGACGGTGAGAGGGTCATCGTACGTTACCTGCGGCTTCCCCGCATGCCTGAACAGGAGTTGCGTTCAGGGCTCGAGTATGAGGCTGAGAGATATCTACCTGTGAGTACGCAGGATATGGTATTGGACTGCGCCATTTTGGACCCCGAGCCTACGGGCTTTGCAGGCCAGATGCTGGTAATGTTGGCGGCAGCACCCCGGGAATTGGCTTTCTCGTATTATCGCATATTTCGGGCGGCAGGCCTGGAATTGGTGGCCCTGGACCTGGTACCGGCAGCTTTGTGCCGGGCTCTGGCGAGACAAATAAATGAGGAGGCCATCGTTTTGGAGTTGGGAGCAAATTCTGCTCAGGTGATCCTGGTGAGGGGAGGACAATTGCTATACAGCAGGAGGATAAATGCGGGCATTGCAACAGTTTCCCCGGAAGATACCCCGCAGGGCTTTAATCCCCTTTTTAACCTGCTCCAGGAGATCCGCCGCTCTTTAGAGTTTTACCGTTCCCAGGTGGGGAGGGAATTCAGCCCGTCTAAGGTTTATCTTACCGGAGGAGGTTCATACCAAGAAGGGCTGAAGGATTTTTTAGAGATACAACTTGAACTGCCAGTTGAAATGGGGAGTACTTACGGCCTTGGCCCTGAATTCGCCGTAGCTGTGGGCCTGGCACTAAGGGAAAGTTGAGGTTTAGTATGAGGAGAGAACCGTAGGGTTATGGTAAAGATAAATCTGCTTCCTCCCGAGGTAAGGCCTCCCCAACCCCTGCCTTTCTTTAGGGATCGCAGAAAGATTGCGGTATCCCTGGCGGGATTAGTAACGGCCATATATTGTCTCTTTGCTGCACATGGCCTACTTATCTTGAGGCGTCTCGAAAATGTTAAAGCCCAGATGAAACTTTATCAACCACAAGAAAAAGAAGCCTTAAAGGTGCAGCAAAGGATAGAGGATCTCCGGCGGCAGAAAGCGGAGCTAGAGAACCTGGTGCAGCAAAGGAGAAGGTGGTCAGACGTTTTGGCGGCTTTAGATTCGGCGCTGCCCAGGGAAGCATGGATGACCAAGCTTGAGGTTACCCCTAATGGAGAAATAATTTTTACCGGCAGGACTTACACTTTGGCCGCAGTAGCGGGCTGTCTGGAGGCTTTACGGAGCCTGACTTTCTTACAGGATGTAAGGCTCCAATCCGTCCAGGCAGCCCCTGAGGATAAAGCGGTTTTAGAGTTTAGCATAAGGTCTTTACTGGGGGAACCGCCGGAATAAACCTGGGGGGAATTCATGTTGTGGTGTGGCGAAAATACCAGCACCTAAGTAGTAGAGAGAAATTCTTGGTGCTCCTTCTTGTTGTGGTGGCGGGGTTGTTCTTTGTCCATCGAGTGGTGGTAAAATACCAACTCCCACGTTATTTGCAAGCCAAAAAGGAACTTTCGGCTGAGAGTGCCAGGCTTACGGCCGTCCGGGAAGCCGCTTTAAAGCTGCCGTTACTTAAGGAAGAGTTAGCCCGGGCCGAGGCGGAAATTTCCATGACCAGGGCCCGGCTGGGTTTAACCCTGCTCGATAAAGAGGCTTTTTTGGGTGCGGCCCAACCCCAAGATAAAGGGGTAAAGGTTTTATTGTTTCGCCCCATGGAGGTTGAAAAACGGGGAAGTTTTAACGTACAACGTTTTCAGGTTGCGGTTGAAGGAGGCTATCCTCAAATAGAAAATTACCTCCGCCAGTTGGAAAATCTGCCCGCCTTACTCGAGATAAGGGACCTGAAGCTGGCAGGTAAGGAAGGAGGCAACGTAGAGGCCAACTTTATCGTGGACTTTTATGAGCTTGGGGATGAAACTGCTAGCAAGGGACGGGCTGTGGCCCTTTTACCCTCAGGTCGCGTGGATATTTTCCTACCCCTTCCCTCGGCAGGTGAGCCCTCCGGCAGCAAGAAGGTGTCATTTTATGGTGAATCCCATTCTGCTACCTCCCCTACATCCTTAAGAACTGAGAGTCCCGAGGTAAAACCCGATTCTAGAGAAAGCGCTGCGTCCAAGATTTCAACCCGCAACTCTGAAGACCGCACTGAAGAGGCAGTACCAGGAGGACGGAAGCAAAGCGAAACAGTGGAATATACTTTTCCAGCTCGCGGCCGCAACCGTAGCAGGGCAGGGGCGCCCTGGCTGGAGGGAATAAGGGTTTTGCGGAATGTGGGCCCTTTTTATTACCCGGCGGACCGGGCCATAAATATAGGAGGCCGGCGCTTCGAGCACGGTATAGTGGTCGATCTGGAAAAGGGCAAGCCTAGGGCAGAGGCGGTGCTGGACTTGCAGGCCGGATATTTGAAACTTAAGGGCTTTGCAGGTGTGGAGGACAGTACAAGAAACAGCAGCGGAAGCTTCATTTTACGGATAAGCGGCGATGAACGGGAACTTTTTACCAGCGCGCCTTTGAAACCGGGCGCGTATCCCCAATACATAGAGATAGACGTGGCTGGAGTCAACCGGCTTATTATCCAGGTAGAATGGAAGGAGGCGGGTCCAGGGGACTACACCGACCTTAAGGCAGCCCTGGCGGATATGTTTTTTTCAACTATCTAAAGGAATATTTGACCACATCTTGAATCATACTAGGGCAGAAGGTTTTGGAAGTAAGGGGTGGAAAGATGCTGCTCGCGCCTGATGACTTAAAAGTTATCTTAGAGGCCGCCCTGGAGGGAGGGGGCGATTTTGCCGAAGTTTTTCTAGAAAGGCGGCAGACAACAGTCATAGGGTGTGAGGATAATAAGATTGAGAGGGTGCATTCTGGCCTGGACCAGGGCGCTGGGATACGCGTCCTAAAGGGAGAGGATACTGTTTACGGTTACACTAATGAACTTACCCGGGATGGCCTTTTAGAACTGGCCCGAAAGCTAGGTAGGGCTGCAGGCGGTAAGGGAAATAATAAACCGGAAATCGAGTGGCAAAGGCCCAAGCCTAACTGGGACTTCCAGGTAAAAAAACGCCCGGACGAAATACCGGTGGAAGAGAAGGTAGCACTTGTCCAGCGGGCCAACGAAGCAGCGCGGGCGGTGGACCAACGGATTGTCCAGGTAAGCGTATCTTATGGTGATATTATCCAGGAGGTAACTATCGCTAATAGTGAAGGTATATTGGTGGAAGACGAGCGGGTGCGCTGCCGTTTTGTAGTAAATGCTGTGGCCAGCGATGGTAAGATTATCCAAACCGGTTACGAATCCATTGGAGGGCTTATAGGTTTTGAGCTCTTTGAAGAGAATGATCCGGTGGAGCTTGCCCGAAAAGCTGCGGAAAGGGCCGTCCGGATGCTGGAAGCCAGGCCCGCCCCAGCTGGAAGGATGACGGTGGTTATGGCCGGGGAGGCGGGTGGCACTATGATTCATGAGGCCTGCGGCCATGGGCTGGAAGCGGACCTGGTGCAGAAAAAACTTTCCGTATATGCAGGTAAGAAAGGCCAGCAGGTGGCTTCACCCTTGATTACTGTAATAGACGATGCAACTTTGCCCGGTAAGTACGGATCCTTCAGGTTCGATGATGAAGGCCAGCCGGGCCAGAGAACGGTCCTTATCAAAGATGGTATACTCGTGGATTACATGTATGATTACTTGACGGCCCGTAAAGAGGGACGCAGATCTACAGGCAATGGCAGGCGAGAGTCCTACCGGGATCGCCCTATCCCCCGGATGACCAATACTTTTATCGCGCCGGGTAAAGACGATCCTCAGGCTATCATCAGGGAAACAAAGAAAGGGCTATTGGTCAAGCGTATGGGAGGAGGGCAGGTAAATACCACCAATGGGGACTTTGTCTTTGACGTAGCAGAAGGGTACTTGATTGAAAACGGGGAGATCGGGCCCTTAGTAAGAGGGGCAACTCTCACCGGCAACGGGCCGGAAGTTTTGAAGATGGTAGACCGGGTAGGAAGTGATCTGGGGTTTAGTTTGGGTACTTGCGGCAAGGACGGGCAGGGAGTGCCCGTGGGTGATGCCCAACCTACGATTCGCATTCCGGAGATGGTAGTGGGTGGCATACTGGACGAGGAGGAAAATCCGTGATGGACTACGAAAACTTGGCACGGAAGTATCTTGATCTGGCCCAGCTAGTGGTCGAAAAAG
The DNA here is from genome assembly GCF_021890735.1 of Thermanaeromonas sp. GTDB lineage: Bacteria > Bacillota > DSM-521 > Neomoorellales > Neomoorellaceae > Thermanaeromonas. The sequence continues at coordinate 7,659 of NZ_JAKKUR010000010.1, forward strand.
CTACCCAGAAAGGGGCCTTAGCTGAAGCCTTCGTAAGTGCAGGGGAAAACCTGGATATAGAGGTGCGCGAGCAGGAGGTTGAGGTTTTAACCTTAGCCCAGGAGAGCGGCCTGGGGCTCCGTATACTGTGGGATGGCCGGGTGGGCTTTGCTTATACCACTGATTTTAGTGCTTCTGCCCTTGATGAAACTATAGAACAGGCCTTGGCCAACGCCAGGAGAGCTACACCTGATGAGTGCAATTGCTTGCCTGGGCCCCAGGAGTATCCCTATCTGGACCTCTTCGATCCGGAGATAGAAGCTAGGCCGTTAACATCCAAGATAGAGCTGGCCAAAGAGATGGAACGCGAGGCCCGGGCTTTCGATCCCCGGGTTAAGATTACAGAAAGCTGTTCTTATTTTGACCGGCGTTACGTGATCGCCCTTGCCAATTCTCAAGGAGTGGCTGCCACCTACTGGGGGGCCTATTGCGGGGCAAGTATTTTTGTTGTGGCTACTGATGGAGAGGAAAGCCAGACCGGTTTCGGTATGGCTACTTCCTTAAGACTTGCAGAGTTGGATCCTGCAAAAATAGGCCGGGAGGGAGCTTTAAGGGCCGTACGGCTCCTGGGGGCAAAGAGGGTCAATACCCAGAGGGCGCCGGTTATCTTCGATCCCTATGTTATGGCCAGTTTCTTAAGGGTTATAGCTCCGGCCCTGGCTGCGGATTCCGTGCAAAAGGGAAAGTCCCTTTTTCGGGGTAAAGTGGGTCAAAGGGTTGCTTCACCGGTAGTACATATCATCGACGATGGACGGATGCCTGGGGGGGTTGCTTCTGCTCCCTTTGACGGTGAAGGTGTGGCCACGGGGAAGACCGTGTTGGTGGAGGAAGGGATTTTACGCGGTTTTCTCCATAACACCTACACGGCAGCTAAAGAAGGGGTACGCTCCACAGGGAACGGAGCACGGGGCTCTTTCAAATCTACACCTGAGGTAGGTACTACCAATTTTTACCTTGCGGCAGGCCGGTGTTCTCCCGAAGAACTCATTAAAGAGGTGCCCCGTGGCCTTTATGTGACGGATGTACTGGGTATGCACACAGCTAATCCTATATCCGGAGACTTCTCTGTCGGCGTGGTGGGGATGTGGATCGAAGGGGGCGAGTTTAAAGCTCCCGTCCGCGGTGTAGCCATAGCCGGAAACCTCATAAACCTTCTTAACTCGATTGAAGCTGTAGGCAATGATCTAACCTTTTATGGATCCACCGGGGCCCCTACAGTACGTATAAGTAACATGAGTATAAGCGGTATGTGAAAGATGTGGGGGAGCTTCATCATATCCCTCTAGCCAAATTTTAAGGAGTATGTTACAATGCGGCCATGAAGATTTTGGTGATCCATGGACCCAACCTCAATCTTTTAGGTCGCCGGGAGCCAGAGGTTTACGGCCGGGTTACTCTAGAGGAGATAAATAGAGAGCTGGAAGGGCTAGCCCTCCAGGCTGGAGCGGAGGTGGAATTTTTCCAGTCTAATCATGAGGGCGCCATCATTGACCGGCTGCACCAGGCCTGCGGCAGGGTAGATGCCGCGGTCATTAATCCAGGTGCCCTGGGCCATTACAGCTACGCCCTTCGTGACGCCATAGCGGCGGTGGACTACCCTGTGGTAGAGGTTCACCTCTCCAATATATACGGCCGGGAAGAATTCCGGCGGCATACCGTTACGGCACCGGTAGTAAAGGGCCAGATCAGCGGGTTCGGTCCTTTGAGCTACCGGCTGGGGTTTTGGGCCGCTTTGGAGCTTGCCCGGAGGAAGGAAAGGTAAAGCTTATGCTAAAGCGCATTGGGCGCCTATGGTCTTACTTAGAAGAAAAGGGTTGCTTAATTGAAGAGAACCTCGGATTTTTGGTAAGCGATCCGGCGAACCGCCTTTACTTAAGCGGTTTTACAGGCGAAAGCGGGTACCTACTTCTAACACCGCAGAAGAACTGGCTTTTAACCGATGGCCGGTTTACAGAGCAGGCGCGCGAAGAGGCCCCGGGCTTTGAAGTGGTAGACCTGGGCAGGAAGCCCTTTGAGAAAATGGGGGAAGTGGTTGCGCGGGCCGGGCTAAGAGAGCTCTATTTTGAAGAAGAGGCTCTCACGGTCTCCGCGTACCGCCGGCTGGAGGAAGCCGTAAAGAATTGGCCGCAAAAGCCCGTACTTAAACCTGCCTCCGCAGTGGTAGAAAAGTTAAGGGCGGTAAAGGAGCCGGAAGAGCTAGGCTACATCCAGCAGGCCGTAGTAATAGCGGAGGCAGCGTGGGAACATATACTGGAGTATCTGAAGCCCGGCGTCAAGGAGAAGGATGTGGCTCTTGAACTGGAATATTTTATGCGCAAACGGGGAGCGACTGCTGCGTCTTTCCCCGTGATTGTGGCCTCCGGTCCCCGGTCGGCCCTGCCCCATGGTAGGGCGGAAGACCGTAAACTTAAGCCCGGCGACCTGGTAGTCTTGGATTTTGGTGCGGTTTATCACGGGTATTGTTCCGACCTTACCCGTACGGTAGCCGTAGCCCCGGCTACGGATGAACAACGTAAGATTTATAAGGCGGTGTTAAAGGCCCAGGAGGAGGCTTTGCAAGCCCTCCGGGCCGGCCTTCCCGGCCGGGAAATAGATGCCTTAGCTAGAAGATATTTGGAAGAAGCGGGGCTAGGTGATTACTTTAGCCACAGCCTGGGGCATGGGGTGGGCTTAAGCGTGCATGAGAAGCCTACTCTAAGCTGGCGTGAGGAAGACCCCCTTCCCGCCCGGGCAGTAGTCACGGTAGAACCCGGTGTCTACATTCCCGGATGGGGCGGTGTACGGATAGAAGACATGGCTGTGGTAGAGGAAGGGGGTTGCAGGCTGCTGACGAAAATAAGTAAGGGATTTCTCGAGATCTAAAACTTAAATCTGTGGGAAGCTGCTGCTCAGAGCTCAAAGCGAAGGAGGCGAGCAAGGCTTGATCTCCACCAATGATTTCCGTACCGGTCTTACCATAGAAGTGGATGGCGAAGTATATACTGTTTTGGAATTTATGCACGTAAAGCCCGGGAAGGGTGCGGCTTTTGTGCGCACGAAGCTTAAGAACCGCCGTACAGGAGCAGTTATCGAGCGGACCTTCCGGGCAGGAGAGAAGGTTAACCGCGCCCATGTGGACAGGCGCAAGATGCAGTATCTCTATAACGATGGTGACACTTACTACTTCATGGATTCGGAGACCTTCGAACAATTCGCTCTACCGCGGGAAAAGCTCGATGAGGCTACCAAGTACCTGACAGACAATATGGTTATTGACATGCTTTTTTACCAGGGAGAGACCATCGGGATCGAGCTTCCCAATTTCGTGGAACTTAAGGTTATCGAGACGGAACCCGGAATCAAAGGCGATACCGCGGCAGGGGGCTCTAAGACGGCAGTAGTAGAAACAGGTGCTGTGGTGCAGGTTCCTCTATTTGTGGAAGTAGGTGATGTGATCCGCATAGATACCCGAACAGGAGCATACATTGAAAGAGTATAGGGAAAGGTAATTAAGGGGAGACTGCTGCTAGCCTTAAGTAAAAGCTTTTAAAAAGGGGTGCTTTATTGTGCGAGACCTACGCCAGCGAGTGGCTTACCTCCAGGGCTTAATGGAAGGCCTGCAGCTAGAAGATGATAAAGAAGGGAAGATATTAAAGGAGATAGTATCCATACTTGATGATATGGCAGAAGCTATCCATGATCTTTATGACGAGTATGAGGACCTAGAAGAGTACCTCGAGGATCTCGATGAAGATCTTTATGATCTGGAAGATGAATTCTATTCTGCCGACGAAGAGGACGAAGAAGATGAAGAAGACGAAGATGAGTATGAAGACCTGGAGGATGAAGACGAGGACTATGACGATGAAGACTATGAAGAAGATTATATAGAAGTAGAATGCCCTAAGTGCCATGAGATAGTTTGCTTTGATGCCGACATCCTAGATGATGAAGATGTAGTAGAGGTTACCTGCCCTAGTTGTAATACTGTAGTCTTCGTAAATGAAGAAGGTAAGGGAAGTCTAGTACCTCCGGGCCAGGAGCACAAAGATGAAGACAAACCGAAGGAAGGGGATACGGAAGACATCTAACTTGGCATTTTAAATTTTACCCGGCTTTTAAAGCCGGGTTATTTTTTTGCATAAAATTGGCAGGTAGGTAATAAGCATTATTGCAGGGAGGGGAAGTTTACCATGGGGGTAGAGCAGGTAGATGAAGTTTTATATCTTTTACCTCCGAGGCTAAAAGAGTTGATAACTAAGCTTCCCCCAAAGGTTAAGGAAACTTTGGAGGAAATACGCCTGCGCTGCCACCAACCCTTACATATCCGGTGGACAGGCGGGGAGTCTTGGATCACCATTGAAGGGCGTTTAACTGTAAACTTCGAGGAAGCTTACCGGGTAGAGGTAAAAGACGTACAGCATGCGGTGCAAGCTCTAACTCAGAATTCTTTGTACGCCTTGGAAGAAGAGCTTCGCGCGGGTTACATAACGATAAAGGGAGGTCACCGGGTGGGTCTTGCCGGAGAGTCGGTAGTAGAGAGGGGTAGCCTACGGACTTTAAAGAATATCAGCAGCCTAAATATCCGCCTGGCCCGGAGCCTTCCCGGTTGCGCAAGGCCCCTTTTACCGTACTTGGTGAGCCCTTCAGGCCGGCCTTATCACACACTGGTCCTCTCCCCCCCACGGTGCGGGAAGACGACTTTATTGAGAGATCTGGTACGCACCTTTAGCTATGGTATCTCCGACCTCGGTCTTCCGGGCCTAAATGTAGGTGTGGTGGATGAGCGGTCCGAGATAGCAGGTTGCTATCAGGGTATTCCCCAGTTAGATGTGGGACCCCGTACGGATGTGCTGGACCGTTGTCCTAAAGGGGAAGGACTGCTCATGCTGGTACGGGCTATGGGACCGGAAGTGGTGGCTACGGATGAAGTGGGCAAGCCTAAAGAGCTGGAGGCGCTTCAAGAAGCCCTTCACAGTGGGGTTATTTTACTGGCTAGCGTTCATGCTTCTACACTGGAGGAGCTAAAAAAGCGACCGGGATGGGAGCCTTTACTTAAGCAAGGAGTATGGCAGAGGTTTATTCTTCTTAGCCGGGGCCTCGGACCGGGCACTGTGGAGGCTGTCGTGGATGGGGAGGGTAGGGCCCTTTTAGCAGGTCCACGGAAGCTTTTAAGTTAGAGCTTTTAAGGGAGGTCGCGGCTTTGCTTAAGGTGGCCGGTGCCAGCCTGGTGATATTAAGCTGCGGTTTTCTCGGTTTAATTTTGGCAAATATCTACCAGACCCGTCCGGTACAGCTTAAGTCCTTAATAAGCGGGCTAAAGCTACTTGAGACAGAAATTGTATATGCCTCTACTCCCTTACCCCAGGCTCTAGGGAAAGTTGGAGGGCGGCTGGAGGGGGCAGTCAAGCTTTTATTCTTACAAACTGCAACCCTTTTGAGGGAGGAGCCGGGCTTGCCTGCCGCGGAGGCTTGGGAAGAAGGCTTGAAAAAACTTAAGGAACAGAGCGCCCTTCATATGCAAGATCTCGAGATACTTAAAACTTTAGGCCAGGGATTGGGGGTATCTAGCCGGGAAGATCAAGTCAAAAATTTAGAGCTGGCCCGAGAACATTTAAAGCAGCAGCTTGCACTAGCCGAAGAGGCTGCCCAGCGTCAGGGTAAAATGTGGCGGACGTTAGGTTTTCTTCTGGGTATAACCCTGGTCTTGCTTATGTATTGAAGGGAGAGAGCATAAGATGCTGGGAGTAGATGTAAACTTGATCTTTCGCCTGGCAGCCCTGGCCATTATAATTACCATATTCTACACTTTCCTCAAGCAGGCAGGTAGGGACGAATATGCTTATATGACTGTTTTAGCCGGGCTAGCCATAGCGTTACTATGGGTCATCCCGCTTATCCTGGAACTTTTTAATGCCGTACGGGCCGTGTTCCAATTGTATTAGGTTAAGGGGAACCCTTATGGAGATCTTCCAGCTTGTAGGTCTCGGCCTAACAGCCACGTTCATAGTTGTGGTGGTAAGGCAGGCCCAATCTAAAGAGATAGCTCTGCTTATCAGCTTAGTAGCAGGCGCTTTAATGTTCCTTCTTCTAGTAGACCGTATCGCCGCGGTAATTCAAGTCCTTTCCGACCTTTCGGACCGGGCCGGCATTAACCGTTTTTACCTTACCACCGTTTTAAAAATAATAGGTATAGCTTACGTGGGGGAATTCGGTGCCCAGGTGTGCCGGGATGCGGGAGAAAACGCTATAGCAAGCAAAGTGGAGCTGGCCACTAAGGTTTTGATTATGGTTTTGTCCATACCCATCATTGTGGCCATTTTGGAGAGCATTGTGAAATTATTGCCTTAAGGCGCCAAAAGAAGGTGTAGGAGTGCGGTGGAAAATCGTTCTGCACAAAGTCCTTATAATCCTTTTCATATTAGTTTTACCTTTTCCTTTGGAAGCCAGGGAGGTCGTTCCCGTACTTAAAGAGGAAAACGAAATGGCCTCCCTTTTGGACAAGCACTTAGAAGAACAGATCCGTGAGTTAAACCTAGAGGGGCTGGACCGGTACCTAGAAGAGCTGGAGCGGGAAGCCGGCGCCTATCTCCCCTCTTTGAGGTGGCGGGATATATGGGATAGGATCCGGCACGGCGAGTTGCCGGTCGACCCGGAGGAGGTAGCCAGGGGACTGGCCGGGTATCTATTTCGGGAACTATGGGCGGGAGTAAAACTTTTAAGCCAGTTGGTGATTTTAGCCGTGGCAGGAGCCGTGCTTCATAATTTACAAGCAGCTTTTGGTGAAGGTACAGCGGCCAAAGTGGCCCATGGAGTGGTGTTTCTGGCTTTAATGGGGCTGGCCTTAACTCCTTTTACCCTGGCCTTACAGGCGGCCAGCCAGGCCATCGACCGTATGGTGAGTTTTTTTCAATCCCTGCTACCTGTATTAGTAACATTACTGGCCGCTACAGGAGGGCTAACTACTTCCAGCCTGCTTCAGCCCGTACTCACCTACAGCCTTATCATTGCGGGTACCGTTACCCGGGGCACTATATTCCCCCTCATATATTTAGGAGCCATCTTGAGTTTGGTCAGCCACATTTCTGACCGTTTCCAGATAAGCCGGCTGGCCGGGCTTTTACGCCAGTTTTCTTTGGCTCTCTTGGGACTTATGCTAACCCTTTTCACCGGGGTTCTTTCCATCTATGGTATCGGCGGTTCTGTTGCTGACGGGCTAGGATTGAGGGCAGCGGAATTCGCTACTTCTTCCTTTGTACCTGTAGTGGGAAAGATACTATCCGATGCGGTGGCTACCGTAGCGGGTACCACCCTATTACTGAAAACCGCCGTGGGAATCACAGGAGTGATCATAATATCCTTCCTAGTAGTGTTTCCCCTTTTGAAGATCGTTTCTTTAGCCCTGGTCTACCGGGTGGCAGCAGCACTGGTGCAACCCTTCGGTGAGAACCAGCTCTCCGATGCTTTGGAAGGGATGGGCGGGGCTTTGCTTCTTCTTTTCGCATGCTTAATAGGTGTGACCCTGATGTTTTACCTAACCATAGGTGTACTGGTGCTTTTGGGAAACTTATTGGTGGCCCTGAGAGGGTAGAAGGGGGTTTAAACTTTTTGCTAGAGGTAATCGGGGAAATAGTTAGGCAGGTAGCCCTCATCGCCCTTTTGGCGGGCTTAATGGAGATGATGCTTCCGCAGCAGGCTTTAAGTAAATACGTGCGCTTGGTTCTCGGTTTATTTGTTATCGTGGCCATCCTTTCGCCTTTGGCGGAAAGTTTTAGTCGGGGTAAAGCTTTGGAAGTCATGTCTTGGGATCTGAGGCCCGGTAGTGAGCTGGAGTTTAAGGTGTCGGAAGGGGTAATGGCCGGAAGTACAGAAGGGACTGCCTTGGAAATTTTTCAGAAAAGGCTATCCAGCCAGATGCGCACTCTTGTGGCTTTGATACCGGGAATTAAGGATATAGAAGTACAGGTAGAGGTGGAGCCAGGGAGCCCGCATAATACGAAAATACGCCGTGTACATGTCTCCGTGGTCTTGGATAAGGAGGCTAGCCCTGAAGAGGTAGAAGCAAGAATCCGGCAGACTTTAGCTTACTTTTATGGTGTGGACCCGGAGGCAGCGGATATTGATATGCTGCCCGGCGAGTAAAAATAGCGCAGAAGGGGGTGAAGTGGTGCCGCAAGAGGACCGGTTAAAGGGATGGCGCCTGCCGGGTAAACCTCCCTGGTACCTGTGGGCAGCTGTAGGATTGCTGGTACTGGGCAGTATTTTTTTGAGCCTGGGTCACATGCTGGAGCCTAAATCCAGGAGCCAGGCACCGCGTTCACCAGATCAAGGGGAAGGCCAAAACCAAGAAAGCGAGCTCTTTACCTTTGCCAGGGCTTTGGAGACAGAGCTCCAGACTATTTTAGAACAAGTAGAAGGTGCCGGGAAAGTAAAGGTCAGTGTATCGTTATCTTCTACACCCCTCAAGCAATACGCTACCAATACAAGGGCAACCAGACGTAGTACGGAAGAAAAAGATAAGAGCGGTGTGAGCAGGGTAACCACAGAGACGAACGAAGACGGCCAGCTAGTACTAGCCCGTACCAGCACCGTCCAGGGAGAAGAACCGGTGGTGGTGAGGGAGTCTAAGCCGCAAATCCAGGGAGTAATAGTGGTGGCAGAAGGGGGTAATGATCCCTTGGTTCGGTCACGGCTTACTGAAGCTGTGCAGACTTTATGGGGCCTTGCTCCCCACCAAGTTCAGGTTTTACCCATGCGCAAGTGAAAGGAGTGGGGACTGTGATAAAAATTAACGATAAAATGAGGGTGCTGGTTGCTTTAGTGCTGACCTTTGGGGTGCTAGCCTATCTCCTTCACGGAGACCAGCAGGCTGTTCAAAGCAGCCCGGCAGATACACCGGCGGAAGGTCCGGCCCGCGAGCTCAGCGGTTTAGAAAAAACCGGAGGAACTACTCAAACAACATCTCCTGCCTCTTCAGGGGCGAAGACAGACATAAAGGCAGAGGACATTTTAAAGAGTGCTACGGAGAAGGCCGGGCAAGGAGGTACAGCCTTTTTTGTAGAGTACCGGTTGGAGAGGGACCGGCGGCGTAGCCAACAGATAGATATGTTAAAACAAATTATAGATAATCCCAACGCACCGGGTGACAGCAAGCAAGAAGCCCAGAAACGTTTAGTAGATCTTACCAAACAGATGGACCTAGAGCTCCAGCTGGAAAAGCTTATTGTAGCAAAAGGATATAAGGAAGCCGCAGTATTCATTCAACCCCAGGCTGTGAATGTAGTAGTAATGGCGGAAAAACTTACCGAGGAGGATGCCAACAAAATCGGAGACCTGGTTTCCCGTTCTACCGGGCGTCCCCGGGAGCAGATAAGTATTATTCCTCAAAAGTGAAGCTGGCTACTGAGGTTCCCCAAGGCCACTTCTAGGTACCTCAGGAGCAAGAATAGGGCGGGCTGATGCCCGCTTATATTTTTGACCGGAAAGCCCACCGGATTTTTCTACCATCCGTGCACGTTGGGATAAGTGGAGGAAGCAGGTTTTGGCAGCCCTCCCAATCAAGTGCCAGGAGGGCTACAAATATAATGTATACTTGCCTCCTATATATTGCGCCACGTAATAAACCTCTTATATAATAGGGCAAGATGCAGAGGGGCCAAAAAGGCAACTTCCTTGTAAGGAAGACTAAGGATTTTCAAGGAGGTTTTGACACCCTTGGGAGTTAGGATAACGGATACTACCTTGCGTGACGGTCACCAAAGCCTTTGGGCCACGAGGATGGCTACCAAAGACATGATTCCTATACTAGAGAAGCTGGACAGTGTGGGCTACCATTCCTTGGAAGTATGGGGTGGCGCTACCTTCGATGTTTGTTTGCGCTATTTAGATGAGGACCCTTGGGAGCGCTTGCGTACTATAAAGCGGTACGTCAAGCGTACACCCCTGCAGATGCTCTTGCGGGGCCAGTCTTTAGTGGGGTACCAGCATTACCCGGATGACGTGGTGGCTGCCTTTATAGGCCGGGCGGTTTCCAACGGTATTGATATCATTCGCATTTTTGACGCTTTAAACGATCTGCGCAACATGGAGTTTCCTATAAGAGTAGCCAAGAAAGAGGGAGCCCACGTGCAGGGCGCCGTAGTATATACCATAAGCCCCGTGCACACCATAGAACATTTTTTGGATGTAGCGCGACAGCTTGAGGAGATGGGGGTAGATTCCATCTGCATCAAGGATATGGCAGGATTGCTTGCTCCCCCCGTGGCCTATGAGCTGGTGAAACTTTTTAAAGAAAATTTAAAGGTACCCGTACAGTTGCACAGTCATTATATTGGGGGTCTGGCTTTAGGCAGTTATCTGGAGGCGGCCCGGGCCGGTGTGGACATCGTAGATACAGCCTCTTGCCCCTTGGCCTTTGGGGCTTCGCAGCCTCCGGTAGAAACCGTGGTAAGGGCTCTCGCCGGTACGCCTTATGATACAGGGCTTGATTTAGAGTTGCTTTTTGAAATAGCTGAGTACTTCGATGGAGTACGGCGGGAGTTGGGCTATGAACGCGGGGTTACCCGCCTCAGTGACATGTGGGTTTTTCAGCACCAGGTTCCTGGAGGGATGATCTCCAATCTTGTAAACCAGCTTAAAGAACAGAAAGCAGCCCACCGCATTAATGAGGTTTTAAGAGAGATACCGCGGGTCAGAGCAGAGTTAGGCTATCCGCCTTTGGTGACACCTACCAGCCAGATTGTAGGAACCCAGGCTGTACTTAACGTTTTGCTGGGTGAAAGGTATAAAGTGGTACCGGAAGAGGTTAAAAATTACGTGCGGGGATTTTACGGCCGTCCTCCAGCTCCCGTAGACGAGGAGGTAAAACGGAGGATAATCGGCGATGAAGAGCCCATCACAGGCCGGCCCGCCGACTATCTTCCACCTAGATTAGAAGAAGCCAGGCGGGAGATAGGGGACCTGGCTGAAAGCGAAGAAGATGTAATTTCCTATGCTTTGTTCCCCCAGGTGGCCAGGAAATTCTTGGAAGACAGAAAAGCCGGCAGGCTAAACCCCGGGCGGAGAGAGGAGAAAAAAGCGGAGAAAAAAGAAGAAGGAACAAGGTCCCAAGGGCAAATAGATGTTAGAGAGGTGAAAAAGGATATGAACTTAAAGGATATAGTGGAGCTTATCAGGGCTTTGGAAGAGACTGGGGTAACGGAGCTTAACCTGGAAAGCGAAGGCGTTAAGGTCAGTATAAAGCGGGGCGGCGGTACAGAGCCTTCGGTTTCCATAAAGTCTAGTGTAGCCTCTGAACAACCAGCTTCTTCTCCCGCTAAGGAAGAAGCTTCTCCTTCACCGGCTGCTGAGATAGTAGAAGTGAGGGCACCTCTGGTAGGTACCTTTTATCGTGCTCCTGCTCCGGATGCCCCACCCTTTGTGGAGGTTGGAAGTCGGGTTAAACCCGGGCAGACCTTGTGTATAATTGAAGCCATGAAGTTGATGAACGAAATTACTGCAGAAGTGGCCGGGCGTGTGGTTGAGATCCTGGTGGAAAACGGCCAACCCGTAGAATATGGCCAAGTTCTATTCCGCCTGGAAAAGGAGTAGAGGTACTCGTGTTCAAGAAGGTGCTTATTGCTAACCGCGGCGAGATTGCTGTGCGTGTTATTCGCGCTTGCCGTGAGCTGGGCATCAAGACTGTGGCCATTTACTCTGAAGCAGACCGCAATTCTTTACATGTTAGATTGGCCGACGAAGCAATATGCATAGGTCCTCCACCCGCTACACGCAGCTACTTAAACATTCCCAGCATTATCGCGGCAGCACAGGTGACCGGAGTTGAGGCCATTCATCCCGGTTACGGCTTTTTAGCCGAGAACGCCTATTTCGCCGAGATGTGCTCTACTTCCGGTTTGACCTTCATAGGTCCACCAGCACAAGCCATCCAGCTTATGGGGGATAAAGCCCGGGCCCGGGAGACGATGAAAGCGGCGGGTGTACCGGTGGTGCCGGGTTCTGAAGGGGTAGTTACGGAAGTGGAGCAGGCCCTAGCTCTAGCGGAAGATATCGGGTATCCCGTGATTGTTAAAGCTGCGGCAGGTGGTGGCGGACGGGGAATGCGGGTGGCCCAGAACCCTTCCGAATTGCGGCAAGCTGTTCAGGTAGCCCGGCAGGAAGCCGAGGCAGCTTTCGGTAACGGACATGTTTATCTAGAAAAGTATATTGAAGAACCCCGGCATATCGAGTTTCAAATTTTAGGAGATACCCATGGCCATATCGTTCATCTAGGAGAGAGGGATTGTTCCATCCAGCGCCGCCACCAAAAAATATTAGAAGAGGCTCCTTCTACTGCCTTAACGCCGGAGCTGCGCCAAGAGATGGGAGAAGCGGCTATAAAGGCTGCGGCGGCCGTTGGGTACTACGGCGCGGGTACAGTGGAGTTTTTGCTGGATAAATACGGTCGTTATTACTTCATTGAGATGAATACCCGTATCCAGGTAGAACACCCTGTTACCGAAGCGGTTACAGGCATCGATCTCGTCAAGGCCCAGATTCTCATTGCAGCAGGAGAAAAGTTACCCTACAGGCAAGAGGATGTTGAAATACGGGGGCACGCTTTGGAGTGCCGGATAAACGCTGAAGACCCGGCCCATAACTTCCGGCCTTCGCCAGGCCGGGTGGAAAAATACCATGCTCCGGGTGGTTTCGGCATCCGGGTGGATAGTGCCCTGTACTCGGGGTATGAGATACCCCCTTACTACGACTCTCTTATAGCGAAAGTCATCGCCTGGGCTCCTACCCGGGAGGAAGCTATAGCCAGGATGCGAAGCGCCTTGCAGGAGATGATTGTCGAAGGCGTGCCTACCACCATCCCCTTTCACCTTAAGATATTGGACAACGCTTTCTTCCGCCGGGGAGAGGTGTACACCAACTTCATCCAACGCCGCCTGGTGGATTAAATTTGGCGGCGTTTGGGCCCGGCTACGGGTTAATTTTAGGGACCGTTAGTTTTCGCCAAGGTGTTTTAAGAGTTCGGATAGAAATCTTCCGGCTTGCTCATAAACTACCACTTCGGCCTTATAATCCCATGGCGTGGGTTCTTTATTTATTATTACCAGCCTCGAGGCAAGACGCGGTAAATCGGCGACAGGATAGACTTGTAAGCTGCTCCCGACCACCACTAGGGTATCGCAGTCTTTCATTTCTTGCAGGGCCTTATAGTAATCTTCACTCATGGGATCTTCGAAAAGTACCACGTCTGGCCGTAACATCCCGTGGCACAAAAAGCACTTAGGCGGGTTGACTCCTTGATTAAATTGCTCAATAAGCTCGTTGAACGGGTAGCTTCTGCCGCATTCCAGGCAGTGACAGGTTCGAAGATGTCCGTGTACTTCCCACACTTTCTTAGAACCTGCCCTCTGATGCAAGCCGTCTATGTTTTGAGTGATGATTCCATAAATAAGACCTTTTTCTTCTAGCTTAGCCAGTGCAAAGTGGGTGGCATTTGGTTTGGCTTGTAGATAGCCTGACCAGCGCGGGAGATTAAAGCGGTAAAATTCTTCAGGGTTGGACAGTAGGGCCGTAACGCTGGCTTTTTCCATAGGGTTATACTTTTGCCACAGACCTGTGCCCTGGCTCCTATAGTCAGGGATGCCACTTTCGGTACTGGCACCGGCACCGGTGAGAGCTAGAGTTTTGCGTGAGTCCTTTAATATCCTAGCTACATCTTTTACAAGTGCTTCCAAAAAGTTCACCTCCCTCGTTGAATAGTATACCTTTGCGGCAATTTCTCTTGTCTTATTCGACGGAGCCAACTCGTTTCCTCCTTCGCCGGGTTAATGGACGCGTGCCGCATTAGGCTACCTATGCGCTGTTCATCTTTTTAGCGGGCCGTAAGAAAAAGGCTAAGAACTGAGCATATCTCAAAATATTGTAGGAGCTGGTCAGCTCTGGTATAATGGAAAGGAAATCTGGGAAAGGCAGGTGCTTACTTGATGGAACCTACTAAAACTGCATCGACACCTGAGGTATCGACTGAATTGGGCTCCATTAGGATTGCAGATGAAGTGGTGGCTATTATTGCTGGTCTTGCGGCTACAGAGGTAGAAGGCGTAGCCGGGATGAGCGGCGGTATTGCCGGCGGTATAGCCGAAATGCTGGGAAGGAAAAACCTTTCTAAAGGGGTAAAGGTAGAAGTAGGAGAAAAGGAAGCAGCGGTGGATCTTTTCGTCATTGTAGACTACGGAGTACGGATACCGGATGTAGCCATAAAGATCCAGGAACGGGTAAAAAGGTCGATTGAAAGCATGACCGGTCTTAGGGTAGTAGAAGTCAATGTTCACGTCCAAGGAGTAGCTTTCCCCCACGAGAAGGCACCCGAAGAAGAGACGAGCCGGGTGCGGTAGAGGGAGGCTGGTCGTCAAGTGCTTCTTTTTGAACGGGCGGTCCTCGCCCTTTATTCATTATTAGTGGGCGCTTTAAGTTTGAGTTTTCTTCTTACCAGTGCGGGATGGACGGTTCTTCTCGACCTGTACGAGTACACCCTTACCAGAACCGACTACCGGGTGATAGGAGCTATAATAGCGGCAGGTATGTTCTTGGTGTCTTGGCGTTTTTTCTGGTCGAGTTTAAAGGTGCCCCGTAAGAAAGTAGACCAGGTTATCATCCACCGGGCAGAAGAAGGGGAGGTTACCATAAGTTCTACGGCCTTAGAGCAGTTGGTCATAAGGGGGGCGCGGCAGGTCAAAGGACTCCGGGAGGTTAAGCCTTACCTTAAACTTTTGCCCGAGGGGGTATCCATATCCTTAGAGGTGACCGCAAGCCCCGACCAGAATTTACCCGCCCTAGCTCAGGAGCTCCAGAATAATGTGCGTCGGTATGTAACCAGCACGGCAGGCCTTGAGATCCTGGAAGTACGTATTTCGGTTAACGGTATCGCTTATGAAACAGTAAGGCGTGTGGATTAGGAGTGAGGCAGGATTGGGTAAGGATGAACTGCTAAAAATATGGCGTGAACACCGGGGAAAGATTTTAGGCCTTGCACTGGGACTGCTTTTCGGGCTTGCTGTAGCTGCGTGGGGGCTCCTTAAAACGTTGTTTATCGTTTTTTGCATGATGGTAGGCTACTTTATAGGCCGTGGTCTTGACGGCGGGCAAGGCTGGTCGGGTTGGTGGGAGCGCATCTTGCGCAGGCGCTGGTAGAAAGGGGTGTAGTTTACCGCTTGAGCCGGAGAAAGGCTAGGCGCAGGGTATTACAGGCTTTGTTCGCTGCCGATATCGCTCGCATTTCGGGAGAGGCTGCGCTAGAGCAGGTACTTGAAGGTAAAAGCCTTGGCCCCGGGGACATCTCCTTTGCCCAAAAGTTGGTCCGGGGTGTGGAGGAAAACAGGGAGAAACTAGATGAGTTATTGGATAAATACGCTATAGGTTGGCCGGTAGAGCGCATGTCGGTAGTGGACCGAAATATTTTGCGCCTGGGACTTTACGAGCTCATGTTTTTGCAGGAGGAGATTCCTCCTTCTGTGGCCATAAATGAAGCCGTGGAATTGGCCAAGATTTTTAGCAGTGAAGAGGCTTCCGCCTTTGTGAATGGGATTTTAGATACTATCCGTCGGGATCTGGAAGAGGGTAGGGTAGGGATGTAGAAGTGGCTGTCCTGGGTATTGATACTAGTTGCTATACTACGGCGGTAGCTGTAGTGGACGCACAAGGAAGGCTTCTTTTTGAAGACCGCCGGTTGCTGCGGGTCCCCGAAGGAGAATATGGCCTGCAGCAATCCATGGCGGTTTTTCAACATATTGGAAACCTTCCCGAGCTTTTGCTTCGTGCCTTTGAAATTGTTTCCCCCAAAAAGCTCCATGCCGTGGCTGCATCTATAAAGCCACGACCGGTCCCCGGTTCTTACATGCCCGTTTTTACAGTTTCCGCCAACCAGGGACGCATACTTTCGGCCGCCCTGGGAGTCCCGTTCTGGCCCACTACCCACCAGGAGGGCCACCTGCGCGCCGGCCTCTGGTCGGCGGGTTTTAGTCCCCGGGGACCTTTTATAGCCGTTCATCTTTCCGGGGGAACTTCAGAAGTATTGCTGGCGGAACCCCAAAAGGGAGGGGTAAAGTTAAAAAAGGTTGGCGGTACTACGGACCTTAATGCCGGGCAGTTTATAGACCGTATAGGGGTGCTTCTGGGTCTACCCTTCCCTGCCGGTCCACACCTGGAAGAGCTAGCCCGTGGGGCAGGACCTGGAACAGAGGAAGTAGCTCTGCCTTCTGCGGTACGTGGTTACGATTTTAGTTTTTCGGGACCGGCCTCCCACGCGGAACGCCTTATCCAGCAAGGTGCCCGGCCTGCGGCAGTTGCCCGGGCGGTGGAAAGGTGTATCGCTAACACCCTGGAGAAGGTTTTACGGCCTTTAATAGAGGAAACGGGATACCGGGACGTCCTTTTTGTTGGTGGGGTTGCCGCCAACCTTTTCCTGCGAGAGCGCCTCCGGCACCGGTTGGAACACCGGGCCGTAGGCGGAAGGCTTTATTTTGCCCAACCGCAACACAGTACGGACAATGCCATTGGAGTAGCCTTGTTGGGGTTGGAGGGAGCGGGTTAGGCTGAAAGTGCCCTGCGCACATCCGGCAGGAAAAGGCCCAAGATGAGGGCTGCGACGGGTAATACGCTCATCAAGGAGAGGGTTTGCGGTACCCCTACGGTATCGGCTATCGCTCCGAGAATAGTTAATCCCAGCCCGCCCGTACCTACAGCAAACCCGATCATCAACCCTGATGCGATGCCGACGTGCCCAGGCATGAGATTCTGGGCTAAGACAATGGAGGGAGAAAAACTGGAGATCAAGACGAAGCCCGATACGGCTACCAGCGGGTAAAGCCAGGGGGGCCGGACATGGGGTAGAAGGAATACTAACGGTATCATAAAAGCCATCGAAAGGAGAATAAGGCGCCGCGGGCCCCAACGGTCGGCTAAATGTCCTCCCACCAAGGTCCCCAGGGCACCGGCTACAAGGAATATTCCGAGAAGATTGCTCGAGAATACGGGATCTCCTCCGAGGTAATTAGTAAAATAAAAGGGTATATAGAAGGTCATACCGGCATGGAGCCAGGAGCGGAGTATCACTATGATCAGAAGGAGCATTAAGGCCTTGGTGCCTCTACCATGCAGTCCGTCCGCTTTCCTATACACTGACCCCGGAGAAGGCGGGGAAACATTGGTTACGGTTTTGCCTAGAGATGGCAGGGAATACCATAAATACGCGGCAAGGAGGCCGGTTGGGAAAAGTAAAAGGGGAGAAGACTTGGTTCCCCCATGGCTAAGGAGAAACGCAGCTACCAAAGGCCCGAGGCCGAACCCCAGGTTTCCTCCGACGGAGAAGATGGCCATAGAGCTGGCTTGGTGCTCACCGCTGAGGTGGTGGGCCGTCTTGGAGGCCTCGGGATGGTAACTTGCAATTCCCAGGCCGCTTAAGAAGACAGCGAAAAGCAGGGTGAGGTAGTTGGGGGCCCAGCCTGCAATGGCCATACCCAGTGCGGCTAAAAAGCAACCAGTGGGAAGCATCCAGCGGCTTTCCCTGCGGTCCGACCAAAAACCGAAAAGAGGCTGGATTACCGAGGAACTGAAATTAGAGATAAAGGCCACCAGGCTTGCGGCAGTATAGGAAAGCATAAATTGTTCTTTGTAGACGGCCAGGAAGATGGGCAGAAGGCCTTGATTAAGATCAGTGAGGAGATGGCCTAAACTGAGAAGGTAAAGAAAACGTCTTTTCTGTTTCATGAGGCTACCCCCGTATCTTTAAATGATATTAGAGCTCAATTTTGAAGGGGTCAAGGGCTGGCTCGGCGGGCTAAATTTATTAAATCGGGTATTTAAGGGATTGTCTTCAGGTTTTTTAGATAGTCTTAAGCAGGAATATGCTTTTTTAAGCCGAAATATTAAACGGATATGGCAGTCACCAAGGGAGGTGTGGTAGGTTAAGTGTACCGTATAGTGAAGAAAAAAGAATTGGCCAAAAATATTAAGCTTATAGAAGTAGAAGCCCCTATGGTTGCCGCTAAAGCGGCAGCCGGGCAGTTTGTTATTCTGCGTATAGATGAACCGGGAGAGCGTATACCCCTAACCATTGCCGATTTTAACCGGGAGCAAGGCACTATTACTATGATTTTTCAGGAAGTTGGGTATACGACCCGCAAGCTAGGAGAATTAAAGGAAGGGGATTTTCTAGCCGACTTTGTGGGGCCTTTGGGGCAACCCTCAGAGATCGAAAAGTACGGCCGGGTGGTGTGCGTAGGTGGTGGCGTGGGAGTAGCGCCCGTGTACCCTATAGCCCGAGCCTTGAAGGAAGCCGGTAATGAAGTAATATCCATCATAGGAGCTCGTAACCGTGAGCTGCTGATTCTGGAGGAGGAGATGCGGGCTGTTTCTGATGAACTCCTGGTGGCCACAGACGACGGGTCCTATGGCCGGAAAGGATTTGTTACGGAACTTTTGGATGAGGTGTTACGCCGTAACGGGCGGGTGGACAGGGTCTGGGCCATCGGGCCTGTAGTCATGATGCGTGCTGTGGCGGAGGTCACAAGACCCTTTGGGATACCTACTATTGTGAGCATGAATCCCATCATGGTGGACGGTACGGGCATGTGCGGGGCCTGCCGGGTAAGTGTGGGCGGTGAAACGAAATTCGCCTGCGTGGACGGTCCGGAATTCGACGCACACCTTGTAGACTGGGACTTGGCTTTGCGGAGGCTAAATATGTATCGCGAAGAAGAAGCCCAAGCCCTGGCTTACCATTCAGGCGAAGGGGGGAATTGCCGGTGCCAGTAAGCCTAAAGAAGACCCCCATGCCTTGCCAGCCACCGGAGGAGCGCATTCGTAATTTCCAGGAGGTTGCCCTGGGTTATACAGAAGAGCAGGCCAGGATGGAGGCAGAAAGGTGTCTGCAGTGCAAGAAGGCACCTTGCCGTCAGGGTTGTCCGGTAGAAATAGATATTCCGGCCTTTATCAACTTTATAAAACAGGGAGACTTTGAGAGTGCTATCAAAAAAATAAAGGAAAAGAATAACCTTCCGGCTATATGCGGCAGGGTCTGCCCTCAGGAAAACCAGTGTGAAAAATACTGTACGCTATCTAAGAAAGGCGAACCTGTGGCCATCGGGAGGTTGGAGCGTTTCGTTGCCGATTACGAGTTGGCCCGTGGAGAAAGTGAGCTACCGACTTTGCCTCCTCCTACCGGTTTTAAGGTGGCAGTCGTCGGTTCAGGGCCGGCTGGGCTTACCGCCGCGGCAGATCTGGCCCGTATGGGGCATAAAGTCACAGTATTTGAAGCCCTTCATGTACCCGGCGGGGTTCTTATGTATGGTATACCCGAATTTCGCCTGCCTAAAAGGATCGTTCAAGCCGAAGTAGACTACATCCGGCGCCTTGGCGTGGAGATACGCACCAACTCTGTAGTAGGAAAAATGGTGACGGTGGATGAGCTTTTAGAGAACGGTTATGATGCAGTATTCATCGGCACCGGTGCAGGGCTTCCCTACTTTATGGGCATTCCCGGAGAGAATTTACTGGGTGTGTACTCGGCCAACGAATTTCTTACCCGTACCAACCTGATGAAGGCCTACCTTTTCCCGCAGTATCTTACCCCTATTAAGGTCGGTGAGAGGGTGGCGGTCATCGGCGCGGGTAATGTGGCCATGGATGCCGCCCGTACGGCCTTACGCTTAGGGGCCAAAAAATCGATGATAGTTTACCGGCGCTCGGCAGAAGAGATGCCGGCCCGCAAGGAAGAGGTAGAGAATGCCAGGGAGGAAGGAGTAGAGTTCCACTTTTTGACCAGCCCGGTAGAGTTCCACGGTGATGAAGCCGGATGGGTTAAACGCATGACATGTATACGTTACGAACTGGGTGAACCGGATGCCAGCGGCCGGCGCAGGCCCGTTCCCGTCCCGGGATCAGAATATCATATGGAGGCAGATACCGTAGTAATAGCCATCGGTCAAGGCCCCAATCCCCTGGTTCTCCGTACCACCCCTGGCTTGGAGCTAACCAAGAAAGGGACCATCGCGGCCGACGAGGAGACGGGGGCCACTTCCAGGCCGGGCGTCTTCGCCGGAGGGGATATAGTAACCGGCGCGGCTACTGTTATCTTGGCCATGGGCGCAGGGAAGAAGGCCGCCCGGGCCATCGATGCTTATCTTCGAGAAAAGGGGAGGAGAAGCCATGGCTAATATATTGGACGGTAAAAAGATTGCAGCCGAAGTCCGGGAAGAAGTGAAAAGAGAGGTACAAGAGTTAAAGGAGCGCGGTGTCACGCCGGGGTTGGCGGTTATCCTGGTAGGTGACGATCCTGCCTCGCAGGTTTACGTACGCAACAAACACAGGGCTTGTGAAGAAGTAGGCATATATTCTGAAGTGCACAGGCTGGCTGCCAGCACCACCCAAGAAGAGCTTCTAAAGCTTATTGACCAGCTTAACCGTGATCCCCGCATACACGGGATCTTGGTCCAGCTCCCCTTGCCTGACCATATCGACGAAAAGAAGGTCATCGATAGTATAGCTTTAGACAAGGATGTGGACGGTTTCAGTCCCTCTAATGTGGGCAATCTGGTGATAGGAGACAAGTGTTTCTACCCGTGCACACCCCACGGTTGCATGGTTCTATTAGACCGGGCCGGTATTGATCCCAAAGGAAAGAAAGCTGTGGTGGTAGGCCGTAGCAATATCGTAGGCAAGCCCATGGCCATGATGCTTTTAGCCCGCCATGCGACGGTAACCATCTGCCATTCTCGCACGTCCGATCTCGCAGCCGAATGCCGGCAGGCGGATATTCTCGTGGCGGCGGTCGGGAAACCTGAGCTTATTACCGGCGACATGGTCAAAGAAGGTGCGGTAGTCATCGATGTAGGTATAAACCGGCTCCCGGACGGCAGACTGGTCGGGGATGTACATTTTGAGAGCGTAAGTAAGAAGGCTTCTTGGATAACCCCTGTCCCTGGCGGGGTTGGCCCCATGACCATAGCCATGCTACTTAAAAACACGGTGGAGGCTGCCCGGCGGGCGTGTTAAACCGGCAGCGCGTGTTGAGCGTAAGCGAAATCAATCTCTATATCAAGGAATTACTAGATAAGGATGCCCGCCTCAGTAACGTCTGGGTAACAGGCGAGATATCCAACCTTAAATGGCATTCTTCCGGCCACCTTTACTTTAGCTTAAAGGATAGGGCTGCGGCGCTGCGCTGTGTTATGTTCCAGGGCCGCTGCCGCAACTTGAGGCTCAGGCCGGAAAACGGAAAGCAGGTTATAGCGCGAGGATATATCAGCGTATACGAGCGGGATGGCTTGTACCAGCTTTATGTGTTGGACCTTTACCCGGCGGGTATGGGCCTGCTGGAAGCAGCTCTTCAGGAGTTAAAGAAGCGGCTCGAAAAGGAAGGCCTGTTCGATCCCACGCGGAAACGGCCCCTTCCTAAACTCCCGCAGAGGATAGGTTTGGTTACTTCGTTAAATGGGGCAGCCTGGCGGGATGTAGTAACCGTTGTCAGGCGGAGATATCCGGGTATGGGGATTGTCCTGGCCCCCGCTGCTGTACAGGGAGAGACGGCGGTAGAAGAGATAGTGGCTGCTATAGAAAATTTAAACCGGTGGGGGAAGGTAGATGTAATAATTGTGGGCCGCGGGGGCGGTTCAGCAGAAGAGCTTGCGGCCTTTAACACAGAAGAAGTAGCCCGGGCTATTTATGCCTCACGGATACCGGTTATCACTGCCGTGGGCCACGAGACGGATTATACGATAGCCGATCTCGTAGCCGACCGCCGGGCCCCTACCCCTTCTGCGGCTGCGGAGATGGCCGTTCCCGTACGGGACGAACTTGAACGGGAAGTGTTAAAACTTAAGGAGCGGCTTGACCGGAGTGTACTTTATAGGTTACAGCTTATGAAGGAGAAGCTAGAAAGACTGGTCCGGAGCCGGGGCTTAGCCCGGCCTGAACAGGAGATATACTCCCGCCAGCAGTATCTGGATACTTTAGAGCAACGGCTTGAGGCTGCATGGTCCTTGTTATGGCAGGAGAGGCTTACGAAACTTGAACTTTTAACGGCCCGCTTGGAGGCGGCCAGCCCTTTAACCATCTTACGAAGAGGCTATGCTGTTTGCCGGAATTTGCCGGACGGCCGCATCATTCAAGCCAGCAGTGAGGTAAAGCCGGGAGATAGGGTGGAGGTTATCTTGAGGATAGGCGCCCTGCAATGTTTAGTGGAGGAAGTAGAGGGGGAACGGAGTTGGCAAGGGAGAAGGAGTTAACCTTTGAAGAAGCCTTAAGCAAATTGGAATCCGTTGTGCAGGCACTGGAAGGTGGAAACCTTAAATTAGAGGAAGCCCTGGATTATTACCAGGAAGGCATAAAGCTGGTACGCTTTTGCCGGGAGCAGCTCAACAAATTTGAGCACAGGCTTCAGATCTTGATGGCCCGGGAGGATGGCGAACTGGTGGTCCGGCAATTGGAGCTTCCGGAGGTATAAGGTTATGGATTTAGCGAATTATCTCGCCAGTCGCCGGAAGTTGGTAGAAGAAGCCCTTGAGAAGGTGGTTCCGCCACCCGGAGCCTTCCCCTCCATCATACATGAAGCTATGCGTTATAGCCTTTTTGCAGGCGGGAAAAGGCTCAGACCCATACTGGTTTTGGCGGCGGGGGAAGCCGTGGGGTGCCCTGCAGATAAGCTTTTACCTGCGGCCTGTGCGGTGGAACTCCTCCATACTTATTCCCTCATCCACGATGACCTACCGTCCATGGATAACGACGACTACCGGCGGGGCCGCTTAACTTGCCACAAAGTTTACGGTGAAGCTATAGCTATTCTGGCGGGGGATGCTCTGCTTACCGCGGCTTTCGGTGTCTTAGCCGAGGAGGTTCAAGTTGGATGTAGTCCGGAGGCTACTCTGGCTGCTATTCGTGAGCTCGCCCTGGCTGCCGGCAGCCAGGGATTAGTCGGAGGGCAGGTAGTAGATCTTCTCTCCGAGGGGGGCTCTCCGGAAGCAGAGCTGGTAGAATATATTCACCGCCATAAAACGGGCAGCCTTATCCGGGCTTGTGTCCGTATCGGCGGACTTTTGGGAGAAGCAACCCAAGACGAGCTAGAAAGGTTAACTCGTTACGGAGAGGATATCGGACTTGCCTTCCAGATTATAGATGATTTGTTGGATATAGAAGGGGAATTCTATTATACGGGAAAGGCTACGGGAAGTGATGCTAAAAAACAAAAGCTTACTTATCCTGCCTGCTTCGGCATAGAAAAATCGAGGCAAGTGGCCCGGGAACTTGTGGACCGGGCAGCCAGTACTGTAGAGGAATTGGGAGAAAAGGCCTGGCCTTTAAAGGCCATAGCTCATTATATTGTAGAACGCAAAAGCTAATACAAAAAGCTAACAAGTGATAAAGACGCTTAAGTTAAAGCAAGGGCTTGCAAAAGAAAGCTATAATGAAGTACAAGAAGCGTTATTACCTTCTGGTGGGGTTTATTTTTCCTTGCTCCCTGTGGTAAACCGTGGCGGACGATAGCTCTTGTTTCTTTACCTTGCCGAGGAGCTATTATATACCCTATAATACTTGATACCGGGGCTTAAGGCCTAATGGTTCGGTGGGTGGCGCAGTATCCTAGTCAGTACCACCCTTTCTGAAGACGGGCCTAAAAATCCGTCAAGGGCATAGCGATGAAGTTCCTGGTGCTGGCTGCCGACGCCCAGTCGGGGGCTGGTGCTGGGAGTTAAGGAAGGAGGGCGATCTACAAAGGCATGTAGGCGTTGACCCTCCTTCCGCGGAGACCCAAGTGCGTGGGAAAGTCCTCGAAAGCGGGGATGAGTACTATGGCTTGGGGTATAAACCTGCAGTCGGTACAAAGGGTGCTGGCTGCAGCGTAGCCTGCCTTGAGTGGTTGTGGTGGAAACCAGCCTCATCATTGGGGGCTAACGTCAAGGTTGAAACCACAGCTGCAAAAGAGGCTAGGAAAGGGTTGGTGCTGTGGAGGAAAACTCCTAGGCTGTTTACCGCTTCGTTGGTAAGGCCTGCCAGGGATTAAAGTGTGTGCTAAGTGGTGATCCAGCTCTGTATACGGCGACGTTACAGGGCAACCTTTAAAGGGGAACCGCCGCTTACGGCGACGGGCGGTAGGTTGCCGGGAAAACCTGCTGGACCTAAGCCACAACGTTTACCTGGCAGGTTGCCACCCACTGTAGCGGTAAGCGAGCAACAGACCTTTCTTTGGAGGAGAGTTTCGGTATTTGGGGAGTAATAAGACCCGAAAGCGGAGATCTTGGCGGAATGCACTAACCACCGGTATCGGTACTTTTTTTTTGGCCTTAAGCTTGGGTTACTTATCCCAAACCTTCCTTGGGCGGTTGACCTCCCTTCTGGTTTCTTTTACTTTACTAGTAGCAATCATACTTACGGGTATAGCCTTTGATATTTTAGGTATAGCCGTAGCAGCAGCAGTAGAGCCGCCTTTACATGCACGCGCGGCAAGGAAGGTGGCGGGGGCCAAAGAAGCTATCTGGCTCCTCCGCAACGCCGACCGGGTAGCGAGCTTTGCCAACGATGTAGTGGGCGATGTGTGCGCCACCCTTAGCGGTGCCATAGGAGCCAGCATCCTCTTCCGATTGGTGGGAGGATCAACCCAGGATATATGGATAACCACTGCCATGACCGCGGCTATCTCAGCTCTTACCGTTGGAGGTAAAGCGCTGGGTAAAAGTTTTGCCTTGCAGGAGGCTAACGAAATAGTTTTCCGGGTCGGCTGTATTTTGCATTTTTTGGAGAGGATAACAGGGAAAATGTGGGTACCCTCCAACAATCCAAAAAGGAAAGGTAGGGATTCATGAGGATTCTCGATAAAATCAACTCGCCGGAAGATTTGAGAAGTTTAAACCTGAAGCAATTGGAGGTGTTGGCTCAGGAAATACGTGAAGAATTAGTATCTATTGTGTCTAGGACGGGCGGCCACCTGGCCCCTAATCTAGGTGTGGTCGAACTGACCCTAGCCCTGCACATGGTGTTTCATTCGCCCCGGGACAAGATAATTTGGGATGTGGGACACCAGTGCTATGTACACAAGATGCTTACAGGAAGAAGGGAACGATTGTCTACTCTACGTCAGTTTGGGGGCTTGAGCGGTTTTCCTAAAAGGGAAGAAAGCCCCCATGACGTTTTCAATACCGGCCATAGCAGCACCTCGGTATCTGCTGCATTGGGTATGGCCCTGGCCAGGGATTTAAGGGGAGAGGATTTTGAGGTTGTGGCGGTCATCGGAGATGGAGCTTTGACCGGGGGCATGGCCTTTGAAGCCCTAAACCATGCTGGCCACCTTAGGACCCATTTGATCGTGGTATTGAACGATAACGAGATGTCCATATCGGGGCCGATAGGCGGGCTTGCTTCTTATCTTTCTAGGATGCGTACCGACCCCCGTTACTTCCGGAGCAAAGAAGAGCTAGAGCTTATTTTGAAGCGTCTACCCCGATTGGGCCCACATTTTTTGAAATTGATAGAGCGCTTAAAGGATAGCCTTAAATATCTAGTTATCCCCGGTATGCTTTTTGAAGAGCTGGGATTCACTTACCTGGGTCCCATAGACGGGCATAACCTTCTCCAGCTCAAAGAAATACTCAGGCAGGCACGCCGGACTCCGGGTCCGGTGTTAGTGCATGTGGTTACTCGAAAAGGTAAAGGGTACCCTCCGGCGGAAAACCAACCGGAGGTGTTTCACGGGGTAGGACCCTTTGACCCGCACACAGGGAAAATACTACCTTCTCCAGGTCCCGTTACCTTTACATCTGTGTTCGGGGCCGAGCTTGTGCGGCAAGCGGAACAAGATGAACGGATAGTGGCTATTACGGCGGCCATGCCGGACGGGACGGGCCTTACGTCCTTTGCTAGGCGCTTTCCTAATCGCTTTTTTGACGTGGGTATCGCTGAGCAGCACGCCGTTACCTTGGCGGCTGGCTTGGCCACCATGGGTTTCCGGCCTGTAGTGGCCATTTACTCGACTTTTCTCCAGCGGGCTATAGATCAGGTTATTCATGACGTGGCCCTGATGCGTCTTCCGGTTACTTTCATTCTAGACCGGTCAGGGTTGGTAGGAGAGGATGGGGAAACGCATCAAGGCATATTCGATATCGCACTTCTCAGGTGTATTCCGGGTATGGTGCTCATGGCTCCGAAGGATGAGCAGGAACTTAAATGCATGCTGGTGACGGCCCTCCAGGTTGAAGGCCCGGCCGCCATTCGCTACCCGCGGGGTCCGGGGGTAGGAGTCCCTCTGGAGGATCCGGCCCAGCCGTTACCGATCGGTAAGGGGGAAATTTTACGAGAGGGACGGCAAGCGGTGATCGTGGCCATCGGCCCTCTAGTATATGCGGCGCTGAATGCGGCAGAGATCCTGGCTGCGCGCGGGCTCGACATAGGGGTTATCAATGCTCGTTTTATTAAACCTTTAGACAAAGACATGATCGTCGAATGGGCTAAAAAAACTGGGCACCTTGTTACCTTAGAAGAACATGTGGTAGCCGGAGGATTCGGGAGCGCAGTTTTGGAGGCCCTGGCGGAGAGCGGGTGTACGGGCGTAAAGGTTAGAAACCTAGGTATAAGGGATATTTTTGTAGAGCACGGGAAACCTGATATATTGAGAGAAAAATTGGGTCTTACAGCCGCGGGCGTAGCCCAAGCTGTGGAAAGCCTACTTCATGCTCTATAAACCGGAGGGGGAAGATGGGTACTCTTAAGAAGCGGCTGGATGTAGAGCTGGTAGATAGAGGATTCTTTCCCAGCCGGGAGAAGGCGCAGGCAGCCATCATGGCGGGTAACGTGCTGGTGGAAGGTCAGAAGGTAACCAAGCCGGGCACTATGATATCTGCTAACGCTCGATTAGAAGTGGTGGGATCCTCTTGCCCCTACGTGAGCCGGGGAGGGCTAAAATTGCAACATGCGTTGGAAGTTTTTACGGTAGATCCTAGGGACAAAGTGGCTTTAGATGCGGGTGCCTCCACCGGAGGCTTTACCGATTGCCTTTTGAAGCACGGGGCCAAAAGGGTTCATGCAGTCGATGTGGGTTACGGGCAATTGGACTGGAGTTTAAGGCAAGATCCCCGGGTGGTAGCACATGAACGTGTAAACGTAAGGTATTTAACACCGGACATTCTAGGAGAGTTGGTAGATCTGGCTACTCTAGACCTGTCTTTTATTTCCCTTAACAAGGTTTGGTCGGCAGTAGCCCGCTGTTTGAAACCCGAGGGTCAGGTCTTAGCCTTAGTTAAACCCCAATTCGAGGCCGGCCCTGAAAAGGTGAGCAAACGCGGAGTAGTGCGTGACCCGGAGGTTCACCGGCAAGTATTACGGGAAGTAGCTCAGGGTGCCCGCAGGCAGGGTTTCGGTGTGCACGGTCTTACTTTTTCTCCCCTCTTGGGGCCGGAAGGCAACCGGGAGTTTTTTCTTTGGGGTGTGCTGGGTGTTCCGGGCCTGGCGGAAGAAGAGCTTGAAGCACAAATTTTTTCAGTTGTGGACCAGGCCCATACCCAGTTGCGTTAGGCTCAAGTAAATATATGGTATAATATTTCCCGGAAATGGGGGACAGAGGTTGAAAAAAATTGGCCTTATAGCCAATTTAGATAAACAAGGAGTCGGGGAAGTGGCGCTGGGGCTGGCCAGGTGGCTGGAAGAAAAGGGAGTACAGCCTCTGATTTTAAAAAGCAATTCCGTAAAGCTCGGTTGTCCCTGGTGGGGTGCCGAACCGGAAGTCCTGGCCAGCGCCGATTGTGTATTGTCTTTGGGAGGCGACGGGACACTGTTAAGGTCTGCGCGTATTCTCGCCCCGTGGGGGACTCCCGTTCTAGGGGTAAACTTGGGCCATCTAGGTTTTCTTACCGAAATTGAAGTAAAGGAGCTCTTTCCGGCCCTAGAGCAGCTCCTTTTGGGCCGCTTTCATATAGAAGAGCGCATGATGCTAAAAAGCTCCTTGGTACGGCAGGGGACCAGAAAGGAATTTTGGGGTTTAAACGATGTAGTGATCACCAAAGGAGCCTTTTCCCGTATGTTAAGGCTTAAAGTTTATATAGGTCCCCACTATCTTGATACCTACCGGGCAGATGGCCTCATTATTTCTTCTCCGACCGGTTCTACAGCCTACTGCCTATCAGCCGGAGGCCCTTTGGTTTCACCTCAGCTACAGGTCATGATCCTAACCCCCATATGCCCCCACACCCTTTACGCCCGGCCGCTGGTAGTTCCTGCAGATCAAGAGGTACGGGTGACGGTTTACACTGCTGGCGCCGAGGTTATGCTCACAGTAGACGGCCAGCAGGGTATAAACTTGATGCACGGAGATGAAGTGATAACCTCCCGGGCCCCTTTCTCGGCGCGGCTTATAAGGCTTAAGGAGCGATCCTTTTATACTCTTCTCCGGGAGAAATTCAGGGAAGGGGAGTAAGGATGGATAAGGGTGCCCGCCAGCGGCTTATCCTGGGAATTATTAGCGAAAAACCCGTAGCCACCCAGTGGCAGTTGACGCAGGAACTTAAAAAAAGGGGGTTAAAGGTTACCCAGGCTACCGTCTCGCGGGACATCAAAGAACTCGGTCTTATAAAAATCCCCTTTGGAGAAAACAGGTACCGTTATGCCCTTCCCCCCGGAGATAAGCGCGCTAACCCATACCTTCGCTTGGAAAGGCTCTTCCAAGACTCTGTGCTAAAAATTGATTTCAGCGAGAACTTGGTGGTAATTAAGACCCTCCCGGGCACTGCCCATGCGGTAGCCTCATGCATCGACCAGGTAGAATGGCCGGAGATTATAGGAACCGTGGCCGGTGACGACACCATTCTTGTCATTGTAAAACCTAAAGAAGCCGTACACCATATCCTAGAACGTTTTCATGCTCTCCTGCACACCAGGGGGTAGAGAACATGCTGGCCGAACTTCAAATAGAGAATTTTGCCTTAATTGAAAAATTAGAGCTGCATTTGGCTCCCGGGCTGAATGTGGTTACCGGAGAAACCGGGGCCGGTAAATCCATAATAATAGATGCTATAAGCTTGCTAGTAGGAGCTAGGGCATCAGGAGACTATCTACGTGAAGGGGCCGAGCGGGGTTTCGTAAGCGGGCTTTTTTATTGCCAGAATCTAAAGGGCGTGGAAGAAACCTTAAAAGAACTTGGCCTTAAGCCTGAGGAAGACGGGAGCGTGCTTTTGGTTAGAGAACTGAGCCGGAGCGGACGTCACTCCTGCCGGATCAACGGGCGGCCGGTCACCCTGTCCATGTACCAAAAGATCGGTCAGCATCTCGTGGATATTCACGGCCAGCACGCTTACCAATCCCTTTTACGGCCTGCCTACCAGCTTAAGCTTTTAGATAGTTTTGGAGGATTATCCGGCTTGCGTGAAGAAATAGAAGGCATTTACAACCGTTGGCGGCAAACAAAACGCGAGTTGGAAGAATTATGCGGAGATCCCGGCCAAAGGGAAAGGCAGAAGGATTTGTTGCGATTCCAGATTGAGGAAATAGATCGCGTTGCCCCTAAGCCAGGGGAAGAAGAAGAGCTTAAGCAAGAGCTTAAAATCCTTAGTTCAGCTGAGGAACTGGTCAAGGGTGCGGAGACAGCTTACACCTACCTTTTTGGAGGGGGAGCAGGGCAGCCTTCAGCATATGATCTTGTGGCCCGAGCGGCAGAAATCCTTAACTCCATGGCCAATTTAGACTCTGGATTAAAAAAATGGATAAGTATGTTAGAAGAGGCCAGCCTACAAGTGGAAGAAGTAGCTAAAGCCCTCCGTTCCTATAGGGAGGCCTTAGAATTCAACCCTAGGCGACTGGAGGAAATAGAAGATAGGCTGGAAACTTTACGGCGACTGCATAAGAAATACGGTGGCACCGTAGAAGAGATCTTGCATTTTCGCGAAGAAGCAGCCGCAACGCTTGCCCGCTTAGAACAAAGCGAGGAGCTCGCTTCCCGCCTCGAGGAAGAGTGCCAAAACCTTCTTACTGCATATGAGGAAAAGGCAGCAGAGCTTCACCGTTTGCGCCTTGAAGCCGCCCAAAAATTAGAGAAGGAAATACAGGCCGTGTTAGGGGAGCTGTCCATGCCGGCGGCCAAGGTAAGTATAGGCGTAAGCTACCGGGCTGAACCGGGACCTGCCGGTAAGGATGAGGTCGAATTTTATTTTCAACCCAATCCTGGAGAAGGAATGTACCCTTTGGCCGAGATAGCTTCAGGAGGAGAAATGGCCAGGGTGATGTTGGCGTTAAAGAGTATTTTAGCGGGTGTAGATGAGATACCCACTCTCATTTTCGACGAAATAGATGCCGGCGTGGGCGGGCAGGCTGCCCGGAGCGTAGCCCTTCACCTAGCCCATATTGGTAAAAAGCACCAGGTGCTCTGCGTTACCCATTCTGCACAGCTAGCAAGCCTGGCCGACCGCCATTTTAACGTTAACAAAGTAGTCAAGGGTGACCGTACCTATACCTTAGTGAGCGAGCTAAAAGGTAAGGATAGGATATTCGAACTTGCCCGCCTGCTGTCGGGTGAAGCCAGCCCGACAGCTCTAAAACACGCGGCAGAGCTTCTAGACCAGGCTAAAGCAATTAAACGAAATTAAAACAAAATATCCCGTTATTTCACCGTCTGGCAGGCTAAGCCTCGCTAATAGCCCGTTTTTTACAGCATAAAAGCGGGCGAGCGGGGCATTTTATTTTTAGGCCACTAAAAAAACAAAAAAGCGAGGTGAGGACTTGAAAAAACTAAAGCGCCAAATTTTAGGTATTGTGTTGGCTTTCAGCTTATTCTTAGGTTATTTTTCCCCACCGGTGCGGGGATTTTTCGCTTTACCGGAAGAACAACAAGTTATATTAGGAGAAAATATAAACCTTAATTGGGAATTACCTTCTTTTCTAGAAAAAAGTTTAAGCTGGTTTCTGTATGATGGCCAGGCTGGCGGCCGGATCCTTTGTGCAAACGGGGATATTAAACCTTGGGCTCCGGGGGACTTGCACCTAGAGCTAAAACTTTTTGGTCTTATTCCCCTAAAAAATATTAAAGTTCACGTAATAAAACCGGTTTCTGTAACGCCTGGAGGCCACTCTATCGGTATCCTTTTGCATACTCAAGGTGTACTGATAGTGGGAGAGGCCGGTGTGGAAACAGCTCCTGGTAAGGTAAAATACCCGGCCCGGCTGGCCGGGTTAACGGTAGGTGATACCATCCTGGCGGTGGATGGTCAGGAGGTTAGTAGCGAAGAGGTTTTAGCTCAGTTGATCGACGCTGCTGGTAGAGCCGGCCGGGAGGCGGAGCTTTTGGTACGCCGGGGGGAGGACACCCTTAAAATAAAAATAAAACCCGAGTACTGTCATAAGACAAAACGGTATCGCCTCGGTCTTTACGTCCGGGATAGTGCGGCGGGTGTAGGTACCTTAACTTTTTATGATCCGGTGCGTGGTATTTACGGAGCCCTCGGTCACAAGGTAGTTCCAGAGGGGGGGCAGAAGGATGTAAATATAGCCGGGGGGCGTATAGTAGCAGCTCTGATAAAGGGTATTCAACAAGGCCGACGGGGATACCCGGGCGAAAAGGTAGGAGTTTTTCTTGATAAAGGAGAATTTACCGGCATAATTGAAAAAAATACAGAATTTGGGATTTTTGGTATATTACAGGGGAAACCTGCTCCTGGGCCTTACCCAGAACCGATTCCCGTAGCCCTTGTTTCTCAGGTTCATCCTGGAGAAGCCGAAATATTGACAGTGGTTTCAGGAGAACAGGTAGAAAAATTTCAGGCCTATATTGAGAAGGTGCTGCCACAGCAGAGCCCTAACGGCAAGGGTTTAGTCATACGCATTACGGATCCCCGTCTGCTGGCCCTGACGGGTGGGATAATTCAGGGAATGAGTGGAAGCCCCATTATCCAAGATGGGCGGCTCGTAGGAGCTGTCACCCATGTTTTCGTAAACGATCCGGCTAGGGGTTACGGAGTGCTAGCCGAATGGATGGTCAAAGAGGCCGGTCTTTGGGAGGAAACTTCTACTGGTCAGGCTACCAGGCTATTCTTGGTGCATTTTCCTGGTAGCCTTAGTTATGTTTTTACGCGTTTTTTGGCGGAGGAGCAAAAGTTTTGGGTTTTGGTGCGATTGGAAGGATTATCCCTACCTTACGTCGAAATCTATTGCCCGGTTGAAAGGAAAATGTTAGAAGGCGGGGTGCAGTTAATGGGCCAGCCTATAAAAGTTCTAATTGCAGATGATAATCGTGAATTTTGTGAGGTACTGGAGGAATTTTTTAATGAACAGCCGGATTTGATTTTGACTGGTATAGCCCATAACGGGCATGAGACACTACAGCTCATCCGGGAGCATGAGCCGGATATTGTTGTGCTGGATATTATCATGCCGCATCTCGATGGCCTTGGGGTTCTGGAGCGGTTGGCTGAATGGGAGAACCGACCCAAAATAGTGGTGCTAACCACTTTGGGGCAGGAAGCCGTAACTATCAGAAGTTTAGAATTGGGAGCCGATTATTACATATTGAAGCCCTTCGATTTAGAAGTTTTGGGTAATCGCCTGCGCCAGCTAGCTAACGGTCAGTCTGTTTCCCCTTCCTCTCCAGTGATACGTAACCGCAACATGGATGTGGAAGTTACGAAGATTCTCCATCAGATGGGTATACCGGCCCACATAAAAGGATATCAGTACCTGCGGGAAGCCATCCTTTTGGTTATAGAAGATATGAACCTTTTAGGTGCCGTTACCAAGGAACTTTATCCCATGATTGCCCGGAAGTATATGACTACACCTAGCCGGGTGGAGAGAGCTATTCGGCATGCCATTGAGCTTGCCTGGGACCGTGGTAATGTAGAGATGATGACCAAGTTTTTCGGGTATACCATCAATATGGAAAGGGGCAAGCCTACGAATTCAGAATTCATTGCTCTGGTAGCGGACAAACTCCGTATCGGGGCAAAGATAAACTAAAATCCAGAAAGGAGTGGGAACTCTTTGGAGCTAGAGGAAAAATGCGTCAAATCCGAGAGGATTTATAAAGGCAAAATCTTAAATTTGCGCCGTGATATTGTGAAGCTACCTGATGGCCGGGAAGCAAGCCGGGAGGTAGTAGAGCATTCCGGTGCCGTGGGCGTAGTTCCTTTGACGGGGGAGGGGCAGGTTTACCTTGTAAGACAATACCGTTATCCCATAGGAAAAGTTACCTTAGAGATACCTGCTGGTAAACTCGAAGAGGGAGAAGACCCTTTAGATTGCGCGAGGCGAGAACTCAAAGAGGAGGTAGGAATAGAAGCAAGCCGGTGGGAGCCGCTGCTTACATTTTATACCACCCCAGGCTTTTCTAATGAAGTTATGCATCTTTTCTTAGCTACTGAGTTATCCAAGAAAGAAGCCCAACCCGACCAGGATGAATTCTTACAGATCGTATCCCTCCCCCTAGAAGAGGCTTTAGAAAAAGCCCGCACCGGGGAGATCATGGATGCCAAGACTATTTTAAGTTTGCTGCTGGTAAGGTATAAATTTACCGGCCGGGCATATCCATTATTAGGGGAAAAGCCTTAGTTTAACTTAGGAGGATATTATGATTGAGGAGGCTCTGGTCAAACATCTAGAGGAAAACTTCGGTATGTATATACTGGTAGGCCTGAGCCTCCTTATAGGGACGGTAACAGGTGCTGCTGCGGTATTAATTTTAGGCCAGGGCGAAGAAGTTAAACTTGTAGCCTATGTAGATGATCTTTTAAATCAAATCGCAAATTCTTTACCCGTTCCAGGATCCCTCCTTTACCAGGCTGCATGGCAGGGGATAAGAGAGGTAGGGGTTCTTTACCTTTTAGGCTTAACGGTCATAGGTGCACCCTTCGTGCTGGTAGCCATATTTACACGCGGATTTATATTGGGCTTTACAGTAGCCTTTTTGGTACAGGAAAAAGCCCTAGTAGGTATACTTCTCGCTCTCGTCTCTATCCTGCCCCCCAACCTGTTACGGTTGCCTGCCGTATTTTTGGCGGGCATATTATCCGTTTCCTTTTCTTTGAGCCTATGGCGGGGACGTACTTCAGGTATTTTTACCCGGGAGTTGATTACATATTCTTTGTCTATGGCCGGTCTGGGTGTACTGGTCACTTTAAGCGGGCTTGTGGAGGGATACTTAATACCTCCGCTTCTAAAATTTATGTTAAATGTATAAGGGGGGAGGTAAATGCTGGTAGTAACTATTACCCACTGGCGGCGAAAGCTGGTGTGGCTTTTAGCGGGCTTGTTGGTTATTACGGTAATTTTTTTGGGCGGGCTTTTTTCCCAGCAACCCCATCGGGATAATCTTCCACCTGTGGGCACAGAAAACGAAGTATTTTCCAACCAGGTTCAGGAAACATCCGGGTTTTGGGAAGGTTTGCTGGCTAGGCTAAGGGAATATTATAAGGGCCAGCAGCCCCAGCGGACGCCTTAGGACACTTTTCCTTGGGTTTTTTATTTAACGTGGAGGAGTTTACCAGGAAATGTGGAAATAAATTGAAATAGAAACTTAAGCCATGGGGAACGGTGAGGGTTTGTGCGGGAACTCTTAGATGAGTTCTTATATTACTTGGCCATAGAACGAGGGCTGGCTGAGAACACACTAGCCTCTTATCATAGTGACCTGGAGCAATTCTTTGATTACCTGTCTAAGGCCGGGGTAACTTCTCTTAAAGAATCAAATCGTGGCCTTATTATAGCTTATCTAATGCATTTGAAAAAACAGGGACGTTCTCCGGCCACTGTTAGCCAGCACCTGGCCGCCATCCGTTCTTTTTATCAATTTTTACTAAGAGAAGGGATCCTCAGCTCTGACCCCACCGCAACCCTAGAATCCCCGCGCCAGGTTAAAAAGTTGCCCAAGGTGTTGACCGTACAGGAGGTGGAACTTCTTCTAAGGCAGCCGCAGCCCCAAACTCCCTCAGGGCTTCGAGATAAGGCCATGTTAGAACTCCTTTACGCCAGCGGTCTGCGGGTCTCGGAACTGGTTGCGCTGAACATAGACCAAATAAACCTAAAAGAAGAGTACGTCCGGTGCCTGGGTAAAGGCTCACGGGAAAGGGTTATCCCCATAGGGTCCATCGCCTGTTTTCATTTAGAAAATTACCTCCGGCACGGGCGAGGGAAGCTTCTTAAAGACAAGCGTGAGAAGGCTTTGTTTATAAATCAGCAGGGAAAAAGGCTAACACGTCAGGGCTGCTGGAAAATCATCAAAGCCTATGCCAGGGCGGCAGGACTTTCTAATATCACTCCCCACACTTTACGCCACTCTTTCGCTACCCACCTTTTAGAAAACGGTGCCGACCTGCGTTCAGTCCAAGAACTCTTAGGCCATGCCGACATAAGCACTACCCAGATATATACCCATTTGACCCAAAGAAAAATTAGGGAAATTTACAATCATACCCACCCCCGTTCCTGAATATGTTTTTAGGGGAAATGGGGGGAGAAAAAGTTGCGGAAGTTGGTAGCTTTTGCCCTGGCTATAACCCTTTTCGTCAGCCTTGGGGGTTCATTTTCCTGGCGAGCCTTCGGTGAGGTTGAAGCCCAGGCGGAGGAGGCCGAAGAAGCGACCCAAGGTGCTCCTGCATTAAAGCTTAATGCTAAAGGAGCCATCCTTATGGACCCCCAGACGGGAAGGGTATTGTGGGAACAAAATGCCCATTTTAAAGGTTATCCGGCTAGTATGACTAAGCTTATGACCATGGTAGTAGCTATGGACGCCGTATCCAGTGGCCAGGTCAGCCTGGATGATCCGGTGCAGGTTAGCGAGAGGGCTGAAAGCTTTGGGGGCGCGGAGGTGTTTTTGGCCGAGGGCGAGGTCTTCCCTTTAGAGAAACTGCTTATAGCCATCGCTGTAGCTTCGGCTAACGATGCTAGCGTCGCAGTCGCCGAACACATTGCGGGTACGGAAGAAGCTTTCGTCGAGCTTATGAACAGGAAAGCCAAAGAATTGGGTCTCAAAAACACCAACTTTACCAATTGTCACGGCCTTCATGATCCCAACCATTATACAACGCCATACGATATGGCTTTGGTTGCCCGGTATGCTTTAAGGTACCCCAAAATATTGGAATGGACCTCTATAAAGCGCTATACCTTCCGCCAGGAACCTTTAACTATTTTAGATACCACTAATAAAATGTTATATTGGTACCCCGGTACCGATGGCTTTAAGACGGGATATACCGAGGCGGCAGGCCTTAACCTGGTCTCTACTGTAGAAAGGGACGGCTTAAGGCTTATCGCAGTAGTCATGGGTGTGGAGACACCCCGCGGGCATTTTACAGAATCTATGAAGTTGTACAATTGGGCCTTCCGGCAGTGGAAATGGCATAAAATTTACAACCCTGGAGAGACGGTGGCTGAGATAGGGGTAGATAAAGGGCGCCAAGAAAAGATTCCTGTCGTTGCTTCTGGTAAGGTAGGTGCCGTAGTACCCAGAACGGGCAAGGAAGAAGAGCGCATTACTACCCGCTTGGAGATACCGGGCCTTATAAAGGCGCCGGTAAAGGAAGGCCAGAAATTAGGTGAGATAGTCGTTTTAGAAGATGGCCGGGAAATAAACCGTACAGACCTTTTGGCCGGTCAGGACGTGCCGCGGGCCGGTTTGAAACAAGAGATACAGCGGGTCATACGTGCAGTCTTCATTTTTTAGCCCCCAACTTACCATATTTTTGCAGGAAAAAAGAGGTCCTGTGGCGAAAAATACCTCCCCGTAAAGCTGTTTGGGGGGGTTTTATTTTGCAGGTATTTTTTAGCCAAGAAGGTTCGGCCCTTATAGCCAGGGTTAAGGGCGAGGTAGATTTGAGCACGGCAGATAGGCTGCGGCAAGAATTAGAATCCTCTCTGGAACACGCCCGGGCACACATACTTTGCTTAGACTTGGAGGGAGTTTCCTTTATGGACAGCTCCGGTCTAGGGGTCATCCTCGGGCGCTACCGACGTATAAGCCAGACAGGGGGAAAAGTCGTTATTTGCCGGCCTCAGCCCCAGATACGCCGCCTTTTGGATCTTGCGGGCTTAAGTAAAATCATGGATATAGTAGAGGAAGAGCCGCAGGAATATCTCCGCAAAGCCGGGAAGGAATAGTAAGAGCTTTACGCAAATGATGCAGGCCGAATAAGGGGAGGGATGGGGCGATGCCCAAAGGAAACGGAGAAGTACTGAACACCGTGCGTTTGGAATTTTTAAGCCTTCCGGAAAATGTAGGCCTGGCCAGGGTGGCTGTAGCGGCCCTCGCTGCCCAGGCCGATATAACTTTGAGCGAGTTGGAGGAGATAAAGGTAGCTGTTTCAGAAGCTGTGGCTAACGCTATCATCCACGGCTACGGGGGAGAACCGCGGGGATGGGTACGCGTAACCGTTAACCGGTTGCAGGATGGATTGGAGATCATTGTAGAGGATGATGGTAAAGGGATACCAGATATTGCCCAGGCTATGCAGCCAGCCTATTCTACTGATCCTGAAAGAATGGGCTTAGGCTTTGCCTTTATGCAATCTTTTATGGATGAGCTAGAAGTTACCTCAGAAGAGGGCCGGGGTACCCGGGTAGTCATGAGGAAAAAATTAAACCCGTCGGTTACTACCGCCTAAAATGTAGGGGGCGGGGGAGTTGCGCTTATCGGAGATGAACTTGCCCCGGTTTCCTCTGTTATCGGAGGAAGAGACACTCAAGCTTTTGCGCCGCGCCAAGGAAGGAGACCGTGAGGCCAGGGAGCGCTTAATAAATTGTAATTTAAAGCTTGTGTTCAACATAGTCCAGCGTTTTCAAAACCGGGGTTATGAGCTGGAGGACCTTTTCCAGATAGGCACCATCGGTTTGATTAAAGCTATCGACAAGTTCGACTTAAGCTACCAGGTTAAATTCTCTACCTACGCGGTACCCATGATCCTGGGAGAGATAAAGCGCTTTCTCCGGGATGATAGCTCCGTAAAGGTCAGCCGGTCCTTAAAAGAGACGGCTTTTAAAGTCAACCGTGCCAGGGAGGAGCTGGCTAAGAAACTTGGGCGGGAGCCCGGTATAAATGAAATCGCCCAGGCCTTAGACCTTTCCCGAGAGGAAATCGTGGCCGCCCTGGAGGCAATACAGTCTCCCGGGTCCATCCATGAGACCGTCTACCAGGATGATGGAGATCCCATCTATGTTTTAGATCAGCTTCAAGATGAGAGCGAGCAGGAACCTGCCTGGCTGGATAAGATAGCGCTAAAGGAAGTGCTTCTAAAACTGCCGGAAAAACACCGGAAGGTAATAGTTATGCGTTTCTTCCAGGACAAAACCCAAACTGAAGTGGCAGAAAAATTAGGCCTTTCCCAAGTACAGATCTCGCGCATAGAACGCCAGGCCCTAGCTCGCCTGCGGGAGCTTTTAGGACCGAGGTGATACCTTAACAAGGCGAAGGTTGAGGGAGGAATAGGAAGTGAGAGTTCCTTTTAGTGAGCGCAGGTGAGGTAGCCTATGTGTTTTGGACCAGGTAATACTGTAATAGCAAGAAAAAAACAGCCTCTTTGGGCTGCTCTGAAAAAACTACGTGCCCCCATTGCCGTGAGTTCTGTATCACCGGGCGACACTCGTTTGTCTCAACAAGTGGTAATTCTAACACCGAACGGTTATTCTGCTCCGATGGCTAGGTAAGTCCGGACCTGCTGTTCTTCAAACTTCGCCTCGGCTTCACGATCTGGGAATAGCAACGATCCAATGAAGGCCACTGCAAATCCCACGGGCATTGACACGATCGCCGGATTGTTCAAAGGAAAGATAGCGTGCGGGTACTTGAGTATATCTACCCAGACCGTAGGACTAAAGATAATTAGCAATGTCGCCAGGACAGCTCCCACTACAATAGAAGCGGCAGCACCTGTAGTGCTCAATCTACTCCATGTAATAGACAGTAACAGCGCAGGGAAATTGCCACTTGCAGCCACCGCGAAGGCAAGACCAACCATAAAGGCTACGTTCTGCCCTTTAAAGAAGATGCCAAGCAGTATGGCCAAGACGCCGACGCCGATTGTCGCGACCTTGGCTACCTTTACTTGTTCCTGCTCTCCCGCTTGCCCGCGCTTTATGACATTGACGTAGATGTCATGCGATAAAGCAGAAGCCCCGGAAAGGGTAAGACCAGCTACAACGGCCAGAATTGTGGCAAAGGCTACGGCGGCGATAAACCCGAGGAAAGGCGTTCCCCCTAGTAGCTCTGCGAGCAGGGGTGCAGCCATATTACCGCCCTTATCAATACTGCTAATGATTTCCCGCCCAACAAGGACAGAGGCGCTAAAGCCGACAAGGGGAATGATACAGTAGAAATAGCCGATAAATCCTATTGCCCATACTGTTGATTTACGGGCTTCCTTAGCATCCGGCACAGTATAAAAGCGCATCAGGATGTGCGGCAGTCCCAGGAGCCCGAACATGAGGGCCAGCCCTAGAGAAACGGCATCTAAGGGATTCTGGATCAACCCACCGGGCTCTAACGCCGCCTGACCGTATCTTTCAGCCACGGCGGCGTAAAGCTTGCCGGGATTAAAACCAAACTTAGCCATACTGAGAACGGTAAGCAGGGTAACACCACTGAGAAGGAGAATCGCTTTGATAATTTGCACCCAGGTAACGGCAATCATTCCTCCAAAAAGAACGTAAATCAGCATCACGATCCCGACAATAACAATAGCCACTTCATACGGGAGACCGAACATCAGCTTGATAAGGTTCCCCGCGCCAACCATCTGGGCAATAGTGTAGAACAGTATGGTAAGAATACCTCCTACCGCTGCCGCCACCCGGATCGGCCTGTTCTGCAGCCTGTAAGCCAGTACATCTGCGAAAGTAAATTTTCCTAAGTTACGAAGCGGTTCGGCTAGGAGAAAAAGCAATACTGGCCAGCCGACAAGGTAGCCAATTGCATAAATCATACCATCAAAACCCTTTAATGCAACCAAACCCACAATCCCCAGGAAGGAAGCGGCGCTCATATAATCGCCGGCCAACGCCAAGCCGTTCTGTAAGGCGGTCACCCGCCGGGCAGCCGCGTAATACTCGCTCGTGGTCTTTGTCCTTTTTGCCGCCCAATAGGTGATGAGCAGGGATAAAGCGACAAACAACAGGAAAAAGAGAATGGCCATGGCTGTGGGTTGACCAAAGCTGGTTGACATGATGCACCCTCCTTAAGGTTGAGAAAGTTTGTTTCTTAGAGATGTTACTAAATTATCATATTTTACGTTAGACCACAGTACATAAACAATGGTCAGGAAGAAACAGACTACTATAACAAGGAGCGCTAGCGGGATCCCTAGGGTTGTAGCCTCTCCTATTTTGCGTGCTACTGTTGTTTTTGAAAGGCCTATCATAAGGATAAATCCGTAATACGTCAGGGAAACCAGGGACGACAGAATAGCCGCAATCAGCCACCTACTGGAAACCAAAGCCTTAAACTCGGTTGTCTTGACAATTTTTGTTTCTGTGCTGATCATGGAAGTACCCTCCCTTCTTCGTTCCGAAAAGGAGCCGGTTAATCTTCTTCACTACCGTAGCGCTCTTTGAGCTCCTGCACCACGCCAGGATCCGCTAGTGTAGTAGTATCGCCCAAGACACGCCCCTCGGCAATATCCCGCAACAGGCGGCGCATAATCTTGCCGCTGCGGGTCTTGGGCAGTTCGGCGGTAAAGAAGACGTCATCCGGTCTAGCCAGGGCACCGATCTTCCTGGCCACATGAGCTTTAAGCTCTACGGCTAGCTCAGCAGTTCCTTCAACGCCTTCCTTTAGAGTTACAAAGGCTACCACCGCTTGCCCCTTTAGTTCGTGGGTCTTGCCGATAACCGCCGCTTCGGCCACCGCCGGGTGATCTACCAGGGCGCTTTCCACTTCCGCCGTGCCGATGCGGTGCCCAGAGACGTTTAGCACATCGTCTACTCGACCGAGCATCCAGATATAGCCGTCAGCGTCACGACGGGCACTGTCGCCGGTAAAATACATGTTGGGGAACCGGCTCCAATATTGCTGCACGTAGCGGTCGGGGTCGCCGTAAATAGTGCGGAGCATGGCTGGCCAGGGAGATTTTACCACTAGGTACCCTGCGCCTACCGGTACCGAATGGCCGTGTTCGTCGACAACGTCGACCTCGATACCGGGAAAAGCAAAAGTGACCGAGCCTGGTTTTAGATCCGTAATCCCAGGTAAGGGAGTAACCAGGTGCATACCGGTCTCGGTTTGCCACCAAGTATCCACTATCGGGCATTTCTCCCGTCCGATGTGGCGGTAAAACCACATCCAGGCCTCGGGATTAATAGGTTCACCCACGGTCCCGAGAAGCCGTAAGCTAGAAAGGTCATGGCGTTCAGGGTATTCCGGGCCCCAGCGCATAAAAGATCTGATGGCCGTTGGCGCAGTATATAAAATGTTTACGCCGTACTTCTCCACAATCTGCCACCAGCGATCCCGGTCGGGATAGTCCGGAGCACCCTCGTAAATCAAGGTAGTGGCACCGTTAGAAAGCGGGCCGTAGATTACATAACTATGCCCGGTGATCCAGCCGATGTCCGCGGTGCACCAGTAAACATCGGTATCTTTAATATCGAACACCCACTTGGTGGTCACGTGCACGCCCAAAAGGTAGCCAGCTGTGGTATGCACCACTCCTTTGGGTTTGCCAGTGGTGCCGCTAGTGTAAAGGATGAAAAGCATATCCTCAGCATCATGGCCTTCGGCAGGACAATATGCAGGCGCCCCGGCCATTAACTCATCCCACCAAAGGTCGCGGCCCGGTGTAAAGGGTACTGGCTCGCCGGTGCGGCGTACCACAATAACTTTTTCCACCGATGGGCTCTGCTCCAGAGCCTGGTCGGCGTTCTCTTTTAAAGGTACCACTTTGCCCCGCCGGTAGCCCCCGTCGGCGGTGATAAGCACCTTAGCCTGGGCATCGTTGAGCCGGTCGCGTAAGGCCTCGGCGCTGAACCCGCCAAAGACCACGCTATGCACCGCTCCCAGGCGGGCACAGGCCAACATAGCAATAACTGCCTCTGGGATCATGGGGAGATAAATGCCCACCCGGTCCCCCTTTTGCACGCCGAGTTGTCGTAAGACGTTGGCTGCCTTGTTTACTTCCCGCAAGAGTTCCCCGTATGTGTAAAGACGCGTCTCACCAGGTTCACCTTCCCAAATGAGGGCTACCTTGTTTCGGCGGAAACTGTATGCATGTCGGTCCAGGCAGTTAACGGCTGCATTCAGCCGGCCGCCCACAAACCACTTAGCGAAGGGGGGATTCCACTCTAGCACTTTGTCCCATTTTTTATCCCAGACCAGTTCTTCTTCTGCAAGCCGCGCCCAGAACCCCTGAGGGTCCTTCGCGGCTTCCTGGTAAACCTGCAGATTTTTGATATTCGCTTGTAACTTGAACTTCGCGGGTGGAGAAATTATTTGTTCTTCCTTCCATAAAGATTCTAGTGCCCGCCCTTGTGTCATGGTTCTCCCCTCCGGCCTTTGCTCTGCAGGCTTCTTTGCTGCAGAGCGAGATTTTATTTGGATTTTCACTCCTTTAAAATAAAAATGACTCCTTATTCATGTAGCTATGTAGCTATATTATAAATATGCTGTTTTACGTTAGAATGATAATAATAATGCAAGAGCGTAAATTCACAATAATACAGAACATTATTTATTCATGCGCTATACTTCGCAACTCTTACCATCCTCCTTAATATGCGGTGTATGCTAAATTTCTATAGTAGCTTCCCGTGAGGAAGTTTATTTTTTCAAAGAAGATTTTTAGCAGAGGCAGGCCCTGGCTGTCAAGAGAACTGCGGCGAACGGAAGTTTTTCGCTCTTAAGATGCTTTTTTGGGGTGGGAAAAGTTTCACAACAACACAAAGCCTGCCCTAAAGGTGGGGCATCTTTAATCAGGCTATAGACCAGGGCGGCCACGATTTCCATATG
>NZ_JAKKUR010000126.1 GCF_021890735.1 Thermanaeromonas sp.
GAAGATATGGAATACGGGTTGGCTGTAGCCCGCCGGGCCTGGCTCGAACCGGAAGACATAATAAATACATGGGAGTTGGATAAGCTCTTAAAAAGGCTTAAGCGCAACCGCCACCTGAAGCTCTAACGGGGCCCCTGGAGGAAAGTTTTAGGAGTACTTTATAATACATATGCTCAAAAAACGGAGTGTAAACGGAGATGAAGTGTGGTGGTTATGGGGTTGGTTGGTTAAGTATAATTAAATTCTCCGGAAAAAAAGACCCTGGCCGCGTTAAGCCACCTAGGACCAAAAAGCAACCTGCAACTCAGGTACTTGAGGATAAAGGGCAAGTTTATATGCAGTTTAAAAGCGGGGGCACAACTTGTTCGAAGTACTTCTTTATTTGGGTCCAACTAACGGGGCGCAGTAAAATAGGGTCCTTTTCATTTTCTGCATCGGCAAAGTAGGTAAGGCTTTTCAGCACGTGATATAAGTTAAAGTTTGTTCCTGCAAACTTACGCTGGTAGAGTTCCAGGCACTGGCGTAAGTTTAAAATCTTTTTTGCTGCCTCGCGAGGCGATGGCTTCTATTTTCCAGCACTTGAAAATCGCCTAGATCCTGGAGCCTGGCCAGCTTTAGGAGATAGCCTAGGGCTGGTTTTAATTACTCTTTTGATTTCTTCATCTCCATACTGGCTCAAAACCCACTGGACGGCTCGAGTATCGCCGTATTCCAGTAACCGCTCAAGGATAAAATAAGAGTCCAGCATATTTACGCCAGGTGCGGATTCCAGTGCACCTTTTACCTTTAGGTGATGAAGAGGAAGAAGAGAAGGGGGAGAGAGGCCGAATTGCTCTTACCGTTACGAGATGGAACAGGTAATATACAGGGCGCTAGAGAATATGGCTTTATCTTTATGTTACGACCACTATACCGATGACGAATTGAAGGTATTCCTTACAGCCTTAGGGTGGGCTGTTTTTCCGGATACTCAAGAAAGTTTTTATTTGCTGCTTCTCAGAAAGACTCTTGACGATTTACGTAAGGCAAGGGAAGAGATAAATGAACTACGAGATAGAGAGGGCCTTGAGCAGGAAGAATTTCTTTCAAGATATGGAAGAGATTACAGAACGTTATCCGGTGTACCTGGAGCTAATCTCCTTGGAGATAAAAAAGACCTGAAACCTGCTATAGAGGCCCTGCGAGACGGCCGTTTGGCGGTGAACGTGCCTTTCTATTGTGTTATTTCCGGGGTATACCACTACTTTGATTGGCTATGTGATTTTTTGGTGCGTTTCAGTACAGGAGAAAAAGGCAAGAAGGAAATACAACTGGATTCCGTGACAGGGAATTTAAAGAGGAGATGAAACATTTCCTGCGCGAGCTTTTCCATTACTTACAACATGAACTAGACAAGCATAGCGAGGGTGAAATAAGTAAATATCTGGAAGCGTTGCTCTCAGGGATAACATGGGCAAACCCCGAGCTAAGGTTAAGCCTTATACACATGCTTTATACTAGGTGTATATACAACTTTCTTAGCCGCTCCACGCCCTTAGAAGGAGTAAATATAACAATAGAAACGCCCTTAGAACTGCTTAATAGTCAACTAATAACCGCTTACTCGAGCTACCTACGCACTCAGCATAAAGAAGAAGAGGCTAGATACGTGGAGGAGCAATATGAAAGGTGGCTACCCAAGTTAAAACCCAAAATGAAGAGTCTTGTCTCCCACGTGGAGCAGCTATACGGGAAATAATCCAAAGGCTCAGTAGGTATAAGGTTACCTACCATGCA
Source organism: Thermanaeromonas sp. (assembly GCF_021890735.1). Classification (GTDB taxonomy): domain Bacteria; phylum Bacillota; class DSM-521; order Neomoorellales; family Neomoorellaceae; genus Thermanaeromonas. The sequence goes on from NZ_JAKKUR010000126.1 coordinate 1,777, forward strand.
CCTATTTTTAAGAATTCCTTGGTGTTATTTTCTTTGGTTAAAGAGGGCAGGAGATACCGTGGCAAAATACTTATACCCACTTTAACTTGATTTTTTACGGTTGATTGTACAAAATAATACTAGAACAATCTGACCGGTTCGGGCGGGGACAGCCGTATTCGGCTGGGACCTAGCACCCGTCCGGGAGGATGCGAAATTTAATCCTGCGATGAGGGGAAGCCAAGAGGGGTGGCGCCCTGAATATCAAGGGGAGGGTAAGGATATGGATTTATGGGTATCGGGAGTAACAAAAGCTTACCCAGCTATTCGCAGGTGGTGGGTAAGCTTTTTATTTTGTATGTACCCACTCATTTACATGTAGCCACCCAAAGGAGGGACTAGCTAGAAATGTATATTCCGGGACATAATTACCGGGCGGATTTTATACCGCAGGAAGAAATCGAGGGCCTGTTGGAGGAAGCTCTAAAGGCACCTTCTGGATTAGCCGAGAAAATTGTGGAGAAAGCTCGGGAAGCTAAAGGCCTTGAGCCTTATGAAGCTGCTGTACTGCTTCAGGCTAAAGACGGGGCTTTGTGGCAGGACATCTTTACCGCCGCAGGGGAGATAAAAGAAAAGATCTACGGGAAGCGCATGGTACTTTTCGCGCCGCTGTATATTAGCGATTACTGCATTAATAACTGCCGTTATTGCGGTTACCGCCGGGATAATAAATTCACCAGGCGCCGGCTTACTTGGGAAGAGTTGGAGCGGGAGGTACGCATTTTAGAATCCTTGGGGCATAAACGCCTGGCCGTGGAGGCAGGGGAAGATCCCCGAAACTGTCCCTTGGAGTATGTGGTGGAAGTTATCCGCCGGATATACAGGATAACAGAGAAGAACGGGAGTATACGCAGGGTGAATGTAAACATCGCGGCTACCACAGTGGATGAGTACCGGGAGCTTAAAAAAGCTGGTATCGGGACTTATGTGCTCTTCCAGGAGACTTACCACCGACCTACCTATGAATATATGCATCCTTCTGGCCCCAAAGCTGATTATGATTGGCACACGACGGCTATGGATAGGGCTATGGAAGCAGGTATAGATGATGTAGGCTTAGGTGTCCTTTTCGGTCTTTACGATTACAAATTTGAAGTTTTAGGCCTCCTGTATCATGCCCGGCACCTGGAGAAAGCCTTCGGCGTAGGTCCGCACACCATATCGATACCCCGGCTACGTCCGGCAAAAGGTGTGTCCCTGGAGAATTTTCCTTACCTGGCTTCTGACGAAGAATTTAAGAAAGCTGTAGCAGTGATCCGGCTGGCAGTGCCCTATACAGGAATTATCCTTTCCACCAGGGAAAGCCCCGAATTCCGGAGCGTGCTTTTTAAGCTAGGAGTTTCCCAGCTCAGTGCGGGCTCGTGCACAGGGGTAGGTGGCTATGGCCGTCACTATACCCAAGTACAAGAGGAAATACCCCAGTTTGAAGTGGAGGATCGCCGGCATCCTGATGAGGTTATCCGGGATCTCTGCCAGCGGGGGTATCTACCTAGCTATTGTACTGCTTGTTACCGGCGGGGCCGTACAGGAGAGCGTTTCATGGCCCTGGCCAAATCGGGGCAGATCCAGAACGTATGCCAACCCAATGCCATTCTAACTTTTAAAGAGTA
>NZ_JAKKUR010000036.1 GCF_021890735.1 Thermanaeromonas sp.
GATACAGTATTTGGATACCCGGGTGGGGCTGTTCTTCCCCTCTACCACGAACTTTATGTAGCCAATATCCGGCACATCCTCACCCGTCATGAACAAGGTGCTGTCCACGCTGCCGATGGTTACGCACGGGTTAGCGGGAAGCCGGGGGTATGCATAGTAACCTCCGGACCGGGTGCTACCAACCTTATAACGGGTATCACCAACGCTTTTATGGATTCTATTCCCCTCGTCCTCTTAACCGGCCAAGTAGGGTTAAATTTAATCGGCCGGGATGCCTTCCAAGAGGCGGATATCACGGGTATTACCATGCCCATCACTAAGCACAACTTTTTGGTCAAGGATGTAGCGGATCTTGCCAACACCATCCACGAAGCCTTTTATATTGCCAGTACAGGTCGGCCTGGACCGGTCCTCATTGATATCCCCAAGGACGTTACCACCCAGACGGCCATTTTCAACGGTTACCCTCCCAAGAACACCTTAAGGGGCTATCGTGTATATGAAAACCCCCATCCTTTGCAGGTGCTCCAAGCGGTTAAGGCCATATCTAAGGCAGAGAGACCTCTAATTTTTGCTGGCGGAGGAATTATAAGTTCCGGTGCCCATGAAGAGCTACGGGTTTTGGCCGAAAGCCAAGACATTCCCGTTATTATCAGTATGATGGGCAAGGGGGCTTTCCCCGAAGATCATCCCCTGTTTGTGGGTATGGTGGGCATGCATGGTACCGTGGCTGCCAATTATGCCGTCTGCGAGTGCGATCTTTTAATCGGTGTAGGCGTGCGCTTCGATGACCGGGTTACCGGGAAGCTCGAAGATTTTGCCCCCCGGGCGAAAGTAATCCACATTGATATAGACCCCGCGGAGATCGGTAAAAATGTTCCTGCTCATATTCCCATAGTTGCTGACGCCAAGCGGGCCCTACAAGCTCTGCTGGCCGAACTGCCTGGTACTAAGAAGCATACCCCTTGGCGGGAGAAGATTAAGCAGTGGCAGGAAGAATATCCCTTAAAGTATAACAGGGACTGTGGCCTTAAGCCTCAATATGTGATAGAGGAATTGTATCGTTTAACGAGAGGGGAAGCCATTATTTCTACCGATGTGGGCCAACACCAGATGTGGGCCGTACAGTATTATCCGGTTAAGCACCCGCGCACCTTCTTATCTTCTTGTGGTCTAGGGGCCATGGGCTTCGGAGTGCCTGCGGCTATAGGGGCCCAGATAGCCAAACCCGATGCCACTGTTATAGCTATAACCGGCGATGGGAGCTTCCAGATGAACTCCCAGGAGCTTGCCACCATAAGCTATTACAAACTTCCTATAAAAATAGTGTTGCTAGATAACGGTTATCTCGGTATGGTACGCCAGTGGCAGGAATTCTTCTTTGAAAGGCGCTATTCTTATTCAGATCTGGCCGGCGGAAACCCTGATTTTGTAAAACTGGCCGATGCTTACGGTATCCCTGCCCTGAGAGTCACGGATAGATCACAAGTAATCCAAGCTTTAGAGAAGGCCCTGGCCCATAACGGCCCCTTCCTGCTGGATATTAAAATAGACCGGGAAGAGAACGTCCTGCCCATGGTGCCTCCCGGTGGCACCTTAAGGCAGATGGTGGTTTAGGGAGGGAAAGGGGAAGATGAAACACACATTAGCTGTCCTGGTAGAGAACCGGCCCGGTGTGCTCACGCGGGTAGCTGGCCTTTTTGCCCGCCGCGGGTACAATATCGAGAGCCTGGCTGTAGGGCCTACAGAAAACCCTTCTATCTCTCGCATGACTATAGTGGTAGAGGGAGACGAGCGAACTATTGAACAGGTGTGTAAGCAGTTAAACAAGCTGATAGATGTTATAAAGGTCAGCGATATAACCGAGGATCCCCATGTGGGCCGTGAACTCGTCCTTATCAAGGTAAACGCAGAACCCCAGGTGAGAGGGGAAATCATGCAGATAGTGGAGATCTTCCGGGCCCGCATCGTGGATGTCTCTCGCGACACCCTTATTATAGAAGCTACAGGTGATGAGGATAAGATAAACGCTATAGAAAGTGCCTTGCGCCCCTTCGGTATCCGGGAGATGGCCCGTACCGGAAAGATAGCTCTGGTACGGGGCGCAAGGGGCAAGGTTTTGGAAGCAGGCCTTAATAGCCAGGAGACAGCGACACAGACAGGGTAGAAGGAAGGGGGGAAGGGGATTGGCCCGTACCGGTGCTCAGGCAGTTATTGAGGTTTTGCTCCAGGAAGGTGTAGAAATAGTTTTTGGATACCCTGGAGGGGCGGTGCTACCTCTTTATCATGCCTTGGCAGATAGTCCTATAAAGCATATTCTAGTGCGCCACGAGCAGTCGGCTGTGCATGCTGCTAGCGGATACGCCCGGGCCAGCGGTAAGGTCGGTGTGTGCTTTGCTACTTCCGGCCCGGGGGCTACCAACCTGGTTACCGGGATAGCTACTGCTTATATGGATTCCATTCCGGTAGTTGTCATTACCGGTCAGGTACCCACAAGTATGGTGGGCACCGATGCTTTCCAGGAAGTAGATGTTACGGGTATTACCATGCCCATAACTAAGCATAACTATTTAGTCAAAGATGTAGCTGAACTTCCGAGAATAGTTAAGGAAGCCTTCTATATCGCCCGCACGGGCCGGCCGGGCCCTGTACTCATAGATCTTCCCAGGGATGTGGCATTGTCCCTTTGTGAGGAGCCCATCCCGTCTAAAGTAGAGATCCGGGGCTATAAGCCTACCTATAAGGGGCATCCCGGTCAAATCCGCGCCCTGGCCGACCTGTTGCTTAAATCGGAACGCCCGATCATTTTTGTAGGTGGAGGAGTTATAGCCTCGGGCGCAGAAGATCTGCTTCTTAAGGTGGCAGAAACCCTCCAAGCACCGGTAGCCACCACCTTGCCGGGCCTAGGGGCTTTTCCGGAAGACCATCCCTTGTCCTTGGGTATGGTGGGCCTCCACGGGAAACCCTATGCCAACCACGCAGTTATGGAATGCGATGTTCTTTTCGGGATAGGGGTAAGGTTTGACGATAGGGTGACGGGTGCCCTAGAAAAATTTGCTCCGCAGGCCAAGATAGCCCATGTAGACATTGATCCGGCGGAGATCGGAAAGAATGTCCGTGTGGACCTGCCCCTGGTAGGGGATGCGCGTACGGTTTTGGCGGACCTGCTACCCTTGCTTAAGCCTGTTAAAAGAGAGGCCTGGCTTAAGCGTATAAAACAGTTACAAGAAGAATTTCCGCTAACCTACGGGCGCGGGGGCGGCGATGTGCGGCCGCAGTGGGTGATACAGCGCTTGGGTGAGATGACCCGCGGTCGGGCGATTATAACCACTGATGTGGGCCAGCACCAGATGTGGGCTGCCCTTTACTACGGGTTTACCCGTCCGCGTACCTTCATATCTTCTTGCGGGCTGGGCACCATGGGGTACGGTTTTCCTGCGGCTATCGGAGCCAAACTCGCACGTCCCGAGGAAATGGTCTGGGTTATTACCGGAGACGGTAGTTTCCAGATGGGTATGGCCGAACTAGGTACGGCCATGGAACATGAGCTTCCCATAAAAATCCTCCTTTTTAATAACCAAAGCCTGGCCATGGTACGCCAGCTCCAGCATTTTTACTACGAAGCCAAATATACTGCCGTCCACTTCCACGGCAACCCCGATTTTGTCCGGCTGGCAGAAGCTTACGGCGCTGTAGGCCTAAGGGTGACCCGCCAGGAAGAGGTTATTCCTGCTCTAAAAGAGGCCATGGACAACGGAAGGCTAACCCTCATTGAGTGCCTTATCAGCGAAGAAGAGATGGTATATCCTATGGTGCCTGTGGGAGCTGCCCTGAACGAGATGATTCTACCGCAGGACTAAAGATTAATTCCTTTAAAGAAGGGGAAAGGGAGCAGTTAAGAACATGGAAAGGGAAGGTCGAAGGATTTACATTTTCGATACGACTTTGCGCGACGGTGAGCAATCCCCGGGCGTAAGCTTAAACGTGCAGGAAAAATTGGAGATCGCCCGGCAACTGGCCAGACTTAAGGTGGATGTTATCGAGGCCGGCTTTCCTATCGCTTCTCCCGGGGATTTTGAAGCTGTGAAAGCCATAGCCCAGGAGATAGAGGGGCCCGTTATAGCCGCCCTGGCCCGCATAAACGAAAAGGATATCGACCGGGCTTGGGAGGCGGTTAAATATGCTGCCCGGCCTCGCCTGCACGTATTTATTGCCACCTCCGATATCCATATGAAGCATAAATTGCGTATGACTCGGGAAGAGGTTCTGGCAGCCGTCCAGAGAGGAGTAAGCTATGCCAAACAACACTGCCAGGATGTGGAATTTTCTCCCGAGGATGCATCCCGGAGCGACCCTGACTTCTTGTGCCAGGTCTTAGAAGTAGCCATCGCTGCCGGTGCCACCGTGATTAATATACCCGATACCGTGGGCTATGCCACCCCGCCGGAGTTCGGTAGGCTCATAGCTCTTATACGCCAGCGCGTAAAGGGCATCGAAAACGTGACCTTAAGTGTGCACTGCCATAATGACCTGGGCCTGGCGGTGGCCAACTCTTTAGCGGCTATAGAGAATGGTGCTAACCAGGTAGAGTGTGCTGTAAACGGTATAGGTGAACGGGCGGGGAATACGGCCTTAGAAGAAATTGTAATGGCCTTATTCACACGGTACGATTATTACCGTTGTAAAACAGGTATCGTTACCGAAGAAATATACCGTACTAGCCGCTTGGTTAGCAGCCTCACGGGTATGCCGGTGCAGTACAACAAGGCCATTGTGGGCAAAAACGCCTTTGCCCATGAATCCGGTATTCACCAGGATGGCGTTCTTAAAGAGAGGACTACTTATGAGATCATGAACCCAGCCATGATCGGCCTGGTGCAGAGCAATATAGTCTTGGGCAAGCACTCGGGCCGCCACGCATTACGTACGCGCCTTGCCGAGCTGGGCTTCAATTTGACCGAGGCCGAGCTGGAGAAGGCCTTTCAGCGCTTTAAGGAGCTTGCCGACAGGAAAAAAGAGATAACCGACCGGGATTTAGAGGCCATAGTGGAGCACGAGATACGGCAGATTCCGGAAAAGTACGTGCTCCAGCACCTGCACATTTCTACCGGCACCCACGTGATACCTACTGCTACAGTAGGCCTTAAAGTAGGCGAGCAGGTATGGGAAGAGGCTGCCTGTGGTGAGGGTCCGGTGGACGCAACTTTCAAGGCGATAGATAAAATTACTCGCCTTCCTCTAGCTCTGAAGTCTTATTCTTTAAATGCCGTAACCGGGGGCAAGGACGCGGTAGGCGAAGTTACAGTACAAGTAGAATACGAAGGCAGGCACTTTATCGGCCGCGGCATAAGCACTGATGTCTTGGAGGCTAGCGCCCGGGCGTACATTAATGCTATAAACAAATTAGTTTACGACGTAGGCGAGGAAAACCTGCATTATTTAGACGAAGTTAATAACGCAAACGCACGGCCCGGGGTGGCCAAATAACACCTTCCTTAGAGTAAAGATGAAGGATACAGGAGGCGTATTTAAAGGTATGGGCATGACCGTGACCGAAAAAATCTTGGCCTTTCATGCCGGACTTAAAGAGGTGGAACCTGGGCAGCTGATAAATGCGCGAATAGACCTGGCTTTGGCCAACGATATCACGGCTCCCCTGGCCATAAAGGAGTTCCGGCGCCTAGGCGTCACGAAGGTTTTTGACCCCCAACGGGTGGTGTTGGTGCCCGACCACTTCACACCCAACAAGGATATAAAATCGGCTGAACAAGCCAAACTGGTGCGGGAGTTTGCCCGGGAGCAAGGGGTTATCTATTATGAAATAGGCCGCATGGGGATAGAGCACTGCCTGTTGCCCGAGGAAGGGCTGGTAGGGCCGGGAGACCTTATTGTGGGTGCGGATTCCCATACTTGCACGTATGGTGCTCTGGGCGCTTTTGCTACAGGGGTAGGTTCCACCGATTTGGCTTGCGCCATGGCTACCGGGGAGTGCTGGTTTAAAGTTCCGGAGACTATACTTTTACGGTACTACGGCAAGTTGCGTCCCTGGGTTGGAGGGAAGGATTTGATTTTATACACCATAGGTGACTTAGGTGTGGACGGTGCCCTTTACAAAGCTTTGGAGTTTACCGGCGAGGCTATAGCTGAGCTATCCATGGACGGCCGTTTCACTATGGCCAATATGGCTGTTGAAGCGGGTGCCAAGAACGGCATTTTCCCGGTGGATGAAAAGACTTTAGAGTATATACGGGGTAGGGTTAAACGTCCCTACCAAGTTTATACCAGCGATGCAGACGCCCGTTATTCCGAAATAAGGGAATACGATGCTAGCCGTATTGAGCCCCAGGTAGCCTTCCCCCACCTTCCGGAGAACACCCGCAACATAAGCGAAGTGGGCGATATTAAAATAGATCAAGTGGTGATAGGCTCCTGCACCAACGGACGAATGGAAGACTTGCGGGTGGCGGCTAAAATTTTGCGGGGCAAGAAAGTGCACCCCGAGGTCCGGCTCATCATTATCCCGGGAACCCAGAAGATTTATGCCCAGGCTTTAGAAGAGGGGCTTATAAGCGTATTCATCGAGGCGGGAGCAGCCGTGTCCACACCTACCTGCGGCCCCTGCCTGGGCGGGCACATGGGTATCCTGGCCCGGGGAGAGAGGGCCGTGGCTACTACCAACCGTAACTTTGTCGGACGCATGGGGCATCCCGAAAGCGAGGTATACCTGGCTGGACCGGCGGTGGCTGCAGCCAGCGCCATTAAAGGTCGGATAGCAGCACCTGAGGAGGTATTGTAGAATGCAGCCTATTCGGGGAAGATGTCATAAGTTCGGCGACGATATAGATACCGACGTGATTATCCCGGCCCGCTATCTTAATACGACTGATCCCCAGGAACTGGCCAAGCATTGCATGGAAGATGCGGATCCGGCTTTTCCGGCTAAAGTAAAGCCTGGGGACATTATAATAGCAGGGAAAAATTTCGGTTGCGGGAGCTCCAGGGAGCACGCGCCTTTGGCCATCAAAGGTGCGGGTGTAGCGGCAGTGGTAGCTTCTTCCTTCGCCCGTATTTTTTACCGCAATGCCATTAATATAGGGCTTCCTATTTTCGAAGCACCGGGGCTGGCTGAAGCTTCTGAGCCGGGAGATGAGATAGTAATTTATCCGGAAGAAGGCGTAATCACCAACTTAACCCGGAACCTTACCTTCCGCACTGCTCCTTTCCCGCCTTTTATGCAGGGAATCATGGCGGCGGGAGGTCTTATACCTTATGTAGCAAAGAAACTGAAGGGAGAGGTCTAACCTTTGAGGTATAAAATCGCTGTTCTTCCCGGTGACGGGATCGGGCCGGAGATAATTCCTCAGGCCGTCAAAGTGCTTAAGACCGTAGGTAAGAAGTACGGAGTACAGTTTGAATTTAAGGAGGGCCTCGTAGGAGGGGCGGCTATAGACGTTTACGGTACGGCCCTGCCCGAGGAGACTTTAAAGCTTTGTGAGGAGAGCCAGGCTGTCCTCCTCGGAGCAGTAGGAGGTCCAAAATGGGACTCTCTTCCCCCGGCCCAGAGGCCGGAAACAGCAGCCCTGCTTGCTTTGCGGAAAGGTCTGGGGCTTTATGCCAATATAAGGCCGGCTTATCTTTTTTCCGCCCTGGTGGATTCCTGCCCTTTGAAGAAAGAAGTGGTGGAAGGGACCGACCTTCTCATCTTGCGGGAGCTAACCGGTGGCCTCTACTTTGGAGAGAAGAAACGGCAGCGTACGGATACCGGGGAGGTGGCCTGGGATACCCTTATATATACCTCTGAAGAGATAGAGCGCATACTCCGTCTAGGCTTTGAGCTGGCTAGGGCCCGCAGGAAAAAGCTTACCTCGGTGGATAAAGCTAACGTACTTATAACCTCCCGCCTGTGGAGAGAGACGGCAGAAAGGCTGGCGCAGGAGTATCCAGATGTAGAGCTGGAACATATGTATGTAGACAACTGCGCTATGCAGCTCATACGTAACCCTCGGCAGTTCGATGTCTTAGTTATGGAGAATACTTTTGGCGACATTCTGAGCGATCTTGCTTCGGTATTGAGCGGCTCCATCGGTATGCTACCTTCAGCCAGTATAGGAGGGCAGACTGCCCTATACGAACCCATCCACGGCTCGGCTCCCGATATTGCGGGCCAGAATAAGGCCAATCCTCTAGCCACTATACTTTCTGCTGCCATGATGCTCCGGATATCCTTTAAAATGGAACAAGCGGCCCGTGATATAGAAAACGCGGTGAACAAGGTTTTGGAACAGGGTTACCGTACAGCGGATATTTTCAGGGAAGGCACGACCCTGGTTGGTACCGAAGAAATGGGAGAGCTGGTAAGGCAGGCAGTGGAAGAGGGGTAGGGTTATGGGCGAAAAGATCTATCTTTATGATACCACCTTGCGGGACGGAAGCCAGGCCGAAGGCATAAGCCTTTCGGTGGAAGATAAGCTCAAGATAGCTACGCGGCTCGACCTCTTCGGTATGGATTATATTGAGGGTGGCTGGCCCGCGGCCAACCCTAAAGACATGGAGTTTTTTGAGCGCGCTAAAGGGTTAACTTTCCGCCATGCGAAGCTGGCTGCCTTCGGCCGGACACGAAAGCCCGGGGGACGGGTAGAAGAGGACGAAAACCTTATAGCCATCCTGCAGGCAGGCGTTAAGGTGGCCACAATTTTTGGCAAGACCTGGGACCTCCATGTTTATCAAGCCTTGGGTACCACCTTAGAAGAAAACCTGGCCATGATTAGAGAGACAGTAGCCTTTTTAGTGGAACGGGGGCTGGAGGTCGTCTACGACGCCGAGCACTTTTTCGATGGCTACAAGAACAATCCCGATTATGCTTTGGCCTGCTTAAAGGAGGCGGCTTCGGCGGGGGCTAGCTGGATCGTTCTTTGCGATACCAACGGTGGGTGTCTTCCGGGTGAGATAGAAGAGGCCGTTAAGCGGGTACGACAAGTTGTAGATAAGCCTTTAGGCATCCATACCCATAATGATGGCGAGCTGGCGGTGGCTAACACTTTGGCGGGGGTCATGGCTGGGTGCCGCCAGGTGCAGGGGACCATCAACGGGTTGGGGGAGCGTTGCGGCAACGCCAACCTCTGCTCGGTGATACCCAACCTGGAGCTAAAGCTAGGCTACCGGTGCTTACCGCCCGGTCGCCTGCAAGAGCTAACTGAGGTGTCCCGCTACGTCAGCGAGATCGCCAACGTCATCCAGCCCAACAACCAGCCTTTTGTAGGGTACAGTGCCTTTGCCCATAAAGGTGGTGTCCACGTCAGCGCGGTGCTGAAAAATGCCTCTACTTACGAGCATATTCCCCCGGAAAAGGTGGGGAACAGGAGACGAGTATTAGTTTCGGAGCTGGCCGGGGCCAGTAACCTAAAGTATAAGGCAGCGGAGATGGGCCTGAAACTTGACGGCCGCCAGACTAGCGATGTAGTAGAGTGCATTAAGGAGCTGGAACGGCAGGGCTACCAGTTCGAGGGAGCCGAGGCTTCCCTGGAGCTTTTCTTGCGCAAAGCTAGCGGAGAGTACCGCCAGCCCTTCCAGGTGGATTACTTCCGTATACTGGTAGAAAAGAGGGAGGACGAAGAAGCTACAGCCGAAGCCATCGTCAAATTACGGGTAGGGGACCGGGTGGTGCATACAGCAGCAGAGGGCAATGGCCCGGTCAATGCCCTGGACAATGCCCTGCGGAAGGCCTTGGAAGAATTCTTCCCGGCCATCCGGCGCATGCGCTTAACCGACTACAAGGTCAGAGTCCTGGATGAAGCGGCGGCTACCAGCGCCAAGGTAAGGGTATTGATCGAATCTCGGGATGCCAACAATTCCTGGAGCACGGTAGGGGTGTCTACCAACATTATCGAGGCCAGCTGGGAAGCGTTGCTCGATAGTATGGAGTACGCTCTGCTTAAGGAAAGCGAGCAAAGAAAGGTGGCGGGGGCTTAAGACGGTTCCTCTTTGGCGGGGCGGCCGTATTTTAAGTTCACCGGTGGGGCCGCCGGAATCTTGATTTCCTGATGTTTTTTTACAGTAGGCCGGATATTATACAAGGTGTTTAGATTATCCAGGATGCCACCCGTAAAAGTCAATCCTTTTTCTAGAGTATCGGGGTCGCCGATAGCTTTTATGACGATAGGGTAAAGGAGCTTATGGCCGTTTACCGTATGATATATGGTGGGGCCTTCCTCCTTATCCACTATAAAGGTAGCCGGAGTAACCCGGTGGTCATTTATGGCTATGGCTTCCGCACCGGAAACCCAGAGTTCATTGACCAAATCTATAAGATCTGTATCCAGCAGGGGAGAATCCCCTGTAAAAGTTACGGTGATACCCGGGCCCTTCACAGGCATAAGGCCTAAGGCGGTTTTTAATCGTGTGACTTCCTTTTCCAGGGCCGCCTGGGCCTTGTCGCTTTCTCCCCATGAAGTAGTTAAAGATTGGAGCTGTTCTTCAAGTTCGTTGATTTCCTGAATGAGCTGGCTGCGCTTGGCATTGGAGTTTTTCCACATAGCGACCAGATCCTCAGTTTTCTGGGCTTCCAAAGAGCTGGCCAAAAGCCTCTGGGTACGAAACTGTAAGGCCAAAAGAATGCCCAAGATGAGGAGGACTATTGTCAAGCAGGCCTGGCCCCAGGTCTTTAAGCGGAGCACGGACGGATTACCTCCCTTAGTCAGCTGGCTTAGCATATTGAGAGGGGAAACCTCCTTTATAGGCCGGGAGTATTACTTGCGGGGCTTTGACCAGTTTGATGGGGAACTCACGGCTTTTCAGATAAATGAACTCTTCCGAGTTTAAGACCGCCCCTTCCAGCCTATCCGGGTCGCCGACAGCCTTTATCTCGTAAGGTGGGGCCAGGCGGGTAGAATTGACCAAGATGACCGTACCTACGCACCTTATATCGGAGGTGGTTACCAGCCGCTGGTTATTTATGGCTATTCCTTCTGCTCCCGCAGCCTTTAAAGCGTTGACCAAATAGAGCAGATTCTTATCGTGGATGATGTAATTTTCCGGATTATAAGTTGCAGGAGAACTTGTTTTGGCTGCTTCAGCCCCAGCCTTGTTATCGTCTAAGGTAATAGTTATACCCGGGCCAGTTAGAGGAGTCAGGCCGGCCAAGATTCTGAGTTCGTCCAATTGTTTTTGCAACCCTGATAGGGTGGTTTCAAAGCGGGCCTGGTTTTTTTGTGTTTCTTCCAGCTTTTGGCGTAGATCAGCGATCCTCTCCTCCAACCCTTTATTTTCCTCTTCTAAGGTACGGATGATTTCTATGAGGCCGGTATCTTTTTTGTTTTGGGCTGCATTGGCCCATTGAGCGCGCAATTGCCAGGCTACTAGAAGTCCTGAGAGGAAACATATTAAAATTAAAGAGATGAAACGACGCAAAGCTCATCCTCTCCTTTAGGCTTTATTCTAGCTAAGGTTTAAGGGTTCTGCAACTGACAAAAAGGGGAAAGATAGGACTAGGATAGAATTTTACAGAAGGATTTTTGCAGCCTCCGGCGAATGAAGGTGAACGGTATGGGATTTTTAGAAGCCCTCTGGTCACACCTCACCAGGTTAAATTTTGGTGATATATTGCGCCTTATCGTAGATATTGCTATAGTGTCTTATGTAATCTACAGATTTCTGCTGCTCATCCGGGGAACCAGGGCGGTCCAGCTACTTAAAGGTTTGGGCGTGCTAGTGGTGGCTTCAGTTGTGGCAGAAAAACTGCAGCTTACTACCATTACCTGGATCTTAAGCCAGCTGCGCTTAATGATCGTAGTGGCCCTACCGGTTGTCTTTCAGCCCGAACTACGTCGAGCCCTGGAACAGCTTGGCCGGGGCAAATTTTTTGCGCGGCCGTTTAGATTGCTGGGAACGGAAGATATGGCCCGGGTTATTAGTGAACTAGTAAGGGCTGTGCAAGTGCTGGCTAAAAACAAAACTGGCGCGTTAATGGTTGTAGAACGGGAAACGGGCCTAAATGATTACATTGAAACCGGCATCCGTGTAGATGCTGTGGTCTCGGCCGAACTACTTATAAACCTATTCGTCCCTCTTACTCCCTTTCACGATGGAGCTGCCATCATCCGGGGTGACCGTGTTGTGGCGGCAGGGTGCTTCCTACCTCTATCGGACAGCCCCTACCTTAGCAAGCAGTTAGGCACCAGACACCGGGCGGCTCTAGGGGTAAGCGAGATTTCCGATGCGGTGGTCATAGTTGTTTCCGAGGAGACGGGAGCTGTGTCGGTTGCTGAGGGGGGAAGGCTCATCCGTTTCCTGGATGAGAAAAATTTGCGCGAGATATTGCAAAGCTTGCTTTTACCGCAGTCCAATCATGGCTCTTCCTTCTGGCCCTGGAGGTCCTAAGGGATGCTTGAACGCTGGCGGGAAAATTTGGGCGTAAAGCTTTTAGCTGTAGCTTTAGCTCTGATACTGTGGTTTTATGTAACCTCGGAACAGAATCCTACTACGGAGCAGGTGTTACGTGTCCCCTTAGAAGTAGAAAATTTAAGTGCTGGCCTGGTTGTGGTCGATTTGCCTTCGGAGGTAAGTTTGAGAGTAGAGGGCCGTAGGGGGCAGATACAGAATTTGTTGCCCAGGGATATAAGGGCCTATGTAGATCTCAGGGTAGCCAGGGTGGGTGAGAATACACTTCCGGTTCAGGTAACCCTTCCGGAGGGGATTAGGCTAGTCCGGGTTAACCCTTCCCAGGTAACCGTAAAGGTAGAGCAAGTCAAGGAGATCTCTTTTCGCGTTCAGGCTAGTTTAAACGGAGAGCCTGCAAGCGGCTACCGGGTCCTAGAGCCGGTGATTAAACCTTCGGAGGTTATAGTCTCGGGACCGGAAGCGTTCCTGAAAGAGATAGGGAAGGTATACGTGGAAGTAAACATGGACCAGGCCCGGGGGAATTACCTTGCTCAATTGCCTGTGCAGATAGCGGACCGGGAAGGTCGCCCTTTAAGCCGCTGGCTTACTACTAAACCCGAAAATGTGGAGGTATTTGTACCCGTAGTCCAGGACATGCCTAGCCGCATGGTGACCATAAGGCCAAGGTTGGTAGGAGAGCCAGCCCCTGGCTACGAGGTAAAAAGGGTTATTTTACATCCCGAAGTAGTTGAGGTACTGGCCCCTTATGACATATTGTCCAGTTTAGACAGCCTCTATACAACTCCTATTAATATAGCCGGAGCTCGCAAAAATGTTACGGCCGAAAGCGAACTGGAAATACCCGCCGGTGTTCAATTGAGTAGCTTTCCGAGGGTCCAGGTCATAGTGGAGATTGAAAGGGTGGGATAGCGTGGGGAAACTTTTCGGGACTGACGGTGTGCGGGGTGTGGCCAACAGGGAACTTACCCCGGAGCTGGCCTTTAAGCTAGGCCGGGCTGGTGCTGCTGTATTGGCTAAAGGACGTACCCGGGTGCGGGTAGTGGTAGGGAGAGATACCAGGATTTCTGGTGATATGCTGGAGGCCGCCTTGGTGGCCGGGATTTGTTCGGTGGGCGGTGACGTGCTTAAAGTGGGTATCATGCCCACCCCGGCGGTGGCTTGGCTTACTAAATCTTTAGGCGCTGACGCGGGAGTGGTTATATCAGCTTCCCATAATCCCGTAGCAGATAACGGTATTAAGTTCTTTAGCTCCGAGGGTTTTAAACTTCCAGATCCTGTTGAAGAAGAGATCGAAAGGGAAGTGTTTAAGGACAAAGATGAACTACCCAGGCCTACGGGAGGAGACCTGGGTAGGGCGCTGGAAGTTTTAGAAGGGTCTAGCAGGTATATATCCTACGTGTGTTCTACGGCTAAAAATGACCTCTCGGGGCTTAAAGTAGTGCTAGATGTGGCTAACGGTGCGGCTTACCGGGTGGCTCCAGAAGCCTTACGCCGCCTGGGGGCAGATATTATAGTCCTCAATAATGCTCCTGATGGTACTAACATCAATGTGGGTTGCGGTTCCACTTGTCCGGAAGCTTTAGCCAAAGCCGTAAAGGAATTTCGAGCAGACGTAGGTCTGGCCTTCGACGGAGATGCCGACCGGGTCATTGCGGTGGATGAGGAAGGCCGGGTAGTAGACGGGGATGCTATCATGGTCATCCTCGCTTTACACCGCAAACAGCAAGGGGGCCTTCCGGGCGGGAAAGTGGTAGTTACCGTCATGAGCAACTACGGCCTTCACCAGGTCTTGACCGCGGCCGGGATTAAAGTATACCAGACTAAGGTAGGGGACCGTTATGTTTTAGAAGAGATGCTCCGTACAGGTGCCGTGCTGGGAGGTGAGCAATCGGGCCATATTATTCTTTTAGAATATAATAGTACAGGGGATGGGTTGATAACTGGAGTACAGCTTTTGCAAGTTATAAAGGAAACGGGAAAATCTTTAAAGGAACTCGCGGCGGTCATGCCCCGCCTTCCCCAATTGTTGGTGAACGTACCCGTGCGGGATAAAGATAAGGCCATGTCAGATCCCGCCCTTTTAGCTGAAGTGGAAAAGGCC
>NZ_JAKKUR010000037.1 GCF_021890735.1 Thermanaeromonas sp.
TCTATGTCTACGGCTACACCCTCAAAAGCCGTGCGGCCCGCCTCTATCCTGACCATCCGGCCCAGGGTCACACTGAATTTTTTCCAAGCTTCCCTTATCGAGGAAAACCCTTCTTTTTCCCACTGCTCATACCCTTTTTCCAGGTGATAAAAGAGGGAGTTTAAAAGGGGAAGCCTGGGTACTTCTTCCCCCAATTCTAGCTTTAAAGAAGTGGAGCATGGGCGAAGTTCCTCGGGAAAATCTTCTATATCCAGGTTAACGTTAAGGCCGATACCCAAGATAACGTACTGGGTAATCTCCATTTCGCCGCGCATCTCCGTGAGGATGCCGCACAATTTCTTGTTCCTGCTCAAAATATCATTAGGCCATTTTATCCCCACTTTTAACCCCGTGACTTCGGTTATTGCAGAAACCACGCCTACCGCGGCTAAAAGACTAAGCTGAGGAAGCTGCCACGGCGCCACCCGGGGCCGTAAAATGAGGGACAGCCAGATACCCTTCCCGGCCGGTGACAGCCACCCCCGCCCCAGGCGCCCCCGCCCGCTGGTCTGTTCCTCAGCCACCACAGCGGTCCCCTCGGGTGCTCCTTTTTCTGCCAGCTCTTTAGCCACTTGATTAGTGGAGCCCACCTGTTCGTAGTAATAAAAGTTCCGGCCCACCCAGGCTGTTTTAAGGCCGGCATAGACTTCCTCCGGGTACAGCCTGTCCGGTACACTAAGAAGGGCATACCCGAGGCGGGTAGAAGCGCTGATACAGTAGCCATCACGGCGCAGCGCTTTAACGTGCTTCCATATAGCAGTTCTGCTTAAGCCCAGGCGTCGGCTAAGCTCTTCGCCCGAAATGTATTCACCTTTTCTTTTTTTAAGCTCGTCCAATATTTGCTGCTTGCTTTCCCCCATCCCTCTCCCCTCTGGCGCATCTTATACTTTCGGAAATGTGTTGGTTGTAGTTTACTATATCTCCAGGCCTATCGTCAACTCTTTTGTTAGGTATAGTTAACAATTTGCTCAAAACAAAGCTTTACTTGAGATAATTTGTCCCAGCCAAATCTACCCCAGAAGCCTTAAACACTCTCTTTTTTTCGCTGTTGGTGCAAGCTTTTAACCGTAAAATTTAATCCCTTAGGGGCCTGTTGCGGGCATCTACAAAAACAACCCTCGGCTCAAGCCTCCTTGCTTCTTCATCTGAGTAAAGCCCATATGAAATAATTATTACAATATCCCCCGGCTGCACCAGGCGAGCCGCAGCCCCGTTTACGCAGATAACCCCGCTACCCCTTTCCCCAGGTATAACGTAAGTCTCAAACCGGGCGCCATTGTTAATATTTACCACTTGCACCTGCTCGTGGGGCAATATATCCGCAGCATCCAGCAGCTCGCTATCAATGGTAATGCTGCCCACATAGTTGAGGTTGGCTTCCGTAACTGTTGCCCGGTGGATTTTAGATTTCATCATGACCCGCCACATGGCTCGGGATACCTCCCCCTCGGAGATTTGTCTGACCGAACGGCCTTTTTGTGCAGTACTCTTCTTGCTTGCATCTTCTGTAACCTATACCTCTACTACCAGGTTATCTATAAGCCTGGTAGACCCTATCCATACGGCTACCGCAAGAAGGACCTTGCCGGAAATTTCATCTACAGGCTTTAAAGTCTCCGCATCGTTTACGCTTACATAATCGATCCTGGCCAGGGGTTGGCTAAGGATCTCTCTACTCATAGCTTCCCGGACTTTGTCCGCCCGGCGTTCACCCCGGCGGATGAGCTCTTCCCCCAATTTTAAAGCCCTGTATAAACTTAAGGCCTGCCGGCGCTCTTCAGGTGTTAAGTACTTGTTTCTGGAACTTAGAGCCAGCCCGTCTTCTTCCCGTACGGTAGGGACGGTGACGATCTCTACGGGGATATTTAAATCTTTCACCATCCGCTTAATGACCACGGCTTGCTGGTAATCTTTAAGGCCGAAAAAGGCTTCATCGGGTTGCACGATATTAAAAAGCTTGGTCACCACCGTAGCCACCCCCCGGAAATGCCCGGGCCTGGAAGCCCCGCAGAGCACCTCTGTAAGCCCCTCTACCTCTACATAAGTAGCATAACCCGGCGGGTACATCTCCTCTACTTCCGGGGCAAAAACCGCATCCACCCCTACCTCCCGGGCAAGCCTGAGATCGCGCTCCAGATCGCGCGGATACCGCTCGTAATCTTCCTGGGGCCCGAACTGGGTGGGGTTCACAAAGATGCTTATAATTACAGCTTCACAGGATTTCTTAGCCCACCGCATGAGGGTTAAGTGCCCCTCATGAAGGTAACCCATAGTGGGGACAAGACCTATTTTCCTCCCTTGTTGTCTTTGGTCCTTCACCCACTCTCGTACCCCAGATATGGTTTTAAAAAGTTCCATTATTGTAACGACCTCCCAAACAACGGCCTCTTAAAAATTAAAAAGCCTTCTAGACGGGACATCTAGAAGGCATGTAATCCCACATCTATTTTTTGCCCCGTCCCGGTCCTTTCAAGGATCCAAGCGGAAGTTCTGTTGATCCTTGGTATTGGGTTACCTTTTGTGCGGTGTAAACCTGTAAAGGTTTTACCCGCACGGTTTTAGTGTACCACACTAAAAAACGTTCATGCAAGGAGCTTCCCTGGCAGGGCTAAAAAATTTCTTTCGGCCTTTCTCCCCAAAGCTCTTCCCAGGCCACAAGGAAGCGCTCCCGGATATAGGGATACCTTACGGCCAAAGATCCTACTAGCTCCTTAACCTCCTGCCGCCTGGTATGTCCTGCCGCCGGGCAAGGGTTGGCCAGTACGGGAAGGTTTTCTTTGCGGGTTAAGGCTTCTACGGTTGCCTCCCTGAGGTAGATGAGGGGGCGGATTACTGTGAGCCCGCTCCGGGTCAAGTAAGTGGAAGGCGAAAAGGTATAAAAGCGGCCGTTATACAGCCAGTTTAATAAAAAGGTTTCCAGAAGATCGTCTAGATGGTGTCCCAGGGCCACCTTATTGCATCCCAGGCGCTGGGCTACCTGGTGCAAGGCACCGCGGCGTAAGTGAGAACAAAGGGCGCAAGGGTGCTCCTCTTTGCGGTAGTCAAAAACTATGGCTTTTATTACGGTGGGTTCTACGTGAAAGGGTATCCCGTACTCCCGGCAGAAATCCGCCAGGGGCGCAGGATCCAAACCCCACCCAAGGTCAAGAAAGACTGCCTCAAATTCAAACTTAAGGGGCGAAAAATTTTTAAGAAGCCAGAGTATATAAAGGAGGGCGGAGCTGTCCTTACCGCCTGACGCGCCCACGAGTACCCGATCCCCTGCATCGATCATCCGGTACTTTTGGACGGCCCGTTTAACCTTGGTCAAAAACCATTTTCCGTAATTGCGTCTTACCTTGCGTTGAAGAGCCCGGGTGTTCGGCATTCTATCCTCTCCTAAGAAAGTAGCAAATTTTACACCTTAAGACTGCCACCGCAAAATGAACGCTGTTAAAATAAAGCTGGAAGGACTAAAGGGGAGGTTAAACACTTATGTTACAACTGACCGTTCATTCCCGACAGCGGGTAGAGCTCATCAATATAACTTTAGAGGTACAGGCTTTGATCGACCAGCATAAAATAAGTTCCGGGGCCTGCCTTCTTTTCGTACCCCATACGACCGCCGGTATCATCATCAATGAAAATGCGGACCCGGATGTGGTGCGCGATATCCTCACCACCCTGCTTCGTCTCGTTCCCCAGCACGGTGACTACCGGCACTTAGAAGGCAACAGCGATGCCCATATCAAGGCTGTACTTACAGGTTCCTCAGTAATAGTACCCATTTCCCAAGGCAGGCTGCAACTCGGTACGTGGCAAGCCATTTATTTTGCCGAATTCGACGGTCCCCGCCGCCGGCAGGTGCTGGTATCCTTCCTGGCCCCTATATCATAAGTGTGATATAGGTCATAGCCTCCTGGCCGGAAGGCTTTTATAATAAAGTTTACCTATACCGGAGAAAAGGGAGGAACTACCATGAGTGCCACCCGCTGTCCGGGCCAGGACCGGAGATACTGGAAGCCCGAGGATATTTTTGAAGAGCCCTGCCCGCACTGCGGCACGTTGATAGAATTTTGGAAGGATGACGTAACGCTACGCTGCCCCCACTGCCGGCAGCACGTAAAAAACCCCCGCTTCGATCCCGGATGCGCGGCTTGGTGCTCTTATGCCGATAAATGCTTGGGCCCGCTGGCTAAAGAGTATCAGAGGCAGCCCCGGGTGATACGCGACAAGCTGGAAGTAGAGGTACGAAAGAAACTAGCAGGTCAAAAGGAACTCTTGGCTCTCACCCTCCAAGCCGCCTCCTTTGCGGAAAAAATCGCGCAGGAGGAAGGTGTAGAACCCCTGGTTGCTATAGCCGCCTCCCTCCTTTACGACGTAGAGGAAAGAGAGGCAGAAAGAATCCTATTATCTTTGGGTATAGAGGAAGACTTGGTCCGGCGGGTAAGGAACATTCTGGCCTACCGCCCAAAAATCTTAAGTGATCCGGCCTGGGCTGTAGTACAGGACGCAAGAAGGCTCGCCGGACAAAAAGTTAATAAACTTCAACCGGGGGTTGAAGATACTACTGCCCCAAAGGATTTCTATACACAAACGGCCATGCGCTTAAGCCAAAGCCTCTAGAATTCATAAATAATCCCACCCCACCTTGCGGTAACGGGCTACCCGGGAGCTTACCAGCTCTTCCGGGTGTTTTTGTAATAGCTCCTTAAGGTGATAAACCAGCCTCTCTTTGATCTTTTCCGCCGTGCCCGGTTTATCCCGGTGGGCACCGCCCACGGGTTCCGGGATCACCTCATCGATTAAGTTTAGCTCGTATAGGTCCCGGGCCGTAAGTTTTAAGGCCTCAGCAGCCTCCGCTGCCCGGCCAGGATCCTTAAAAAGGATACTAGCACAACCTTCAGGGGAAATAACACTGAAAAAGGCATTTTCCAGCATCAAAAGCCGGTCGGCTACCGCCAGGGCTAAAGCCCCACCGCTTCCCCCCTGCCCTATGAGAACGGCTATTATAGGGACCTTCAAGCCGCTCATCACAAGGAGGTTTTGGGCTATGGCCTCACCCTGCCCGCGCTCCTCCGCCCCGGTTCCCGGGTAAGCCCCCGGAGTATCTACAAAGGTGATTACAGGCCTTCCGAATTTTTCTGCCTGCTGCATAAGCCTCCTGGCCTTACGGTAGCCTTCGGGATGGGCCATGCCGAAATTATATTTCATATTTTCTTTAGTATCGCTGCCCCGCCGGTTACCTATCACTGTAACCGGTATACCTTCTAAAGTAGCCAGGCCTCCTACTATACTGGGGTCATCCCCGTAAGCGCGGTCACCGTGGAGTTCTAAAAAGTCCGGGAAGATGGCCTGGATGTAGTCCATGGCCCCCGGTCTTTCCAGAAGGCGGGCCAAATGGACTCGTTCAAAGGCGCCCAAGTTTTGATAAATTTCTTCCTCGAGCATCTTTACCCTCTCGCATAATAGTTTTATTTCGGAGCTTAAATTTATATTGCGTTCTCGGCAGAAGACTTCTAGCTCTTCAATTCTCTTTCTAAGCTCCGTGAAATTCCGTTCGTGAACGAGCACTTCTATCCCCTCGTGGATGGAGTCTTAAAAGTTTGGCCAAAGTTGCCTTCATACTCTTCCGATGTACTATTAAGTCTATAAAGCCCTTGGCCAGCATAAATTCGGCCCGCTGGAAGCCATCGGGCAGCTTCTGCCCGATGGTTTGCTCGATAACACGTGGCCCGGTAAAACATATAAGGGCGCCCGGTTCGGCCAGGATAATATCCCCCAAAGAGGCGAAACTGGCCGTTACCCCTCCAGTGGTAGGGTCAGTGAGCACACTTATATAAAGCAGCCGGGCCTGGCTAAACTTGTTAAGAAGAGCTGAAACCTTGGCCATCTGCAGAAGAGAGAGCATCCCTTCTTGCATGCGGGCTCCGCCGGAGGCACAGAAGGCTATAAAAGGGAGGCCCTGGTCCAAGGCCTTTTCTATGGCCCTGGCTATCTTCTCCCCTACCACTATCCCCATACTCCCCATCATAAAATGGCTATCCATAACCGCTAAGGCTGCGGGTTCCCCGTCTATCTCGCCGTATCCCGTGACCACAGCTTCTTTAAGCCCCGTGCTTTCCCGGGCCTTTTTAAGCTTCTCCATGTACCCCGGAAAGGAAAGGGGATCGCTCGAAGTTAACTCCGCGTCCCACTCCTCAAAGGTACCCTCGTCCACCACCTGCGTTAGCCGTTCGGCAGCCGTAAGCCGGAAATGATATTCACAGTGCGGGCAAACTTTAAGATTATCCCGTAGCTGTTTCTGCACCAGTATCTCTTTACATGAGGGACATTTTTCAAAGGGGTGCTCATGAAAATAGCTTTGGGTATCCAGCTCTATGTACTTGGTTTTCTTAAGGCCTGGAAACATGAAATTTTTATAGCCTCCTGCTATCAGTTGATCTTAATACCTACTGTTAAATTATAGCATATACTTTCCCCACACGCTAATAAACCCTTTTCCAAAAAACCGCATAATTGTGAGCTAAATCACAGACTTTGCTTCAGAAGTCCCTTATCCTTTCCTAGCGGAAGCTAGCTTATAACTATCTCACTTAGGGAGGGAAAGGTAATGTTCTGTTACCAGTGTGAACAAACAGCCGGAGGAACCGGTTGCACTAAGGTGGGCGTCTGCGGTAAAAACGAGGACCTGGCCAGCCTCCAGGACACCCTTATTTTCGGCCTTAAGGGTATCGCCGCTTATGCCTACCACGCGCGGGAGCTGGGTTACCACGATGAGGAAATAGATTCTTTTATGGAGGAAGCCTTGTTTGCCACTTTAACTAATGTCGACTTTGATATGGAGCGGCACCTAGAACTCCTCCTCAAATGCGGGGCCATGAACCTTAAGGCTATGGAGCTTCTGGACAAGGCCCATGTAGAACGTTTTGGGGCTCCCACACCCACTAAAGTCTTTACAGGAACCAAAGCTGGTCCCGGCATCCTCGTTACCGGCCACGATCTCCTGGACCTTTATGAACTGTTGAAACAGACAGAGGGTACGGGTGTTAACGTTTATACCCACGGTGAAATGCTCCCGGCCCACGCTTACCCGGAATTAAGGAAATTCCCGCATCTGGTAGGCAATTATGGTACGGCCTGGCAAAACCAGCGCAGCGAATTCGAGGAGTTTCCGGGAGCCATCCTCGGCACCACCAACTGTGTCCTCATACCCAAGGAAACCTACAAGGACCGCATGTTCACCTGTGGAGTAGCTGGACTGCCCGGCGTAACCCATATTAAAAACCGGGATTTTACCCCGGTAATTGAAAAGGCTAAATCCCTTCCACCCTTGCCAGAAAAAGAAGGTAAGACCATAACCACCGGTTTCCACCATAAGTCCATCTTGGGATTGGCCGATCACATCATCACCCTGGTTAAAGCCGGAAAGATTCGCCATTTCTTCCTGGTAGGCGGCTGTGACGGGGCTAAAAAGGTACGCAGCTACTACACAGAATTTGTCCAGAAGGTCCCGCAGGACTGTGTAGTCCTCACTCTGGGGTGCGGGAAATACCGCTTCAACTACCTGGACCTGGGCGAGATCGAGGGTATTCCCCGCCTCATCGATATAGGCCAGTGCAACAACGCCTACTCCGCCATCCAAGTAGCCCTCGCCCTGGCCGACGCCTTCGGCTGCAGCGTAAACGAGCTGCCCTTAAGCCTGGTACTATCCTGGTTTGAGCAGAAAGCCGTGGCCATACTCCTTACCCTTTTCCACTTGGGGGTCAAAAACATCCGTATAGGCCCGTCAGCTCCTGCCTTCATTTCGCCTAACGTGCTTCAAATATTGCAGGACAAGTTTAACCTGCAGCTAATTACTACTCCGGAAGAAGATCTCAAGGCTATTTTAGGTTAAGGGTCTTAAGTTCAAATAATTAAAGGGGGCCTAAATTTAAGCCCCCTTTAATTATTTTAAGGGCCGCCTAATATGCCATTATATATATATGCCCGCCGCACCTAAAGACGTGCCAAATGCGCAAGGCGGCGGAGTGCATCCATCTTTTCACTTCGGCCTATTTTAGCTTCGGTCAAGGCTTTTTCCAGTACAGCAATGGAACGGTCGTATAGCTTCCGGTCTACGGGATAAGGGTGGCCGTCTTTCCCCCCGTGGCTAAAGCTATACTTCACGGGATCCCTAAAACTGGCCGGTGCCCCAAAGGCTACCTCGGACACCAGGGCTAAAGCCCGCAAGGTTTTAGGCCCTACCCCTTCTACCCCTAGCACAGAAATAAAATCAGCAGGCTGGCTAGCGTACAGCTTGAGGAGGGCTTTATTTAAGTATTCAGCCTGAGGGAGGTCATGCCTGAAAGGAAGTTCCAGTAGGGACGGTTGGTTAAATCGCGATGTATACTCCTGAGGAGTACATCCCGGGATATCCCAAAGGGTTAGCTGCCCGTGAATGCTACCGTAAGCCCCGCATTTCCCCGTAGGGTCATCCTGATCTGAAACCTCTGAATTCGAGGGGAGTTGGCAGAAATCTCTTTCTGTTTTTCTTTTTTCCAGGATCCGGCGGTACTCCTTCACCACCTTTTCCGGCTTCTCCCTGGCCAGTTCTGCCACCACTTTACGGGCCTGCTCGCTCTCTTTGGCCACCAAATTTAAAGCGAAGCCCTTGCGGTCACAGCATACCGCAGCATGGGGGTCGCATACAAAATCCTTAAGCCCTTCCCCCAACCAGTGGTAACGCCTGGCCAGGCGGCAGCCTTCATTCATGCCCTGTTGAACTACAGCCCACTGGCCATCAAAGGTAAAGATGAAGACGTGGTGGTAGAGCTGGTACCCGTCTTGGAGGGCGGTGTTGTCTACTTTGGCAGCCATACGGCTGGCAAAAATAAGGTCTTCCGGATTTAAGGGGAGGGCGTGCCTGTCAGCAGCCGTTGCTATCTCCAAAGGCGTCTGCCGGGAGGTGCGGCCTTTACCTCCCGCAATAACAAGGCCTAGGTCCCTTTCCCTGCCCCGCAGGCCTTCCTTGAGGGCCCCGCAAACCGTAGTGGTTAATCCGGATGAATGCCAGTCGAACCCCAGCACGCAACCGAAGGCCTGAAACCAAAAAGGATCGCTCAACCGGCGCAGTACTTCATGCGGACCGAATTCCTGCACTATCACCTCGATTATAGCTATTGCCAAGCGCTTCATGCGTTCAAAAAGCCAGGGCGGGCAATGCCCTCCATGTAGAGGGAGGCTGGCGATACCGGTCCGCAAAGTCCATCACCCCCCGATACTAGACTCACCTAACTGCATGCCTTAACTAATGCTACTTCCCCCTCCCAGCGGTAAGGGTAAAGGTTCCTCGAAACTTCATCTGCTAGCCTCTCTAGATGAGGGCCGGGGGGCAGCCCGTTCCTTAGCAAAGATTGGTACAGTATGAAGTTAATGAGCTGGGTAAGACTAAGCCCTATTGATGCAGCCATGGCCGCCAGGGAAGAAGTAGGATTAAGGGAAGGAGTGCCATTTACATCTATAACGTAGAAATTACCCAAGTTGTCCGCCCGCAGGTCCAGGCGCAGGGCATCCCTGGCCCCCAGAAGAGAAAATGCACGGCCTGCTAGGTTCGCGAGGCACTTGTACAGTCCTTCCCCGGCCAGTACAGGAAAGTACTGAGGGTTCTCCTTTTTTACGGATGTAGTCCTGATGGCCTTTTTTAGGAAAGCTAAGGGAGGTAAAATGTAACAAGGATTTTGTCCGATTACGCCTACCGTTACCTCCTGGCCGGGAAGGTACTCTTCCACCAGTATGGGGACTTCACCTAAAGCTTCTTTTAAAGATATGACCTTACGCTTTAAGTCCCCGTAATGGAAACTCAAGGAATACTCGTCTATCCCCAGGCTGTTTCCCCCGCCGTTGGGTTTGACAAAGAGGGGAAAGCCTATCCTTTCCACGGCTTCCTTGAGCTTTTCCTCCCAATTATCCTGGCTAAACTCCACCAGCGTGTACCGGGGCACGGGCAGGTTATGGCGGGCCAGAAATTCATAGGTCAAATTTTTATGCCGGCATATCTCCATGACAGCCGCAGGCGAATGGCTGGTCGGAATACCGTAATGCTGTAATAAATTACGGACAGCGGCCGCACCCGTGCCGTCGTATAAAGTGTGCGGCTCGTCTAAAAACCCCTCAGCCAAAACAAAGGCCAGATGGGGTATAGGTGCCTCAGCCAGATATTCTTCTAATTGGTGAAGGCTATGAAGATTTAAAGGCAAAATGGTATGGCCGCTTTCTTGTAGAGCCCTGTAAATCTGGCAAGCTACATCCCAGGAGAGGCAATCGCTAAAGACGCCCCGGCGCTCTGAAGCTTCTACCGCATTAAAGAGGAAAAGTATGTATAACACAGGCGGCACTCCTTAAATTTGAATTTGATTCTCTTGTAGGTACTAAAATTGTAGCCTACGGGCGGTTCTCCTGTACAGGGTATTTCCCTCTTAAAAAAGCAAGTTTTTCCTGGGCTAGCAGGAGAAAAGACGTTGTTGTCGAATTGAATTTTTTATGAGCGAGGTATGTAAGTGATGGTTAAAGAGGGCTTCCCCTATGTCATATACGCACTCCTTCTGCAGGATTTCCCGGAAAGCGTGGTACTGACTTTAGCGATGTTTAGCATTCTAGGCCTTAAGCTCCGGGATAGAAGGGTCATATACATAAGCTTATTACAGGCTCTCACCAACTTAGTGCGCGTGCTCCCTATTGCCTTCGGAATGCACTCGGTGCTTTTACTGTTCTCCCTGGTTCTTTATACTAGGTTCTTCACCCAGCAACCCTTGAGCAGAATTTTTCTTGCCGGTCTGGTCTGCTTCACTATATTGGCTACCTCTGAACTGATTTATACCAAACCTCTTTTAAACTGGACAGGCCTCTCCTACACCCAGGCTTTTGCCAATCCTTTCCTGCGGGCAGCCTTCGCCCTCCCCGGCGAAATAACCCTGTTGGCCGTAGCCCTGGGGAAAAATTACTACAACCAAAGGAAGGGGTTAGTTTGATAAAGCTTAACCTGCTCGAGGCGGCCGCGGCCTACCTAAGGGAAAACTTAGGATTAAGCCCCGCTGAGGAAGAGGTGGCCTTGTACGGTCTAAAGATAACCGTATACAGCACGGCCAACCTCATTTCCGTAGTTCTCACAGGCCTGCTCTTAGATTGCTTAGGCCCGGCCCTGGCTGCCACCCTAGCCGCAGGCACCTTGCGCCTATTCTCCGGCGGAGCCCACAGCCGCTCCCCTTTAACTTGCAACATCTTGGGTATGCTCGTTGCCGGGTGCGCAGGGAAATTTTCTTCCCTTCTTGCCCCGAAATTTTCTCCTTCCGGCCTGTTTGTTCTCGTCTTATTAGGAGCAGCCCTGGCTTTTCTGCCTTTTCTTCGCCTTGCTCCAGTGGATTCGCCTAATAAGCCCCTTGCTCCGGTGGAGCGCAAGAAAATGCGCAGGCTTTCCCTGCTCTTTTTCTTTCTTATCGTCTTTTTTCAGCTAGGGACGCTGGCTCTAAAGGGCCCTTCTTCCCTGGTTTTAGCCGTAAGTTTGGGGGTGTGGTGGCAAGCCTTCAGCTTAACCCGTGCGGGGCACGGCTTGGCCACTTTTATAGATAATCTCTTCAGCTTAAAGCAAAGGGAGGTCCTTAGAGGATGAGACGCCTGGTCTACCGCCTGCTGCCTGCCGTATTCTCTTTCTTGGCCTTAGCCGCAGCCATTGGTGTTAAGCCGACTTGTGTGTTTGCCTGGCACCAGCCGGAAGTGCCCAAGGCCCTAAGAAAATAATTCGGCCAAAGGGGTGCCGGTTCTGCCCCGCGCCGGTACCCCCTACCTAGTAAGGGATGAAGCGGGTAGTGACCGGAGGATAACTCGACCATGCGGCCATGGGAGCATAAAAGAGCGACCGAGATCTCTGAGTATATTGTGGTTACCCATATCAGCTGCCTTCTTCTTTTTCTTATGATCGTGTTTAGTTTCTACAACGTCCCCTTGGGGACAATCTTTCCTATATTTCCCATTATAGTCTTTGTAGTTTCTGCCTTGGGAACAATAGTATATACTGCCCGAAAAATATTGCCCAAAATCTTGCCCCTGGGCCAGTCCAGGCTGGATGAAATACTACTATTACTGGTGATCTACCCCCTTACTTTTACCTTCTTATGGCTAAGCCATAACTTTTACGGAGCTAAGGTTTTGCTACTGGTTCCGGCCATAATTGCCGCCACTGCCTTTGGTAAGGTTGCCGGTACCATAGGAGGTATTTTGGCTACCGCGCTCCTCTTCTTTTTCGACTACAGGCTATTCCACAGTTTTCCCTTTCCTTCCGAAGTGTTCCAAGCCGACGTTATCGTAGGCTCAGTGATAATATTGCTTTCCTGGCTTACGGGCGGCCTGATGGAGGTAGAGCGCGGAGTCCAGCAGGCTCTGGTGCAGCTTGCCGATTACGACCAGCTCACCGGGCTTTATAACCACCGCTGCCTGCAAGAAAGACTAATGCTATCCATAAAGGAAGCACAAGAAAAAGCCCAGCCCCTTACAGTGGTGCTCCTGGATATAGACCAGTTTAAATACTTCAACGCTGTGTACGGGTACCAAAAAGGGGATGAAATTCTAGCGGCAATCGGTAAATTGCTCTTACAGGAGATTGGCCCGCCTTATTATGCGGCGCGCTACGCTAACGATGAATTTGCGTTGGTCTTCCCCGGAAAGAAAAAGGAAGAAGCTTTAAGCGTGGCCGCAAAATTGAAGGAAAAAATAGCCCAAGAAGCAACCTTATGCCTGCTTGATACCCGCGAGCCTCCCTGCAAGCCCTTTACCTTAACCATGGGTTCTGCCAGCTTCCCCGAGGATGCCGATGCGGCCCTGCCGGTCATCCGGGCTGCCGAAAACGACCTTTTCAGGGCCAAGTCCAGCCAGGGTAAAGCCCGTCTTTACCAGTCCATTTTGAGCGAAATCTGTGCCCTGAAAGTTAAGGAAGCCTTCCCTACCCTGCAAACCCTGGTAGCCCTAATTAATGCCAAGGACAGGTATACTTACGGGCACTCGGAAAGGGTTATGTCCTACTCTCTGGCGCTGGCCGAAAAGTTAAATCTCTCCGTAGAAGATAAAGATGCGCTGCGTTACGGTGCCTACCTTCACGACCTGGGAAAGATTGAGATTGAAAGCAGCCTACTTAATAAGGATGGCCCTTTAACTAAAGAAGAGTGGGAGATCATGAAAACTCACCCGCTATGGGGTAGCGAACTACTTAGACCTTTGATATTTTTCCAAAAAATAGCGCTTATACTCCGCTACCATCACGAAAATTATAACGGCTCGGGTTACCCCGACGGGCTAAAGGGGGAAAATATCCCCCTCCTCGCCCGTATTGTGCGGCTGGCCGATAGTTTCGACGCCATGACCACCGACCGTCCCTACAGGAAAGGCCTTACCTTTGAACAGGCAAGCGAGGAACTTAGGCAAGGTGCGGGCACCCTTTACGACCCTAAGCTGGTGGAAGTTTTCTTAGAGGCCGTAAAGGAAGTGTACGAGGATGAAAAAACAGCCTGAACCGGGACCGCACGTACCAAAACTTTTCCCAGAATAGCGGTAGCCTCCTGGAACGCAAACCTTAGGCTTCAAGCTCCCGTATTTTTATCCCCCGGGCAAGTTCTTCTCCTCCTAAATTATACAACGCATCCCACAAGGCCTCCTGAAAGCTTCCCGGGCCCCGGCAGCCCTCGGCGGCCTTTTCGGCAGCCAGACCAAAGTAAGCCAGGGCAGCAGCGCCGGCCGCCAGGCCGTCAGCTTCTACCGCCCGGAAGGCGGCTATAACTGTAGTGGCGGAGCAACCGGTGCCCGTGACCACAGTTAACATGTGGTGCCCGTTATCCACGGCTAATAGGTGCTGCCCGTCGCTTATGTAATCCGTGGCTCCGGTTATGGCTACTACCGTTCTTAGCTTCCGGGCCACCCTCACGGCCATCTCCGCAGGCTCCACGGGAGCTCCCGCCGCATCTACTCCTCTGGTACGCCCACCCCATCCCCCTACACAGGCTATTTCCGACGAGTTTCCTCTTAAAATATCAACTTTCACTTCCCGTATTATCCTTTGGGCGACGTCTGTACGGTAGGGGGTAGCGCCAGCTCCCACGGGATCAAAGATCACAGGTATCCCGGCTTCATTGGCCGCCTTTCCAGCTAGGAGCATGGCCTCCACCAGCGCTTCGTCGGGGGTGCCCATATTCAACACCAGAGCCTGGGCTAGGCGTACCATATCAGCCACTTCCTTTATGGAATGGGCCATGACCGGGGCAGCGCCCACCGCTAAGGTAACATTAGCGGTCAGGTTGGTAACCACTAGATTTGTAATGTGATGGATTAAAGGGCGTTCCTCTTTAACTTTCTGCCTGATGGAAGC
>NZ_JAKKUR010000038.1 GCF_021890735.1 Thermanaeromonas sp.
CCACCATGAGCTTAAGAAACAAAAATAAAAGCCGGGGCGAGCCCGGACACGCATAAACTCGACAAACGTCTCCGCTAAAAGGCTCTCCCTCATCTCTATCTCTTCTCGTCATTTCTCTTCTTAGCTCTTTCCTTAAGAAGGCCTATCTCTTTTTCTCCGACGGTTACTGCACCTAACTGAGCATGTTCTTGATCTTGTGTCCCATGGAAATCTGAACCCCCTGTGATAAGGAGACCCATCCTTTGGGCCAGGTTAAGGTAGCGTTCCGTGGTTTGTTCATCATGTAAGGGATAATAAACTTCCAACCCCTCGAGCCCCCTGGATACCAGCTCCTCAACTATTCCGTCACACCCAATAAGGCCGGGATGAGCTAGGACCGCCACACCACCCCACATACGTATAAGCTCTATAGCGTCTCCCGGCAATATTTTATAACGGGGCACATACGCCGGCCGGCCGCGTTCTAAAAGCTCGGTAAAGGCCACCTCCACAGAAGGGACTAAACCTTTATCTACCAAAGCTTGGGCCACGTGTACCCGGCCCACCGAATTGCCCTTCACAAAACGGGTTACTTCCTCCCACCTGAGATCGTACCCCAGTTCCCGTAGTTTGGTAACCATTTCCTGACCCCGGCGATACCTGGCTTCCTGTAACCTCACCAAGAATTTCCGGAGTCGGTCATCCTCGAAATCAATATAATACCCTAACAGGTGGACGTCGCGACCTTCCCACTCCGTACTGAGCTCTATCCCCGGAATAACTTCTATTCCATAATCTCTGCCAGCCTTCAAAGCCTCCTTTAGCCCGTCTACCGTATCATGGTCCGTAATGGCGAGGGCAGCTAACCCCTTCTCCTTGGCCAGATGGATCAATTCCCGGGGTTTAAGCTGCCCATCTGAAGCCGCAGTATGGGTATGGAGATCCCCCCGGCCCTTCACTTGTTAAAAACCAGCACCCGCCCTTCTTCCCTGAAGGCTATAAGCTTTTTCTGGGCACCCCCGCCCTTAATACTTTCCAGCATATGATCTATTATTTCCTCCTGAACCATCAATTCTTCCTCACCAAAGCCATCGTTCGCTTCTGCAAGCAAGGTATCTTCAAACTCCTGGCGGATTAAGCTCATTATCAGCCCGATCTCGCCCTGGGAAAGAGTATCTACATCGCGCTTAACCTCTAAAACGGTAAGCCTGTCGAAGAAATGATAGCTTAAGTTTATAACCCGGGGCGTATGCCCCTCAAGGGAGTTATAAATAGAAAGGGACTGGGTAAAGCGCCGGGAGAATTCTTTGAGATCGTCTTCCTTTAAAGATGCAGCCAGCATAAAGGAAAACTTAAGAACCTGGGTGCTAGGATCATAATTTATGGTCCCTACCTCAGGGTAGCGGACCAAAATAGAGATCAAAAGCCCGATGCTGTCCGAAATTTCTCCTTCATATTGGTATCTTAAGCCCATATTATTTCACCCACCTTTAAGGCTTAAAGCCTCCCAAAAGGTAAGTTCGGCACGGATGAAAAAAATCCTGCTTTGCGGCAATCCTACTTAGCATAATCTACGGCCCGCGTTTCTCGGATAACTACGACTTTAATCTGTCCTGGATATTCGAGTTCCTGCTCGATCTTCTTAACAATATCCCTGGCCAACCGGACAGCCATGAGGTCGTCGATCTTATCAGGCTTGACCATTATCCGGACTTCCCGGCCCGCCTGGATGGCATAAGCTTTTTCAACACCGCTAAAGGAGTCGGCTATCTCCTCTAGTTTTTGTAACCTCTTGATATAAGCTTCCAGAGTCTCCTTTCTTGCCCCCGGCCGGGCAGCGGAAATAGCATCCGCGGCTTGAACCAGCCCCGCTTCGATACTCTGCGGTTCAATATCTCCGTGGTGAGCGGCTATCGCATGGATCACTTCGGGTGATTCCCGGTATTTTTTAGCTAACTCGACCCCTAAGCTTACGTGGGGTCCTTCTACCTCGAAATCTACAGCCTTACCTATATCATGGAGTAGTCCTGCGCGCTTGGCCACCTGTACATCTGCTCCCAACTCGGCAGCCATGGCACCAGCTAGTAGAGCTACTTCCATAGAGTGCTTCAGGACATTCTGCCCGTAACTCGTACGATATTTGAGCCGCCCTAAAAGCTTTACCAACTCCGGGTGGAGGCCATGGATACCGAGTTCAAAGGCTGCCCGCTCCCCTTCCTCCCGGATCCTTTGCTCTACTTCCTTCTGAGCTTTCTCTACCATCTCTTCTATGCGGGCGGGATGGATCCGGCCATCGGCAATAAGTTTTTCTAAGGCGATGCGAGCTACTTCCCGCCGAATGGGATCAAAGGCCGACAGGATGACAGCCTCTGGTGTATCGTCAATAATCAGATCCACCCCAGTCAAGGTTTCTAAGGTTCGGATATTGCGGCCTTCGCGCCCTATGATCCGGCCCTTCATTTCGTCGCTGGGCAAGTTAACTACTGAAACAGTGGTTTCCGCCACCACTTCTGGGGCGCAACGTTGGATGGCCAAAGTTATGATCTCCTTGGCGCGTTTATCCGCTTCCTCCTTCGCTTCTGTTTCTATCTGTTTTATAAGCAGGGCTGCTTCATGGCGTACTTCTTCCTCTACGGTTTTTAAAAGCAAAACCTTGGCTTCCTCTGTAGACAACCCCGATAACCGTTCCAGCTCGGCTACTTGCTGGCGCTTGAGTTCCTCTAATTCCTGCTTCATCCGCTGAATTTCCTCTTCTTGGCGGTGGAGGTTAGCCTCCCTTCTTTCGAGGCTTTCCGATTTACGCTCCAGCGCCTCTTCTTTCTGCAAAAGGCGCCGCTCAAGACGCTGAAGCTCATTCCTCCTTTCTCTATTTTCTCGTTCTATCTCATGACGCAAGCGGTGAGCTTCTTCCTTGGCCTCCAGTAAAGCCTCTCGCTTTTTGGCTTCGGCTTCTTTCTTGGCTTCTTCAATAATAGCCGCTGCCGTTTTCTGGGCAGAGGCTAGTCTTGCTTCAACAAGATATTTGCGGACGGCATATCCTGATCCTATGCCTAAGGCCAGGGCTAGAATAATCTCTATAATTCCGTACACCTCCTTCTCACCCCCTTAACATAAAATAAAGCCGAGCAGAAACCCGGCTTCCGGCAAGGTATCCTACCAATTTTTTCTTAAAGGATGTCCAACAGACACCCTCCGATCCACCAATCCCCTGCTAAAAGGCAGAGAATCCCCTTCTCCTTTTCGGTGGTATTACTCTAACAAATTTTCCTCAATACAAAAAATCTATCTCAAGGGCTTGGTAGTCAGCCTAGCACCCAGTTTCCCTCGATGGTATTGTAGTATGTGGTTTGGGCCCTGTCAAGAATGCAAAGGGGAGCCTGCCCCGCTTTGCACCTTCTCCTTTATCTTTTCCGCCAGGGTAGAGGCCAGCTCCGGGTGCTGGCGCAGATACTCCTTGGCAGCCTCCCTGCCTTGTCCCAGGCGTTCTTCTCCTAATGAGTACCAAGTACCGCTCTTTTTGATTAAGCCTAGCTCCACGCCTAAGTCTAAAAGGCATCCCTCATTATCAATGCCACGACCGTAAATTATGTCAAATTCTGCCTGGCGGAAAGGCGGAGCAACCTTATTTTTCACTACCTTTACCCTGGTACGGTTGCCGACGATCTCGGAACCCTGTTTTATGGGGTCTACCTTGCGCACGTCAAGCCGGACAGAAGCATAAAATTTTAACGCCCTACCACCTGGGGTGGTTTCGGGGTTAGTGTAGCCAGGGACTCCTATTTTTTCGCGCAACTGGTTTATAAAAACGGCTACTGAACGTGACTTGGAGACCACGCCTGCCAATTTCCGTAAAGCTTGGGACATAAGCCGAGCTTGTAGTCCTACAAAGGCGTCGCCTATCTGGCCTTCTAATTCGGCCCTGGGCACCAGAGCAGCAACCGAATCAACTACTACCACATCAACAGCCCCGCTCTTTACTAGCATCTCAGCTATTTCCAGGGCCTGTTCTCCGGTGTCAGGTTGGGAAACCAGCAGGTTATCTATGTCCACCCCTACTTTACGGGCATAAAAGGGATCTAGGGCGTGTTCTGCGTCTATAAAAGCTGCTGTACCCCCTTGTTTCTGAGCTTCAGCGATTATATGTAAAGCTACAGTGGTTTTGCCCGAAGACTCCGGACCAAAAATCTCCACTATCCTGCCCCTCGGTACCCCACCCACACCTAAGGCTATATCTAAGGTCAAGGCACCTGTAGGTATAACTTCTACGTTAAGGCGAGAACCGACATCTCCTAATTTCATTAGGGAACCTTTACCGAAATGCCTCTCTATGAGGCTTACGGTATGTTCCAGCATCTCCCGTTTATTTGATAAAGACACTTAAAGGTTACCTCCCATAAGTTGCTAGTTCCATTTTAGAAAATAGTATGCGTTTGCGTCAAGGGAAAAGTCTCCACGATCCGGTAAAGGGGGCCACGAGGGGTAAGATGACTTTGCATTAATACCACTTTGTTTATTTCCTCTTCCCCCCATATCCTTTCTTGCCATCCCTGGAGCTTCTGTTTCAGTACGGACCAATTGTTTAAGGTTCGAATCCGGCCCAAGGTAATATGGGGACTAAAACTTTTCTCTGCAGGAAAACCCAGAGCTACCAATTCTTGTTCTAAAGAACGATGCAGTTCACCCAGAAGAGGGTTAGGAGTAAGGCCAACCCAGATTATTCGCGGGCGGGCCCAGTTAGGAAAAACCCCTGCACCTTTTACCCCTAAATGCAATTTTCCTATGCCCCGGACCCCCTGACTTAGAGTATCGATAATTTCACGTACTCTTTCTTTAGTTACTTCGCCCAGGAATTTTAAGGTTAAATGCAGATTTTCTCTTTCCACCCATTTGACATCCCCACGGCACTGGCGAAGTTCATCTTGGGCAGCTGAAAGCTTCTCGACCAATTCCGGGGAAAAGGTCAGAGCGATAAACAGCCGCATATTTTCTCTCTCCCCCTTTAAGGAAGAAGGAGCGTAGGGTATCCCCGCTCAAGGTTTCCTCCCGCATAAGTTTCTGAGCGATCTGTTCCAGTGACGACTTATAAGGGGTCAAAACCTCCTTGGTTCTCTTTTCCAGGCCAGTAATAATACCTTTGATCGCCCGGTTTAACTGGGCAGGCGTTAGACTTGCTTCGTCTACCACCCCCCAGTCGGACAATCCGGAAGTTATCATGAGTTTGGCCAGCCGCACGGCCTCTCTAAAGTCGTTTACTGCACCCGTGCTCTTATCCCCTAACAGCAGGGCTTCCGCTACAGAACCGGCCAAACAAATACAAATCTGGTCCTCTAGGTGTTCCCGGGTGAAAAGATAGATGTCGTCCTGGGGTTTCTGGCGGGTATATCCGAGGGCCTGTCCCCTAGACATGATGGTGACTTGGGTAACAGAACCCGGGTGCAGCAGCTCGCTTACCAGAGCGTGACCCGCTTCATGGACGGAAAGGCGGAATAGTTCTTCCCTTCTGGGTTTCCTGGGTAATTTCTCGCCCAACATCACTTTGTCTACCGCCTCTCGCAGGTGCACCTGGCGTATAACGGGCGAGCGGGAGCGCAAGGCTAAAATAGCAGCTTCATTAGCTACACTTTCCAGATGTGCTCCAGAAAAGCCAAAGGTTTCCCGCGCTATAGCCTCCAGATCCACATCCGGACCTAAGGGTTTATTGGCTGTATGAAGTTTAAGTATCTCCAATCGCCCTTCCCGGTCCGGAAGCTCTACCCGCACGTGCCGGTCAAAACGTCCAGGCCGTAAAAGAGCGGGATCTAAAAGATCAGGCCTATTTGTCGCGCCGATAACTAAAATATAGGGCGGTGCACTGCTCTCCAGGCCGTCCATCTCCACTAAGAGCTGGTTTAAGGTTTGGTCGTACTCTAAGTGGGAGGAATGGGTACCCCGTCTTCCCCCTAATATTTCC
Organism: Thermanaeromonas sp.; assembly: GCF_021890735.1. GTDB lineage: Bacteria > Bacillota > DSM-521 > Neomoorellales > Neomoorellaceae > Thermanaeromonas. Next base: position 5,930 of record NZ_JAKKUR010000038.1, read on the forward strand.
AACTCATCTATAAAGATTATGGCTTTGCTCTTACCCGTTTTATGGGCTAAACTTCTGGCTTGTTTAAAAAGCTCCCTTATCCTCTGGGCTCCTACGCCGGCATATACCTCAATAAATTCGCTACCGCTAGCGGCCAAAAATACAGCATCTGTATAAGAAGCTGCGGCTTTAGCCAGAAGTGTCTTACCGGTTCCCGGAGGGCCGCTCAATAAAATGCCTTTAAGGGGCCTGATACCCATAACTTTGATTTCTTCTGTTCGCTTTAAGAATTCTAGGGCTTCTTTAAGCTCTTGAATAGCCAAAGTTTGCCCGCCGATGTCCTCAAAAGTTACACTTTCCTTGGAATGGTAAGGACGGTAAGGCCGCGCAGTAAGGAGTCCCCTTTTTTCTAACAGCCAGTATAATACCACAATTATGCCGCCCAGCAAAAATAGGGGTACCACATCATAACCTTGTATAAGCAAAAAAAGCAGTACACCTATTGCACTCCCAGATATTACCTCTCTCCAAGCTTTAAACACCGTTTTCCCCCCTCCCTAGGGGAACCTTAAGGCGTATAATAGGTACGACCTCGTAGAGAAAATAACCATCTTGGTACAGGGCTACATAAATCCTCTCCCCGTCCACCGCAAGCCTCGCTTCTACTCCGTGATCCTGTGCTATCTTTTCGATTTCTTCAGCCATGACCGTATAAGTTCCCCTGGCAGCGGCTTCATATACTGCAAACTGAGTCTTTTCCCACACCTGGCTCAGGACAGGTGAACGTTCGTCACGTATTACCACTTCAGGAATGTTTTCCCGGAAAAACTCCCCTATAGCTTCCTCTACTTGTAAATAAGTCTGTTTTAAATCAGGTGTGGGGCCCAGTTTGATTTCCACTTTATTTTTTGTCCTTCGAAAGGTCACACCCTCTACCTGCGGTACGCTTTGTAGCTTCTTCACCAAGGCTTTTTCCCACAAGAACTTTTGATATAAAAAGTGTCCTCCTCCTAAGAGGGCCAAGCTAACAAAGCACGCTAAAATAACGTAATGAAGGCGCCAGCCCTGCCCGAACAAGGGAAAAACCTCCTTGTTTGGGATAGCACCTTCCATTATAACAGAACTTTAAGTTAGAAACCTTAGTAATTAGCTGGTTTTAGTGGTCCATAGAGGCCAAAAGTCTCACGTAATTACCCGCCCCCAAAGGTCATAAATATCTCTGACGGCTAAAATCCTTGCCTTCACCAATTCTCCCGGCTTAAGATCTAAATTTCCTTCTTTCAGATAAATGATCCCGTCTACTTCGGGGGCCTGGCGAAAGCTACGGCCTAATAGCATCTTCCCTTCTTCTAAGTCCGCTTTACCCTCCACCAAAACCTCTATTTCACGGCCTACCCAAGCCGAATTTTTTTCCTCTGTAATATACTGCTGGTGCGAAAGGAGGCGCTCATAACGGGCTCTTTTAATCTCGTCAGGCACTTGACCCGGAAGCCTGCTGGCCGGGGTACCGTCTTCCGGGGAAAAAATAAAAGCACCTACCCAATCAAAGCGTATTTCTTCCAAAAAATCTAGTAACTTACGGAAATGGATCTCTTTTTCTCCAGGAAAGCCTACAATAAAGGTGGAGCGCAGGGCTATTTCCGGTAAGGCCGCTCTCAACCTGCTTAGTACCTTGCGCGCAGCTTGTAAGGTTCCCGGACGTCCCATAAGCTTCAGTATCTCCGGATGGGCGTGCTGGAGGGGTAAGTCCAGATAACGGCAGATCTTCCTTTCTTCGGCCATTACCTCTATAAGTTTAGGGGTAATGCGGGTGGGATAGGCATAGAGAAGGCGTAGCCACTTGACCTCCGGGAGGCGGGCAAGTTCCCGCAGCAGGATGGGAAGGGCTAAATAACCGTATAGGTCTAGGCCATATGCAGTAGTGTCCTGGGCCACAAGTACAAGTTCCTTAGCTCCCCGGGAGATGAGAAAGCGGGCTTCAGCCACAAGATCCTCCAAAGGCCGGCTACGGTAAGGCCCCTTAATTTGCGGGATGGTACAATAAGTGCATTTATTATTACAGCCCTCGGCTATCTTAAGATAGGCTGTAGGTCCATAATATAGACGTGTGCGAGGAAGATCCTTGTAGTCTTCCCCCGCTGGTGGAACATCTAAAATCCGCTTGCCCCGGAGTACCTCTTCGATGATGCGGGGTAGGCGAGCAATGGCCCCGGGACCTATAAAGGCGCTAACCTCCGGAAGTTCGCTGAACAACTCGAAAGCATGCTGTTGGGCCAAACATCCCGCGACTATTATATGAGGGTATGGACCCTCCCGAGATCTTGCAACTTGTAAGATAACCTCTAGAGCTTCTTCTTTGGCAGGAGTAATAAAACTACAAGTGTTTATTATTACTACCTCAGCCTCATCCGGACTCTCCACAAGTTCATGTCTGCTTTCTTCCAGTACACCCATCATATATTCGCTATCAACCTGGTTTTTAGCGCAACCCAAAGTGATGAAAGCTACTTTAGCCATGCTAAGCTTTCCTCCGAAAGTCCTGTCCCTAGCTAAACATTCCATTAACGGGTGTTACTTGCTTCGCCGGTATCTCCCGATTTTTCATTTGTTGCGCTGGGAGCCGTAAAAGTACGGGTAACCACTTCTCCCACCCGACCCAAAGGAGGTAAGACTTCATTGTTAACCGTCAGCTCCGCTACCCCCGCATTCCCTAACGTAACAGTAATGTCACGGTCTCCTTGAAAAGTGCGGCTCTCCCCACCTTTTAAAGTACCGGAAAAAACATTTTTGCCATCCACCTTAACGCCTATCCAGCATTGCATTTCCTTGACGTAAATTTTAACCTCCACACCCCTTACCTCGGGTGGAGAGGGAGGCTGGGGGGTAGGGCTGGGGGGCGGGGATACAACCTGAGCAGGTTCTTCCATCACCGGAGGAAGAGGAGCGCTACCCTCTAAACTCACCCGGTAACGGTTGTAACCCTGATTCAGAGCCCATAGGAGTAATAATACCAATAGAACGCCTAACCACCTGCTAAGAAAGCCCCTATTAGCACTTTTTTCTTGAATGGTTGACGAGGATGCAGGCCTGGATTCCTCCTCATCGGGCCATTGTTTTTTTAGCTCTTCTACTAATTCTTGCCATTCAAGCCCTAAATACCGGGCATAATTGCGTAAGAAGCCTATAGCGTACACCCTTCCAGGAAGTTGAGCAAACTCTTCTCGTTCCAAAGCATCCAGGTATTTAAGCCGAATCTTCGTAGCTTCTTCAGCTTCTCTTAAAGTTATACCTTTTTCCTCACGAGCTCTACGGAGCACCTCGCCTATTTTCCCCATAAAATACACCCCTAAAACGATCCTTAAAACCCTTTCCTGGTGGAACCACCTTCGACACAGTACTCTAAAAATCCTCCCTAAAAATAAAGTCATGTCTCTGCCCTTAAGATTCTCCAGCTTCTCCAAAAAGTCGTCGGTATTCCTCCCAGTTGATCAGTATGGCCCTGGGCTTGGTTCCTTCCGGTCCCCCCACGAATCCCCGGGCCTCCATCATATCCATTAACCGGGCAGCCCGAGCATATCCTACGCGGAGCCTTCTTTGCAACATGGATATAGAAGCCTGGCCTGTCTCCAAGACCACCCGCACCGCAGCTGGTAAAAGTTCGTCCTCCCCTTCACCGTTGTTAAAACCAGTATCTTCTTCCTTTAAAAAGTTAATATTGTATTCGGGACGGCCTTGCTGTTTAATGTAGGTAACCAGGTCTTCTACCTCGCGGTCCGAAACATAGGCTCCCTGTACCCGGATGGGCTTGGCGGCCCCGGTAGGTAAAAAGAGCATGTCTCCCCGGCCCAGGAGTTTCTCGGCCCCTGCCATATCCAGGATAGTACGAGAATCTATTTGAGAAGATACGGCAAAGGCGATTCTGGCAGAAATATTAGCCTTAATAAGTCCGGTAATTACATCCACCGAGGGACGCTGAGTAGCAATCACTAAATGGATACCGGCAGCCCGAGCCATCTGAGCCAACCGGCAAATAGCGTCCTCTACATCTGCCGGTGCGACCATCATCAGATCTGCTAATTCGTCTATTACTACCACCACAAAAGGTAAGGTTTCCCTATCTATGTTTTCCTTCTGAATCCAGCGGTTATACCGATTTATATCCTTCACTCCGGCACTAGCGAAAAGTTCGTAGCGTTTTTCCATTTCGTTTACCATCCAGTGCAAGGCAGTTGCCGCTTTTTTAGGATGGCTTACCACCGGAGCTATGAGGTGGGGAATACCGTTGTACTGGGTAAGCTCTACCATTTTAGGATCTATCATGAGAAATTTCAATTCGTGAGGCTTTGCTTTGAAAAGCATACTACAAATTAAGGCGTTAAGGCACACGCTCTTTCCGGACCCTGTAGCTCCAGCAATCAACAAGTGGGGCATTTTCGCCAGATCTGCAATCACAGGGTTGCCGGCGATATCCTTACCTAAAGCTATGGTTAACTTGCTGGTAGCTTCGGTAAAGGTTGGCGTCTCCAAAACTTCCCGCAAGTGGACTATGGCGACTTCTTTATTAGGTACTTCTATACCTATGGCGGCCTTACCCGGTATGGGTGCCTCTATTCTCACCTGGGGAGCGGCTAGACTTAAGGCAATATCGTCGGCCAAGCTAACTATACGGCTGACTTTGATACCAGGCGCTGGCTGAACTTCGTAGCGTGTAACTGTCGGCCCGCAACTAACCTGCGTTACTTTAACTTTGACCCCAAAGCTCTCCAGGGTGTCTTCCAAGATCTTAATCCTCTCACCTATATCTTTCTCTAGGCGTGGATTTTTAATTTTGGCTGGCTTATGTAAAAGAGATAATGGCGGTAAAACATAGTTATCCAAAATTTCTTCCTCAGAAGAATCTTGGACCGCAGGAAGGGCCACCCGTGAACGGCGCCGCCGCCTGCCCTCTTCTTCTAGCGGGGGCACGGGTGTTTCCGGGTAAACTTTAACCTGAACCGGCTCATCTTTAACTATTGCCGAAACTGGCGCCGGCGGGGGAGCTTCTATAATAACCGGTACCGCTTTTTCATGCTCTAAAGAACGGTCCGGGGCCGTTTTGCTCTCTTCCTCCCCTTCTTCGGGTACCTCTACTTCTGTATAAAGAAAATTCACCAGACCTTGTTTTACTATCCCTCCCAACCGACCAATTTTTGCCAATAAAGAAGACAGGATATCTTTAAGGGAAACACCCGTAAAAAGCAGAAAGCCTATAATCCCCGCGGCACCTAATACAATCCAAGTCCCCAAGCGGCCAAAGATGGCAAGGCAAATAACAGACATTAATCCTCCTATGACCCCGCCCCCTTGGCCAGCTAAGCCTAGGGTCAGAAGCTCCTTAGCTTTACGACCGGCTACTAGGGGCTGATGTAGGGCAGTCAAAAATACCAACAGAAATATTATAGAACCCCATAGACGCTGCTTTACCCCTTTCCCCGGTGACCCGATAATAAGCCTTAATCCCCATACAGTTAAAAATAGGGGTACAATAAGCTTACCCTGACCGGTCAATCCTTGTAGGACCCTTATCATAATATTACCCAAAGCCCCTATAGTTGCGCTGGGGTTCATCCATCCTGTAGCAGTAGCATAAATCCCTGCAGAAAAAAGAAGGGCTAGGGCCAGCAAGGTAACCCCCAGAATTTCATTTTTAACCTTGTTAGTAACTGGCCTGGTAGGTGGCATTTTCCATCACCCTAGCAAGCTACTATTTCTACATTACCAAAAGAATTCCTTGTCCAATTATACATTAAGTACATGAAGAAAGGCAGCCCGCACAACCAAGCTGCCTTGGAGGGTTGTTTAAGCTTAAGATATGATTTATTATACTAGAATTCTCTGGGGATAAATTCTACAACCTTACCCGGTTGGTACTGGCTATAGAGATAGTCTGCCGGGTCGGTGCTTATAAGCCGTACCACCCGGGCCTGGGTAAAGGTTAAGGGTTCAACTACAAGGGTTATCCGCCCCATTCTAAGCTCTTTAAACACCGGCCGGTATTCTTCGGCTCCTTCCCAAACCAGTTCCGGGACCATAGGGCTATATAAAATCATACGTTAGAACCCTCCTTGCCGTCAGGCTAAAATATTAGCACCAAAAAATGTGGTACTAAATGCTAAAGGACGGAATGTGAATTCCCCTCTGGGTAGTAGAATTTTAATGTAAACCACCAGGCCCCGGAGCACCTTCGGCGATAAGCTTGCGTAGGTAATTTACGGCCTGGGAGATACCTCCTACTTCATCAATCAAGCCCACTTCTACAGCATCTCGCCCCACCAGCACTGTCCCTATATCCCGTGCCAACTCACCAGTCCTAAACATGAGCTCTCGGAACTTGGCCTCGGAAATCCGGGAGTGCTCAGTAACAAACCGTACCACCCGGTCCTGCATTTTATCTAGGTACTCATAGGTTTGCGGCACGCCTATCACCAGCCCAGTCAACCGGATAGGATGTATGGTCATGGTAGCGGTCGCGGCAATAAAGGAATAGTTTGCAGCAACAGCAATCGGCACCCCTATCGCACCCAAGTAGCTACAAACCTTTAGGAGTTGGTGTAATTATTTCGGGGAATATTTTAGTTAACTGTGGAAGGAGAAGAACAAAATGGAGGAATACCCACCGGATACAGAAGATCTCCAGGCCCTGGCAGATTTTTTTGATCAAACCGATATAACGGAACTAGAGGGGTTAGAGCTCATTAGCAAAAAGCCTAGGCGCCAAAGGTTGGCTAAAGTAGATATATCAAAGCAATAAATCCACCACTATCGATAAATACCCTAGAGCGGTCGCAAGCCACCATACAGGTCCTCCTTATAGGTCCGAAAACCTTTTCCTTTGGGCCCGCTCGCAATCCCAATAAGCTCGTCTAACGCCATAATTGTCTTCTCGGGTTTAATGACACCTAATCTTGGATAGAGTTCCTTCTTTAGGTCCGGGGGTAACCGCCTTATTGCATTGTACAACTCCTCAACTAAATTGGTGGCCATGGGGCTTCCCTCATTTATCTTCTATCTTCTCCCCTTTATATTCCACCTTATATCTTGAGAGAATAAGGCTATAAAGATACTGCCACACGGAGTTCAACTGTACCGTGGCCTTCTTCTCCAGTCGTTCGAGCAAATTGAGTAAGGTCGACTCTATAGCTTATCTCTAGCCTATCCTTCCAGAGGGTAACCCTATCAATTATCTGCGCCAGCATTCTTTTCTGGACCGCAACAGGAGCCTCAACAAAAATCTCAAACCAACGTGGAGCCATCCTGGCGAACTGCTGCAGCTTTTCACGCTCATAAGTACAGGCGCTCAGTTCAGCCTTAGTCCCGGCTATTTGCCTTTCCAGGAGTGCTATCTCTTCCTGGGCTCTTTTTATCTCACCTGCCATGAGCTCCTCGCTGTAAAGGCTTCTGGCTGGATCAGCAAAATATTGATTTAGCCGTTCCACCCAATTCCTGAGGCGCCGGTTAGCCTTTTCCAGCTCGGCTTCGAGTTGCTTTATCTGCTTTTGGAGCCTCATGACCGTAAATTGCTGGCGGCTATCGATATATTTCTCCAGGTTGCCGAGGTCAAGGTTGGATAAAAACATCTTGAGCTCATTTAAAAAAATAGCATCTATCTTTCTCTGGGAGTAACTCCCCTGGCCAGGGCAAAACTCCTTGCCTATCCTGGCGTGAGTTACACAGCGGTAGGAAGCGCGCTCATAGATGTAAGTCTTACCATTAGGCCTAGTTATTTTTGCCCTGTTACTCCTGCTTGAAATGAACCCCCGCCCGCAGTAGCCGCACTTAAGGAAGCCGGTAAGCAGCGCCGGGCTATCCAAAGCCCTGGCATCAGGCTCCTGATTCTGGGCTGAGGCTTTCATTTTCTGCATCACTTTAAGCCAGGTCTCGAGGGGAATTATAACATACTCCTCAACTGGCTTGGGGTTGCCATGTTCGTCCCTGGGAATAATTATCTCCGGATTATTAAGGTCATACCTGTCTCTTACTCTACACCGGGAGGTAGGAGTATTGCCGGGCCTGGTACGGTTATAAGCCGGCAACCCGGCTATAATAGGGTTCTGTAGCACATCTCTCACCCGGACATCCCGCCACAGCTTCCCTTCCCTTGTCCTTATGCCACGGCTATTGAGTATCTCCGCTATCTTCTTGCTCCCCACCCCTTCTTCCAGGTAGAGACGGACCATCTCCTTCAAGACTTCCGCTTCACCGGGGTCTATTTCCAGGGGTAGCCCGTTTTTGCTGGAAGACAACCGGAAGCCGTAAGGTGGCCTGCCGCCGGTCCACTTGCCCTGGCGGGCCAGGTCGAGCATCGCCTGGGAAACGCGGATGGACGTATTCTTACTTTCAGTTTCCGCCTGCCACCCCTCGATAAAGCGGAGGAGCTTTTCCATCTGGT
>NZ_JAKKUR010000039.1 GCF_021890735.1 Thermanaeromonas sp.
GAAGAAGGCCTCTATACCGTTACCCTGCAGGTAAAGGATAGCCGGGGAAGCTGGAGCAAGCCCTTCTCGCGCACCATAAAGGTGCTACCCGCTCCCCTTGCCCTCGAGCCCGGCGACACGGTGCCGGAAGGGAAAATAGCGCCCACCTTTACTTACCACCCGGTCAAAAAACGTACGGGCCCCATCCTGCTCTTTAGCGATAGCCCAGAATATATAGAAAGGCCGGGGATACTGTACCGCGACGAGATAGAAGGAAAGGCGAGGCTTTATTTCTGGCACGCTATTCAGAGCCCTTTAACCTTTAAAATATATGTAGTAGCCTTTAACCCGGGAGAAAAAGAAGTTAAACTTACCGTTGAAAAGGAAGGATACGGCGGGCCTTCTAATAACGTGTACCAGGTAGCCAGCGAAGCCCTGATCGAGTATTTTAACGACAACCAAACCCGCACTCTATACATTAAGCCTAAAGAGGCTTCGGTCCTAAGTAAGGTGGCCCCTCCTGCGGTTCGCCACCAGGTACTGCACGCTATTATGGATGTCCAAGCCACAGGCAGGCTCGAAATCCTTTTCGTAGCCCTTCCTGCCGCGGCCGACGTACTAAAGGAGTACACCAAGCTTCTTTACCTTCCGGCAGACGGTATACACACCCGTGGTACCTTCGGGCCTTCCGATATAGAAATGGAACTCACTTTAAGCGGCCGGGAAACGGGAAGCCTTATGCTGGCCGACGGCCGGGACGATGAATTTTTGCCCGGAAGAGGCAGCGCCACCGCCCTTGCCGGCAACTACGGCGCGCTCTATAAAATAAGGCTTCTTCCCGCCCGCGATACTCAAGTTTTCTTAGTCCCGGTATACGGTTGCTTCGGGGGAATAGTGGTCCTTGATGGAAATGTAATCAGGGTTCCAAAGAAGGGCTTTGTAGAAAATCCGGGGCAGGCCGTCTTCATAGGCGAGCTTAAAACCAACCGGCCCGCGGAGCTGTACTTTGTACCCCCTGGTGGCTCTTGCCTGCCTGTGAAACTTGTGTTTAAGCCTTCTTAGCCTTCAAATCCTTAAAGCCTGAACGTCTCTTTTATTTCTTTCATAAATGCCTTTAAATCTTCCACATCCCGTCGTAAAATTCCCCAAATAATCTCCGGATCGAGGCGTGCATAGTCATGCACAAGGATGTTACGAAACTGAGCCATTTTCATTAGCCGTTTTACCAAATTCTCGGACAAGAAACCCGCTTCTCCTAAAACTACAAAAATATCCTTATTATCCACCGGCTCTCTTAATCCTTCAGCCGAAATAATATGACTGGCTATGTCCAAGCAGCTTTCCACAGCCAAGTGAAGGGTTCTCTCTATATAGCGCCTGATACGTTTATCCCTGCGAAAATCCTGTAAACTGACCTTTTGCTCGGCTTCCAGGTCGGCTATATATTCACTCAAGAGGGCAAGCCGCTCTCGTAAAATATCACTATCAATCACTTAATATTCCTCCCAGTACCCGTTCTATTATTCGCTGACCTCGCTTTACTAGTAACGGACGTAAATCAAAATAACTACGACGCGACTTAACCTCAAACGATATTCTATATCTCGGCTCTTTATCTACCAATAAAATACCCTCCTTTAGAATATAATGCTGAAGCAACAAGGGGGCTTCTTCTATGTCCACCACATCCACTTTTCTGCCTACAACAATTCCCTCAAGGTCCATAATCATCTCCAGCCGGCGGTCAAAACGTACTAACTTATCCTTTAAGTTATAAAATAAAACAGCTATATCAATATCGCTTCCTTGTCGTTCAGTACCTCTAGCATATGATCCAAAAAGATACGCAGCCGCAACGTCGGGGCACTGTTGCAGATACATAACGACTTTTTCCATGAAGGGGTTAAGGTTAGTCCTTAGCGATGCCATATAAGATTCCACCTTCTGACTAAATCAAAGAATCAGCTTGTCCCATGTTTTTTCTCCCCTAAACCACAATTTTCCGGTTCACAGATTATTGTAGTCCATAATTACTCCATAACTCAATAGTACACCTTTCAAAAAAATGGGCCGGTTAAAAGCCGGCCTTATTGCTTATGCAACTCAGAAAGCTGTTTGCCACCGGTGCCGACGTTATCCAGGGAATTTTCGCGGATAATCACCACGAAGGCTTGGGCAGGTATGCCCAGGATGGAACTCGCGGTATCCGTCAGGGCCTTGATGAGCTCCGCTTTTTTCTCTTTACTCATGGAGCCCGCATCAATTTGGATAACGGGCATTCTGCTTTCCCTCCCTTCGCGCACCGCAGTAAACTTTAAAAGTTATTAATCTACCTCCGGTCCCAAGATGAAGGGAAGGAGGTTAAAGGGTCATGAAAAAAAGCATCCCAGGTGAGAATCGCCTCGCCGGTCTCCCCGGCGCGGGCTACCACAACTCCCTGCGGGTCCACGATTAAACTATTCCCCAGGCTTACAAGCCCGATATGGCTGCCCACCGCGTTGGCCAAAAAGACGGGGAAAGCATTCTCTACCGCCCTGGCTATGGGAAGGGCTATATTTTTGTCCACCTTCCACCTGGCCTCAGGCGGGGAGTAAAAATGGGCTGCAAGGATGAGCAGGGCTTCCGCCCCTTCTTGCCGTAACCTGCGCGCAAGCTCCGGGTAGTTTTGATCCCGGCAGATAATTATGCCGAAGCGATGTCCGGAGTGCTCAAACACTAAAGGTGTCTTCCCCGGAGAAAAATAGCGAGCTTCGGCTTCCGTAAGGTAAATCTTATAATAGGTATGTACCCTGCCGTCCGGGAGGAAAACCGAAGCAGCATTGTAATACTTTCCTTCTGAAACTTCTGCCCTTCCTACCACCAACCCTAACTCTAGCTTGGCCGCCCACCGGGCAAGGGCCTTTGAAGCTTCTCCCAATTCTTCTGAGAGGCGGGGGTCTTTTAACACCTGCGGGCTGTATCCCGTAAGGCACATCTCAGGGAAAACTACGAGCTTAGCCCCCCGCCGGGCTGCCTCCCTGGCCAAAGCTATTATCCGCGACAGGTTAACCTTAAGGCTATCAGCTATGGGTATCTGCGCTACGGCCACCCGCATCCTTATTCATCCTTTTCGCGTTCCTTCCTAACATACGCTTCAACCTCTTCTGCGGTTCGGCCGTAAACATGCTTTTTTATAAACTGCGGCAGGCAATGTTATCTGCCGCTTGCTGGAAACTGTTACGATGGCCTGTTCCATATTATTGCCCCCAATAATTCTTTCCCTTAAAGCTATTATAAAACCAGTAAGTGGTTGCGACAACAACTTATCGGAAAATAGTCCATAGAGGTTCTCGTACTCCCGGACGGCGTTCCTTGGGGTACCATAGACTTTATTCCATAGTATCCCTTAAATTATACTTAACTACCCCTTCCCCGCACCCTCTCCGTTTTCCCTCCGATTCATCCTCGCTTTTTGAACAAATGTAACATAAAGTGAATCTTAAACCCTCCAACCTTCCTGCGCCTATCCCTAGAAATGCCAAACTGCAACAGCTTTGCTGGATTGCAGCCCTTCCGCCTTTCCTGCGGCCTGCCCCTTAGGCCCCCACTCCCTTGCTCACCTTAAAGCGCCGGAAAAGCCTTGCTCCAAAATCTTCAAGGAGGGTATACAGTATGGGGATAAACACTAAAGTTAAAAGGGTGGAAACGAGGAGCCCGCCGCTTACAGCCGTAGCCAAGGGGGCCTGCAGTTCGCCTCCTTCACCCAGCCCCAAGGCTAGGGGGAACATAGCCAGGATGGTAGTAAAAGCCGTAAGGAGTATGGGCCGCAGCCTGGTAGCCCCGGCCTCAAGGATGGCCTCTTCCCGGGGAAGACCCCGGCGGCGCAAAAGGTTAACATAATCTACCAGCACGATAGCGTTGGATAACACCACCCCGGCCAGCATTATAACCCCCAGGAAAGCGGTGACGCTAAAGGTACGGCCCGTAAGAAGCAGGGCAAGGACTACCCCCGTAAGCGATATGGGTATGGCAAACATAATGATAAAGGGATAGAACAAAGATTCAAACTGGGCAGCCATGACCATATATACGAGCAGGATGGCCATAACTAAAGCTACGCCCAGTTGCCCAAAGGCTTCTATCATCATCTTATTCTGCCCCGTAAATTCAAACCGGTAGCCCGGAGGGAGTTTAAGCTCGCTTAAGCTCTTCCTTATATCCTCCATAACATCCCCTAAAGGACGGCCGGATATGTTGGCGGTCACACTGGCCACCCTTTCTTGGTTATAGCGATTTATGGTAGAGGGGGTGGTATCTATTTCAAACCGGGCCACTTCCTTTAAAGGCACTTGCACTCCCAGCGGGGAGGGTACGGTGAGGTTCTCCAGGTCCATTAAGTTCTGGCGGGAAGAAAGGGGTAGCTGCACCCTTACATCGTATTCTTCTCCTCCCACCCGGTAACGGGTGGCCACCTTTCCCCCTACGGCGGTGGCTACGGTATTACCTATCTGGGCCGCGGACAGGTTATACATTGCAGCCTTCTCACGGTCCACTATAACCTCCACCTGGGGCCTGCCCTGGGTAAAGGAGCTTTCCACCGCCACCGTTCCCGGTACCTGGGATACCTTTTGTTTAACCTGCTCGGCAAGGTCCCTCAAAGTGGCCAGATCATCCCCGTGAATGTCCACCTGCACGGGCGCCTGGGTAAGGCCTCCCCTTTCAAACCCCGAGGTTGCGGTCACTGTAACCTTAACCCCCGGGATCTTGCCCAGCTTCTTCCGCAAGGCCGTGGCCACTTCTTCAGAACTGCGCTCCCTTTCTTTACGGTCCACCAGGTTGACCGTTATGCTGGCCACTTCCGGCGTCTCCCCGCTCAAGATACCGAGGTGGCTGGTAGTTCCTCCTACTACCTCATATATGCTTTCCACCTCGGGCTCTTCCTTCACCATCTCCACTACTTGCTTGGCCACCTGGGAGGTTTCGGATAGAACGGTCCCTTTAGGTAATTCCAGGCCAATGGTTATGGTGCCCTCATCTGAAGGCGGAAAGAACTCGATTCCTACCATCGGAATCAGGGCCAGCCCGCCCACAAAAACGGCCAAGGTAAACAAGACCACGGCCGGCCGGTGGTTTAAACTCCACTTTAAAAGCCGCCTGTACATAGAAGTTAATGAGGTAAGCCAGGATCCAGAAGTGAGCACCCGCCAAAAGCCGCGTCCCGTCCCCTCTTCCTCAGGCAGCCTTCCGGCCAGGATCCGAGCGGCCAGCATAGGAGTGACAGTCAAGGAGACCGCCAGGGAGGCCAAGAGGGATAAAGCGACCGTAAAGGCCATGGGAGTAAAAAGCTGGGAGGCAAGACCTTCCACAAAGGCTACAGGTAGAAAAACCCCTATGGTGGTAAGGGTGGAGGCCACCACCGCGTTGGCCACCTCACCCGTACCGTTTATAGCCGCCGGGACCGGCTCTTCCCCTAGCTGGCGGTGGCGGTAGATGTTATCGAACACTACAATGGCGTCATCCACCATCCGGCCTATACCCAAGGAGAGCCCGCCCAGGGTTATAAGGTTTAAGCTGAGGCGGTCGAAATAAAGCAGGACAAAGGTGGTGATGACAGAAACCGGTATGGTAAGGCCTATGACCAGGGTGGATTTTACATTCCTTAAGAAAAGGAGGATTAAAGCCATGGCCAGGAGGCTACCCAGGAGCATGTCCCGGTATATCCCCCGGATGGCCGCTTCTATATACTTGGCATTGTCCACTATAAGCTCTAATTTTACTCCCGGAGGCAGGGAGCCTGCCATCTCGCCTATGGCCTTTTTTACCTCCCGGGAAATGGCCACCGTGTTAGCCCCTGCCTGTTTCTGTATGGACAGGCCCACGGCCGGATTGCCGTCCAGCAGGGCAAGGCTTGTGCGCTCCGCATAGGTATCCTTTACTTCAGCTATATCCTTTAAGCGTACTGTCCCACCGGTAGAACTGGCCAAGCTTATCTTCTCTATATCCTCTAAGCTTCCGAACTCACCTGTTACCCGCACCAGCACATCCTTACCGGCATCTTCCACTTTGCCTGCGGCAAAGGTGGTGTTTTCCCCGGCCAGGGTTTGCACCACCTGGGTAAGGGAGAGCCCAAAGGCGTTCAGTCGCTCAGGGTGTATCAATACCTGGATCTCCCGCGTAAATCCACCGGTCACACTGACCGCGGCTACCCCTTCCAGCCGCTCCAACCTCTTTTTAACTATATTTTCAGCCACATCCTTAAGCTGGGCTTCATCCTTATTCCCGTATAAAGCCAGGGTCATCACAGGCATCATATTGGGGTCCATTTTAAGCACCATGGGCTTTTCTGCCGCATCAGGTAAAAACCCCTGGATGCGCTCGATTCTCTCCCGCATCTCTAAAGTAGCAAAGTCCATGTCCGTGCCCCACTCAAACTCCAAAACCAGCACCGAGGTGCCCATCATGCTCATGGAGCGGATATTTTTTACCCCCTGGACGGTGCCCAAGGCATCCTCTAAAGGCTCGCTTATGGTCTTCTCCACCTCTTCCGGGCCTGCCCCCTGGTAGTTGGTTATGACCGCGGCGTAGGGCAAATTTAGCTCTGGCAAAAGGTCTATCGGAAGCCGCATCAATGCTACTATCCCTAAAAGCAGGGCTACTAGGACGCCCATGAGGACGGTCACGGGCCGGTTTACGGCTAACCTGGCTAAGCCCATACTTTTATTCTCCTTTCACTACTTCCACGGATTGGCCTTCGCTTAAGAAATCTTGTCCCTTTACCACGATGGGTGTGCCTTGGGCTAAGCCCTCCTTTATCTCTACCTTTTCGCTATCCGAGATTCCCACGACCACCGGGCGGCCTACGGCCCGGCCCTCCTCTACGGTAAACACTATATCCCGGGCTCCCCTTTTGACCACCGCATTCTTGGGTACCACCACAACGTTATCCACCCGCTCAGTGGGATAATAAATTACGGCCGTCATGCCGGGATGGACTCCTTCGGGGGTGCTGGTGAATTTAGCTTTGACTGTATAAGACCGTGTCCGCTGGTCCGCTGCCGGGCTAAAGGTGCTGATCCTTCCTTTAAATTCCCGTCCCAGCGCTGGCACCGCGATCCTTACTTCCACACCTTCCTTAAGGAACCTTATATCCTGCTCTGTTACCTGGAAGTTAACTTCTATATCTTTATCCGTAGCGAGCTGCACGATAGGCCCCTGGGCTATCTCACCGGGATTTAAGAAACGTGCGGTCACCACACCGTCCACAGGAGCCTTTATGTAGGTGTTGGACAAGGTTACTTCTGCCTGGCGGACGCCGGCCTCAGCGCTCGCCACCTGGGAGGAAACAGATGCGCGCTGGGCTTCCAGGCCCTCCAAGGAGGCCCTGGCCGCATCTACCTGGGCCTGGCTTACTTCCATGGCCATCTGGGCCTGCTCGAGTTGCTGTTTAGAGGCCGCCCCCGCCTCATAAAGGGCTTTAACCCTTTCCCAGTTCGCGCGGTCGTTGTTTGCCTTGGCCTCCGCCTGACGGAGGTTGGCCTCTAGCTGGGCCCTGCTGGCCTCAAGCTGCTCTAAAGCTGCCCTGGCCTGCTCAAGGCCCGCCCTGGCCTGGTCCAGCCTGGCCTTAATATCTTCATTATCTAGCTCGGCTATCACATCTCCGGCCCTCACCCTGTCTCCCACCTGCACGTACACCTTAGTAAGCCGGCCCACCATAGAGGCCGCCACCTTAACTTCCTCCCGGGACACCACGGTTCCTGTGGCGCTAGCCTCGCGCACAATACTTCCCAGCTCAGCCTTCGCCAGTTCTACCGCAACCGGGGCCTCGCCGGTCCCCTGAGGACCCTTTTTCCCGCACCCTGAAACAGAAAAGCTTAAAACAAGGCTTAATACTAAAACGGCCGGGAGCAATTTGTTTGTAGAGTTTCCATACCTCATCCGGCTTTTTAAACCCATCTTCCCCTCTCCCCCTTGTGCCGGCTCAATACTCGCCTTTCACCTTATCCGCCCTGTCCTTTGCCGCTGGGCTTCACGTTTTTTACTGCCTTACCGGCTGGTCCAGGTACCGGTCCAAGCGTTCTAAAGCATTGATAAGCATCCTGTACTCTTCCTCCGGCCAGCCGGACAAAATTCTGTCCAGGGTTTCTTCCAGGCGCCTCCCCACCCTCTCCAAGACTTCTTTAAGGGAAGGGGTTGCCCGCACCAGGAAGCTCCGCCGGTCGGCGGGGTCCGCTACCCTTTCCACCAGTCCCCGCGCTACTAGGCGGTCAAGGATCCCCGTAAAGGTGCTGGGTGCTATACCCAGGAAGCTCGCCAGCTCGCCCACCCGCCAGGGCCCTTTGAGTTCCAGCTTCCACAGAATTATCATCTCAGTGGCCGACAGGTCCTCGCTATGAAAGGCCGGTGCGAGCTGCCGCGCAAGCCTCCCGTGGATCCGTCCCAAAAGCTCAAGTAAACGGATGTAGCGCATTATCCCTCACCTGTTTCTAGAACGTAAATTACGAAGTCGAAGTAAATACATTTAAAATAATACTCCCGTTGGGGAGAGGCTGTCAACAAAAAAGTGAGCTATTTTGCAGAGAGAAATTTCCTTAAGTCGCTTTCTCTGCTAACCTCAAATATCTTCTCTGCCAGCTCATCAAGCTCCTCCATGGAAAGACACCTTATCCTCTCCTCTACCTCAGAAGAAAGAAAACCCAAACGCTTCTTTAGCTGCCTCATTATTAAATCTTGTGCCCTTTCCCTACGGCCTTCCTCCAATCCTTCTGGGATAAGAAGGTGAGTTCGGAGTAATCGATTAAGGCGTGGGCCCTTTATGTACAGGGTTTGGGCAATAGGTAAGAGTGCTGGCGCATAAAGCAAGTGGGCAAAGTATCTTAGAATTAGGTTGGGCTGGAGAATTTCCTTATTATGTCATAAAATTAAAGTAGTTAAACACTAACAAAGGAGGCATAGAATAATTTGGCACCCGATATACTTGTTCTTAAATCTCGCGTAGTTCAGGAACTGGAGAATCTAAAACGCCTAAAAGAAGAACTAAGGGAAACCTTAAAACCCTATAAAGATAAACCGGTAAAAAATATCACTCTCCTACGCGCCTTGGGTTCCATCCTTCATGATTTTTACTCCCGCGTAGAAAAAATTTTCTTGCATATTGCTAGGGAAATCGATCAAACAGCTCCCAAAAGTGAAAATTGGCACCGCTTACTATTAGAACAAATGACCTTAAACCTTAAAGGACGGCGGCCACCGGTAATTACTAGACAAATGGCCAGCGACTTGGAGGCATATCTAAGCTTTCGCCATCGCTTTCGCAACCTTTACGGTTTTGAGTTAAGTTGGGACCGCATGAAGTCTCTGGTTTCAAACATGCCTCAAACGGTAGAGCAGTTCTCCCAAGAAATACATACTTTTCTTGAGCTCTTAACCGCAGCAGAGGCGGAGGAATAAACGTGTAAGGCTAAAAGGGGTGATAACTTGAGATGCTTAGTTACAGTGCTAAGGAGGTAGCCGAACTTAGGGCCTACCTTAAGAAAAAACGCGAAAAACACGAGCAAGAACTAGCCAAAAGAAAAGAGGCCGCCCTAGCCGCTGCCCACCGGGCTGCTGAAGTTATTCACAGTTACGGCCTGCACCGTGTGTGGCTCTTCGGTTCCCTGGCCGGTGAAGGTACTTTTAGCGAGCACTCCGATATCGACCTGGCTATAGATAAACTTCCTCGAAAGATAGATTTCTGGCGTCTATATTCTGATGTACTAGCTGCAGCTCAACCCTTTAATGTGGATCTAGTAATTTTGGACTCTGCTACGCCTGAGTTAAAGGAAAGTGTACACCGGAAAGCCATCCGGATATAGGCTCCGCCGGGTCTATCTTGAGGCGCTGGCGGATCGGCCTCCGAAAGTCAAGCCCCGAAGCGGCTCCGAGCTGCAAGCCCCTAGCTTTAGCCTATGGGGTAACTGCCCCATCCAGCCGCTTAAAAGAACTACTACTGGTCCAGCCCCTTTAAAACTGCTTCAAGCTGTCGCATTAATTCCGGAATGTCTCTTGTGACCGTTTCCCATACTTCCTCCAGATCTACCCCGAAATATTCGTGGATTAGAACGTCCCTCATTCCCGCTATTTCTTTCCAAGGTATGTCAGGATATTTTTCCTTAAGTTTTTGCGAAATGTTTTTGGCTGCCTCCCCGATTACCTCAAGCCGCCTAATAACTGCTTCCTGAAGCATCACATCCGCAAAGAAATCATCTTTCTTTACGTCGGCGACCCATTCAGAAATCAACCTAGCACTCTCTAGGATATGGTTTAGCCGGGCCCGGTCCCCCTCGACTTTCACAGGATCGCCCTTCTCTCACGTAGTACTCTTTCCCGGAAATACGGAGACAAAGATGCTTCCGTCACCACATCCACGTCCCTCTGCAGGGCCTCCCTCAGTTCGCTTATTATCTTCACGTGGGTCAAAAGGGATTTCCTTACGCCGGGGGCGTATTCAATAAGAATGTCTATGTCACTGTCTTCAGCCTGCTCTCCTTTTGCGTAAGAACCGAAAACAAACGCTTTCGCTACGCCATACCGCCGCAGAATCGGGACGGCTATTTCTCTTATCTTTTCTATGTCCACTGTAATCCCTCCGAGAAATATTATATCCTGAAAAACACAGGATTTCCAATATTAACACCGCAAACGCTTCTACTCGAAACGCAGGGCTTCGATGGGGTTAGCGCTTGCCGCCCGCTTGGCTGGGTAGTAGCCGAAAAATATACCTACAGCAGCAGCGAAGCCCATAGCCAGGGCTATAACCCAGGGCACCAACATCATCTTCCACCCGGCCAAATAGCTTAGAAGGTGAGTAGTGCCCCACCCTATGAGCGTCCCGATAATCCCACCGCTTATGCTGAGCACAAAAGCCTCTACTAGAAACTGGATAAGGATGTCAGAGGGAGTTGCCCCTACCGCCATCCTGATCCCGATCTCCCTGGTACGCTCGGTGACCGAAACCAGCATGATATTCATAATGCCTATGCCGCCAACCACCAGGGATACTGCGGCAATGCCGCCCAGCAAAAAGGTCATGATCCTGGTGGTATCTTCAATAGCCGATAGTACGGCCGCCATGTTCCGGATAGTAAAGTCATCGGGTACATTAGGCGCCAGATGATGGCGCTGCCTTAGCAGGGTAGTAATAGCTTCTTGTAAGGCGGGCAGGGCTTCGGCTTCTTCAGCCTGTACGTTAATCTGCCTTACGTATTTGGTACCTACCAACCGTTGCTGGGCCGTAGTCAGGGGTACATAGATGTAGTTATCCTGATCCATTCCTCCCATGCTCGCCCCCTTAGACGTAAGCACCCCGATGACAGTAAAGGATAGCCCCTTAATTTGAATGCGGCTACCTACAGGGTTAGTACCGTGAGGGAAAAGGTTATCGGCTACTGTACGGCCTATCACCGCTACCATGGACATGTTGGTAACATCAGCTTCAGTGAAAAATTCTCCTATTTCCAGGGGCCAGTCTCTTATGGCTTGCAAAGAAGGGGTAGTGCCGCTAACCGTAGCTGTCCAGGTTTGGTTACCGTAGGTAACAGTAGCCTCGGTAGATACCTCCGGTGCCACATGCTTAACCATAGGCAGGCGGGCTATGGCCTGGGCATCGTCATAGGTTAAACGGTTGGTGACAGAAGCGCCCCTCACCGGCCCCGTGCTGTATCCCGGCATGATAACAAGAAGATTCGACCCCATGCTGGCGATCCTCTCGGTGACCCTGGCCCTCGCCCCTTGGCTCAAAGCTACCATGACAATGACCGCCATAACACCGATGATTATCCCCAGCATGGTTAAGCTCGAGCGGAGTTTATGGGCGAGGATGCTCCTCCAGGCCATCTGAAAGGCGGTTAAGAAGACCACGAACCGTTCACCTGCCCCTGCAGTATATCCACCGAGGGTTCTGCTATTCTAGGTTCATCTACCTTTTCATCTGCCACCAGCCTCCCGTCCCGGAGCCTCAAGATTCTCTGGCAGTGATAAGCAATGTCCGGTTCGTGGGTGACTATTACTATGGTCAAGCCCCGTTCCCGGTGGAGGGTTTGCAGGAGATACATTATATCAGCGCTCGCTTTCGAGTCGAGCTGCCCGGTAGGCTCGTCAGCTAGGAGAAGCTCAGGGTTATTGATAAGGGCCCTCCCGATGGCCACCCTCTGCTGCTGTCCGCCGGAAAGCTGATTAGGGAGGTGGTGCTCGCGGCCGGCAAGACCTAAGGTCTGCAAAATCTTCCGGGCCCGCCTCTCCCTCTCCCTTCTGCCCACCCGGGCGTACACCAAAGGTAGAGCCACGTTCTCCAGGGCTGTGGCCCGCCCCAGGAGATTAAAATTCTGAAACACAAAGCCTATGTAGCGGTTGCGGATACTCGCTAGCTCAAAGGTATCTAGTGACGTCACATCTTTACCTGCCAATACGTACCGACCCTTATCCGGTTTGTCCAGGCACCCCAGTATGTGCATTAAAGTCGATTTCCCGGAGCCCGAAGGCCCCATTATAGCCACCATTTCCCCGCGGTTTATGGTGAAGGACACATCTCGCAAGGCCACAACGCCATGATTCTCGCCTTGCTTATAAATCTTGGTTAGACCTTCAACCTGTATTAAAACGTGATCCTGGTTCACCCGGCATTAGCCCCCTTTTTATCGTTGCGGCACCCCCAGTGGCATAGGGCCACCAGGAAAACCTGGCGATCTTTGGGGCTGCCCTGATCTCTGGGTTTGCCCACTGGAACCGGTACTCTGCTGCGATTGCTTGCCTGTGACCATACCGATAACTACTTTATCACCCTCCTTAAGCCCTTCCACTACTTCTACATACTGCCCATCGCTTAAGCCTACCTTTATCCTCTTCGGTACGGGCTGGTCGTTTTCCAGTACCAGGACCACCTTGGTATTATCGTTTACCGTTTCTTCTCTTCTGGCCCCACCTTGCCGTTGGCCTTCTTGGCTGCCTTGGCCTACCGTAGCTCCGCCTGCCTGTCTTCCCAGTCCGCTAGTCTGTCTAGTTCCTCCTTCCCCTGCCGGGGCTTGGCCTCTTAAATAACTTTCGGCAAAGCTTATGGCCATGCTGGGAACAGCCAATACATCAGACTTCTTCGCCAAAACGATGCTTGCCGTAGCCGTCATGCCGGGGCGGAGCTGTTTGGAGGGATCTTCCACGGATATCAATACTTCGAAGATCTGGACATTGGATTGGGTGGTAGCCTGAGGAGAGATATTTTTGACCTTACCCTTGAAGGTAACATTAGGGTAAGCTGCTACAGTAAATTCTACATCTTGGTTAAGCTTAACCTTCCCTATATCAGCCTCGTTCACCCAGGCCTTAAGCTGGAGTTCCTCGCTCACCAGGGTGATAAAGGCAGTATTTTCGTTGTTTCCCCCCGCGCCGCCCCGCTGCCCGACCTCTCCATTTACCTTGGTAACCACACCATCGAAGGGTGCGCGAAGCTTAGCGTTCTCCAAGTTTAAGCGAGCTATTTCGAGCTGGGCCCGGTCAGCTTCTACAGTCGCCTTGGCCGCCTCTATATCCTCAGGACGGCTCCCCTGTTTAAGAAGGTTTAAAGCCTGCTGCGACTGCTCTAATTTACTCTTGGCGCTGGCTACTGCTTCCTTAGCCTTATCTACATCGGTGGCAGGGGCGGCTCCAGCCTCAAAAAGCTTCTGCTGCCTTTCAAGCTCTTTTACGGCCATCTCATAGGCTACCCGGTTAGCCTCTACTTCAGCTTCCTTTTGGGCTATCTCTTCGGGGAGAGAGCCAGCCTCTTTAAGCTTTAGCTGCGCCTCTGAGCGTTTAAGGTTGCTCTCCGACTGCTTAACTTGAGCTTCCAGTTCTGCCGTGTCCTGCTCAGCCAGGACCTGTCCCGCTTTAACCCGGTCGCCAGGTTGTACATATATCGCTTTTATTAGGCCGCTGCTCTTAAAATTAAGCCCCACCGTGCGCACCGGCTCGATAATCCCGTTGGCCTGTATTACATCGGCAATGTTGCCCTTGCCCACGGTCACTGTAAGGTAGCTGGGCTTGGATTTACCCACTGTGTAACGGTAGCCAAAGTAGCCTCCAGTTGCTGCTAGCAGCAATATTATTATAAGCGGCCATTTTAAGCGTCTTAACCTAGAGGCTATCCTTGTGCCCAGGGTTGCTTGTTCGGGCTGCACTTTGCTTCGTCCCTCCTACCACGGCAGGTAGGCCGTCCTATCCTAGTCATCCATTTTACCATCTACTTCTAAAAATTTTGGTTAAGAAATTAGTAAAAAA
>NZ_JAKKUR010000127.1 GCF_021890735.1 Thermanaeromonas sp.
CCTACCATGGCTACCTTAAGGCCTTGTTCCTGGAGCCTCTTTACTTCGCTGGCCTTATCCTGGGGAAGTACTTCGGCCAGCACATGGTCGATGCCTGCCTGCCGGGCGATGGCTTCAGCCGTACGCCGGTTATCGCCGGTAATCATGGCCACTTGTAGCCCCATCTTCTTAAGCCGCGCGATGGCTTCCGGTACGTATTCCTTCAGGGTATCGGCCACAGCGATAACTCCAGCTGCTCTTCCGCCCACCGCCAGGAACATGGCTGTCTTGCCTTGTTTTTCCAATTCTTCAGCTTGGGGTAAGAGCTGGCTTATGTCTATCCCCTGTTGGCTCATAAGCCGCCGGTTGCCTAAAAGGATCTTTTCTCCCCGCCAGGAGGCCTCCACCCCGTGGCCAGGTATGGCCCGGAACTCAGTCGCATCTTCCAGCTCTAAGCCACGGGCTCTGGCTTCCCGGATGATAGCTTCGCCTAAGGGGTGCTCGGAATTTTTTTCCACGGTAGCGGCGTAAAGCAACACGCGCTCTTCATCCCAGCCACTGGCAGCTACTACATCGGTTACCTCGGGCTCACCCTTGGTTAATGTACCGGTTTTATCGAAAACCACGGCATTCAGCTTAGCGCTAGCCTCTACCGCATCGGCTCCCTTAAAGAGGATCCCGTTTTCCGCGCCTTTGCCCGTACCCGCCATCATGGCGCTGGGGGTAGCTAGGCCTAAAGCGCAGGGACAGGAGATAACGAGAGTGGTAACGCTTAGGAGCAGGGCAAAGCCGAAGACCCCGATCTCTGCCAGGCTATAGGGAGAAAGGATAAAGCGGCTATCCGGGAGGAAATACCGGTCAAACCCATAGAAAAACCAGAAAAGGAAAACGAGCAGGGCCAGGACATGGACTCCAGCGATAAAATGCCCGGCCACAAAATCAGCCAACCGCTGGATGGGGGCTTTGGAAGCCTGGGCATCTTCCACCATTCTTATGATCTGGGCTAGAGCCGTCTCGCTTCCTACCCTGGTGGCCCGGAATTTAAAGGAACCTGTTTTATTAATGGTAGCTCCGATAACCTGGTCGCCCACCTTCTTTTCTACAGGAATGCTCTCGCCCGTGATCATAGATTCATCTACTGCTGAGTAGCCCTCGATGACCTCACCATCGACGGGAATCTTCTCTCCCGGCCGCACCACCACGATATCTCCTACGGCTACCTCATCCACCGCGATCTCTATCTCCTGGCCGTCCCGGATAACCCGGGCCGTCTGGGCCTGAAGGCTCAAAAGTTTACGGATGGCCTCAGAGGTACGGCCCCGGGTTAAAGCCTCTAGGTAACGGCCCAGAACGATAAAAGCAGTGAGGAGGGCAGCAGACTCAAAGAAGGTGGCACCTTTACCGCCAAAACCGGCCTCAGGCCAGAGGCTATTAATAGTAGCAATGATATAGGCCGCCCCGATACCGGTGGCGTAGAGCAAGTTCATATCGGTGGCGCCTTTCTTTAAGCCCCTAAAGCTTTTAACAAAGAACTGCCACCCAGGAATGAAGACGACCGGAGTGGTCAAGAGCCAAAGAACCAGGGGGTTGTGCAAGAACTCGGGAACAAAATAAGGAAAGATCCAGACATCCCGGAACATGCCCAGCATGACCAGTAGGCTTAAGGGCCAGGCGATCCACATGTTGCGGGCTTGCCGCCTTATCTCCCGCTGCCGGGCTTGCCTCTCTCGGTCTAAAGCTTCCTGCCCAGTTACTTTCTCGCTAGCCTCATACCCCAGCTCACTGATGGCCTTTTTTATTTCGCTTTTGCTAACGGCACCGGGATAAAAGCGCACCCGGGCCGACTCCGCCGGGAGGCTGACCGCCACCTCCGTCACCCCCGGGAGGCTCTTTACCACCTTTTCTACTTTGGCCACACAAGAAGCACAGCTCATCCCCCTGACGTTTAATAAAACCTCTTCCTGGGGAACGTTATAACCCAGCTCTTCTATGGTCTTGACCAGCTCCATAACCTGAGTTTCCCTGGGGTTGTACTCGACTGTAGCCTTCCTGGTTAAAAGATTAACCTGAACAGCCTGTACACCCGGTAGATTTTTTAGGGCTTTTTCTACCTTGGCTACGCAAGATGCGCAACTCATACCTTCTACTGGCAAACTTATCTTGGTAGTAGCTACCTTAGTTGCCATAAGAGACCTCTCCTTTGACTACCTATATACCCCATAGGGGTATTCTAAAACCAGTATATGCCCTTCCTTAAGAGCCGTCAAGCCTTTGTTATTATTTTATCGTGCAGGTGATTTTATTTATACACAATACTCAATCCCTTTGCACCCTCTATGGATACCCGAGAAAGCAGGCAACAGCAGTTGTCCAATCCCGTGCTTCGGATACTTCACCTTGACAAAAAACTAATTAACTTTTAAACTAGCAGTTAGATAGATATCGAAATAAAAGGTGGACTGCATGGGGTTAAATAATATTTTTCGGGCTTTGGGAGATCCTACGCGGCGAGAAATTTTACGCCTTTTAGCCCGGAAGGATCTGACGGCAGGGGAGATCGCCCTACATTTTAACCTCACCAAGCCTACTATTTCTCATCATTTGGCCGTGCTGAAGGAGGCCGGATTAGTCCTTGATGAACGTCGAGGGCAATACATTATTTATTCATTAAACACAACCGTATTTCAAGATTTATTGAGTTGGTTACTGGAAATTGTCAGTAATAATAAGAAAACGACCAAGCAATGAGGGCATATTAAGGAAATGGATATTTTCTTTAAGGAG
This sequence comes from Thermanaeromonas sp., assembly GCF_021890735.1. Taxonomy (GTDB): domain Bacteria; phylum Bacillota; class DSM-521; order Neomoorellales; family Neomoorellaceae; genus Thermanaeromonas. The sequence continues at coordinate 2,764 of NZ_JAKKUR010000127.1, forward strand.
GACTTCCTAATGGAGAATTACCGCCTGGATAAAAAGATGCTGGTCCAGGAGTGGCCGGCTATATTAGTTTTACTTATAATGCTCTTGGCTGGCGCAATAATTTACCCCTATTTACCCGAGAGAGTACCCATTCACTGGAACGCGGCAGGTCAAGTGGATAATTACGGTTCCCGGTCCTTCGGTGCTTTTATGCTTCCTTTCTTGACAGTCGGCCTTTACGTTTTAATGTTAGTCCTCCCTTTGATAGACCCCCGGAGGGAAAATTATTTTAAATTCCTCGGAGCCTACCGGGTTATTCGCCTGGGTCTGGTGCTATTTATGGCTATTCTTTATGGTCTAGTCTTGACCTCCGCCCTGGGTTATTACGTGCCTATGGACCGGGTAATGCCTGCTTTATTAGGGTTATTATTTCTCCTCATCGGTAATTACCTACCCCGGGTCAGGTATAACTACTTTGTGGGGATCCGGACTCCCTGGACTTTAGCCAATGAAGAAGTCTGGCGTAGGACCCACCG
>NZ_JAKKUR010000128.1 GCF_021890735.1 Thermanaeromonas sp.
CGTATTTGTCCGGCTCTTCTACTTTGCTGTCGTAGGAGAATACGGCTATAGGCAATACCTTCTTCTGATGTTTTTCGTAAAGCCGACTAAAGTATATGAACATGCGCCGGGCAAAGTCTGCCTCTCTATAAGCCTGGGGCTCTACGTGGATAAGGACGTAGCCTTCTTCTCCCTTTATTTTAACACTGGCCAGTATATCTACGTAGTGTTTTTCTCCGGCGGTGATGTCGGTGTTGATCTCTTGGGATAAGAAGGTCAGTTCGGAGTAATCGATTAGGGCGTGGGCTTCGGGGAAGAAGAGCTCCATGAATTCTTTAAAGAAGTTGGTGATGAGCTCTTTAAATATGGCGTCGTGGTCTATAGCCATGTCCAGCTTCTCCTATTCTTCTGTTTAGTTTTAGCGCGTCAGGCATGAGCCCAGCAGCCCACCAGGGTGACATGCGTAAGCTCCCTGTAACCGGCATAGCCGTCAACGTTCCTCCTCCATAATGGCTCGCACAACTTCTTCAGCCGCCCGTTCGCCTTTGTTTAGTGCGAGAATAGCGTAGCTGTCCAAAACAAATTTTTTGCGCCCCAAGTTTACTCCCTCTCCCTGTCCGCGGCACGTTCCTTAAGGAGAAGATCTGTCAGTTTTTCCTCTTCTTCCCCTTTTAATCTACCTCTAAGGGCCAGCAAAGGGTGTCGCGGCAAAGGGCGTAGAACTATGGCTCCCTCTATCTCTTCGAGGACTAATTTATCTCCTTTTTTCAACCCATACCGCCTGCGCAAAGCAACAGGAATATAAATCTGTCCTTTTTCCGAAATGGTAACTTTATACACAGAAACTTACCTCCGATTATAAATCTTACTTTAAGCAAAGTATACTACAAGGAACCGGAAGTAATAAAGGTGATTACCAGTAAGAGGTTGACCCGCGGGACCGCCTCACATTGCGCCCCATTGCAGATGCCCCGCTTATTCAACCATTTGACCATAAAGTAATATTTAAACCTGGGGTCTTGGGTTATTCCTGCGGCCGGGCATTTGTTGCCTGTTTAGAATAAGTCCACCAATTTCTTACTAGGGCTGCAAAGATACCTACCATAAGGCCGAGGACCAGGGATACGGCAGTATTGAGCGCCAGCCTGGGTTTCACCTTTAACGGCTCGCTTACAGAATCGACCACTCTAGCCGGGTGCAGGGCGGCTAATTTTTCCTGGAGGGAAAGATACTGAGCTATCAAACCTACCTTTTCTTGGGCTTGTGCGCTGCTCAACTGGGCTAGTTGCAGTGCGTAAAGCTTCTTTTCCACATCGCTTAAAGAAGAATTCTCCAGGGTCGAGATAATCTGCGCGATCTTGCCTCGGGTAGCTTGATATTGTTCGAGGTCGCTTTCCAGCTTCCTTAAGTTTTCTTCCAGAGGCGCCCGGCGTTCCCTATAAACTTTATTCCGCTCTTCTAAGAAAAGGTTTACCACCTTCTCGGCCACAAGCTTTACCTGCCCGGGGTCCCTGCCCTCTAACGAAAACTTGATATAGCCGGTATCCTTTATTATATCTGCGCGTTGCTTGAAACTGAGAGGATCGAGATCCAAAGAAAGTTGTTCCAGGGCCCGTGTAAGGAGTACTCTGCTTTCCAGTATTTCCTTTCCTTCGTTAGGTTTTAAAGATTGGGCATCTGTTTTGTCCAGTTCTATCAGGGCCTCCACACGGTAAGCCGGTGGTAAGATAAAACTTATCGCTATAGAAACCAAAACGGCGAGCAAGGTGATAGCAATGATCGAACGGCGATGGTTCCACAAGGTGTAGAGTAATTCTTTTAGATCTATTTCTTCCTCGTTATTGTAGCTACCGTTAATCGTTGGTACCTCCATGATACGCCTGCTCTCCTTTCAACGGTGTAGAAGTGTTCCACATTTCTAGGAAGAAAGCTGCAAAAACCCTTCTACAACGAATCAACCCCTTTCTAGGGCTAAAAGGGAAGGTTTTAAGATGGCCCCTTTAATTTCCCGGGGAAAACCCATAGCGTACAAAGTACCACAAAAGCTTCAAATACTCTATACCTACCACCTCTATACCCTTATCATCGTGCCACCATTCCTCCGGCACGAGCCAAGCGTCCTCCGCCCCATAGAAGCTCAAGCGAATGTTGCTGCCCGCAAAAACCTTCTCGAAGATAAACCTCGTGCGCCGGAGGTGATAAGGTGAAGTAACCACAATAGCCGAGCGCCAGCCTTTTTCTTTCAATATCTCTAGGGTGTAGACAGCATTCTCATAGGTGCTGCTAGCCCGCCTTTCCAAGACAATATCCTGCGGCGGCACGCCTAGGGATTCGGCCTGCCAGGCCATGATCTCTGCTGCGGGCACATTCCACTCCACCGGCCCGCCGGTCATAAGCAGTCGCGGGGCGAATCCTTGCTTGTAAAGCTTTACTGCGGTCTCCACCCTCTCGCCTTGCTCGCCTGAGAGCACTATGATCACATCTGTCTGCTCTAAAACTTTGTCACCTGTTGCCAGCCACCGAGCCACCCAAGGAAGCCATAGAGGCCGGGAAGTTGCAACACTAATCGTTAAGGCCAGGGTCAACAACCCTAGCACCTTAAGCCAATACCACCGGGAAAAGCCACTCATATTTTGCCAGGACATACCAACACTTATGGCATTTCTCGCCTTCTACCTGAAACTAAGCTCTTTCTGGAGTCCGGGTACCCGAAAGCTTATTTAAGAAATCCAAGGCATTCCTGATCTCATCGTCCTTATATTCCTGTTCCGGCTTAAGTATCTTTACATACTCGGAGGCTTCTGAATCTGAATAATTCATTTTCCTGAGAAATCTCAGGGTAGCCATCAATTCTAAGGTACGAGCATCATAACGCGCTAGTTCCTTAGCAAATTGTTCGAAGTAGGGTGGTATCCTAAAGGTATTTTTAGGGGTTGCCGCCAAATATTGTCTTCCTAAGTCAGATAACGAATATATATACTGCTTGTATCCTGAAGTAGTCGCCTCTATCCTTTCCTCTAATAAACCCAGGAATTTCATTTCATCGACTTTAATAGCCAGTTCTTCCGAATAAGGGCCGTACAAGTGATAATTGAACTCTTCCTTAAATGGGCACCCGGCCTCCTGAAGAAGGTATACCATTTTCTGTAATTTCTTTCGCCCGTGTATTTGTCCTACAGCGCTCAACAGCATCATTAGCATGCGATACTTGCTCAAAATGTCCATTCCACCTTACCTCCCCTATCTCAATAATTTTGCTTCTAGCTCGTTAAATCTCCTGCTCTCTTAGATTTT
>NZ_JAKKUR010000129.1 GCF_021890735.1 Thermanaeromonas sp.
GCCACACTACTACCTGCTGCCTCTTCTCCACCCAGCCTACCTCATACCCCAAAGCCTCCGCCACATAACGCGCCGGTAGAAAAACGCGCTCCTCCCTTTCAACGGGCGCCACGTCCATGGGTTCCACCCGCCCGTCAACTTCTATTTCCTTCCTGCCCACCTGTAGCACTATGGTGTGGCCTTGGGAAGAAATCTTTACGAGACGCTCCTTCTCATCCCAAAAAATACCTTCGCCAGGCACTCCCAGCGCCTGGGCCAAAAACCGCAGGGGCACGAAGGTGCGGCCTTCATACGTAAAGGGAGCCACGTCCATCTCCTTCGTCTCCCCCCTCGAAGTGTAGCGTTTCTCGCCCAAAGTGAAAACTGCCGCCGGGATACCCCTACCTTCTACCAGGTAGGCCTGGCTGAAAGCTTCCCTCCCCTGGCTATCAAAAACCTTAACTTCAAGGGACACTGGCCCATAGGCCCGGCTAAAATCAACCTTAGCCAGGTAGGGAGGGGTGCTGGTCCGGGCTATAAGCCTGCCGTCAAGATAATATTCAACCCGACTGATAAAGGGGTCGTAAATCTTGGCATAAGCGCCAAGGATAACCTCACCGTTGAGCTTTTCCCCTTCATTGAGCTCACGGTAAGAAGAAGCCGTGCTGCTCTGGCCAACCTGCTCTAAGTAATAAGGGCTGGCTATGGCTTCCCGGTAGGCCCTCAGCACTTCTTCTTTGTCGCTGAGCCGATAGTCGCTCACTTTAGCCTGAGTGTAGAGAGGGTCGCTTTCGTTCAGATCGAAATAAACAACAGCTTTAACGCGGGGATAAAGGATGGGCAGGGTGCTGTAAAACTTACGGATATAGTTGGCCGCCCACCGGCTTACATCCTCCTGATAGGGCTTGAGGGCGGTATGAGCAATCCCGAACTCCCCCACCATAAGGGGCTTCCGGCCGGCAAACATGCGGTACCAGTAGTCCAGGCGCTGCAGCGGATCTATCCCTGCACCGGGCTGGTCTGCCCTTCCGCTTAAATAATAGTCGCTGTAAAAGTTCACGCCCACCCAGTCCACGTAAGTATCACCGGGGTAGTAGGAAAGGGCACCGGCTTTAACCCCTTCCGGCTGGACTATATCAAAGGGATTCCAAACCATGGCCACATTAGGTGCGTACTCCCGCATAATGGAAGCGACCTTCCTGAACCAGAAAACATATTTCTGGGGGTCGCCGTGCCACTGGTTGGTTCCCTCCATGTTCATCTCCGACGCAAACCGCAGGAACACCGGTATGTTCAGCTCTCCCAACTGCCAGGCAATATCAAGTATATCTTCTTCCCGTAACCCGTCCAGCCCGCAATTCGGTTCCAGCGCAAGGACCAGCCCGGCTCCCGGGACCTCCTGCACCTTATGTATAGTATCCCAGGGTAGAAACACCTCACCCGGACCATAGATATGCGCGTAGCTTAAGAAGAGAGCGTGCTGCCTGCCGTACAGCTCTTTCACCCGGTTGTAATCGTGGCTGGCCTGGCCGCGCTCTTCGTAGAGGCCCAGATAAGCGCCCCTAACTGGCTCAAACTTGGCTAAGGAAGGGGTGTTTCCTCTCCCTACCTGGTAAAAGAGACGCACAACTGGCCGCAGCGCTTCTCCCCGGGCCGTCTCTCCCCAGGCCCAGTCAGGCTTGCCTGCCCGCTCGAAAAGGGCGGCCTCTTTAGCATAAGCCTCTCCCGCCTCGATGAGCTTTCCCTGCCGCTCGCAAAGGTAGAATATTTTCTGCCAGGCCAGCCCGGCATTAATAAGGTCGCCCTGCTGTTCGAAATAACCAGCAGCCCGCCGGTAAAGGTTTTCGGCGGCAGCCGGATCGCTGGCCTCGATATCCCTGGCCCGCTGCCAGTCCGACCACGGATCGTAACCTGCTGACGCCGGCGGAGCAAATAACGCCAACAACAAGAGTAAGACTGCTAACTGAATAGTGCTGAAAAACTCTAAATTTCCCCACCGTCTCTGCATTTGACGCAACCCTCCCCGACTGGACAGAATTCCCGCACCCAATTCCCAACCAAAGCCAGAATAATGCGCCGCGGCACCCCTCTTCAACACACGTTAAATGACTTCCAGTTCCGTCAGCAGCCCGGTCTCCTCGTCCACAAATACTACCAGCTGGCGGCCATCCAGGGTATTCGTGTGAACCAGGGCAACGCTTTTCCCCGGCCGGTAGTGCTGGAAGCGCACCGTGTGGCACCCCGGGTCGCCGCAGCGGCACATGTCTACCACTTGCAACCCCTCAATCTGTGCCAAATAGGGCTCCGGGTCGGCGGGAGCGTCGAGGGGCAGGACCTGTCCCGTCTCAACGTCCACCCAGCGGCCGCCGCCAAGATACTCTCCCGTGGGGAGCAGTGACAGGGCCTGCCGCAACCACTCCCTTTCCTCCTCGGTTAGCGGGCGCGGTACTTCACGCATCAGCCCCCATCTCCTTTCCTGGCCGCACCGCGGCCTCACCTGTGTGTGGGGCCAACCCTGGCCGTCCACTTTGCGTGTAGTAGCTTTTCCCGGTAATACTGCACCACCAGCCCGTCCAACTTCTGGCTTATGGCGAGCAGCGTCTCTGTGTCCTCCGGGTCCACTGCCATGAGCTTCCTCCGCATCCTCTCTATCTGCACGAGGGTTTTACCAATATTCATATTCACTCTTCCTTACCGCTATCTTTCGACATTTTCTAGCTTAACTGCAGCTCAAAGCAAAACTCAAGGGGAAATTTGTCGAAGTCCGTGTCAAGATATAGTAGGTGCGTTCAGAAAGAATTTCTCCGGATGAGACCCCACCGTTCGATAATATAGCTTTGCCGTACAGGTCATGGCGGCTATATTACACATGGCAAACCTTGGATATTGGCTTGGCAAAGCTGTAAGAGAAGGTAATAAGACACCCCTCCCAGCCCTTCCCTCTGAAAGGCTACACTAGCTTTAGTTCTACCTTTTCGCCCTCTAAAGCTCAAAAACATCCGACTATCCCACAAGAGCCCAAAGACTTGGCCGGGTAAGTTCCCGTAAAACGTGCTTTACCCATATCCGGTCGGCATATGGACCCCTTAGAGCCGGTAAGGATACCCGTAACCATTTCTCTATATCCTCCACCTTGGGTCTCTCTACCACTTTCGCTTTCGCCTCCGCCAGCTCCTTCAATTTCTGTTGTTCC
>NZ_JAKKUR010000130.1 GCF_021890735.1 Thermanaeromonas sp.
AACTTCTAAAACTTCGTCTATATTACGGCAGTGGCGGCGGTAGGGATTCACAGGGAAACCCTGTTCCTCTAGATACTCCAGAGCTTCCATCTGGGTGGACAGCTCCACCCCTTCAACGTACAATACCTGATACACAAAAAGACCTAGAGTACGGGAAGCTGTAACCTGTGGGTCTAGCTGTCGCAAAGATCCGGCCGCCGCATTACGGGGATTAGCAAAGATAGGTTCGCCTGCTTCTTCACGTGCCTCATTTAGCTTAGCGAAGGCTTCTTTAGGCATATAAGCCTCACCCCGTACCTCAAGCCTGGGCACGGGCCGGCGTAAATATAAAGGTAAAACCCTTATCGTGCGCAGATTAGCTGTAACATCTTCACCTACCTCCCCATCCCCGCGAGTGGCCCCCGTGGTAAAAACTCCATCCACATAAGTTAGAGCCACAGAAAGCCCATCTATCTTAGGTTCCACCACATAGTCCACTTGGCGACCTGCCAGTTCACGCACACGGCGGTCGAAATCCTGGAGGTCTTCGGCATTGAAGGCATTGGAGAGGCTAAGCAAGGGCTGGCGGTGGCGCACAGTGGTAAACTCAGGCCGTGGTGCCCCTCCCACCCGCTGGCTGGGAGAATCCGGGGTAACAAGTTCTGGAAAACGCTTCTCCAGCTCCAGGAGCTCCCGCATTAAAGCATCGTATTCCTGGTCGGTGATAACGGGCGCATCCAAAACAAAGTAGCGATAGTCATGTTCGGCAATGATTTTACGCAGTTCCTTAAGGCGCTTTTCTGCTTCTTCCCGGCCAATATCCACCATCGTCCTCCACCTCACACCTTCTGTAAAGGTGCATATTTAAGAAGCAATTCTTTACGCCCCAGCCCAGCGAAATCTACCGTAACTTGGGCATCTTCACCCTCTCCCTTTACACCCACTACTACGCCGATACCGAACTTGGCATGGCGTACTTTATCTCCAACCGCCAGGGAAATACTAGGAAAAGGATCCGGTCCCGCTGTTCCTGCGGAAGCCCTTTCTCTTCCAGAAGCAGCCTTTCCGCCAGGTAGGACCTTGAGCTCAAGTTTTGCTGCCCTAGGAGCTATTTCTTTCCGGATAGATCTTTCCTTCCAAGGTTGTATTACCTCAGAAGGTATCTCCTGCAAAAACCTAGAAGGAGGGCTATTTAGAGTAGTACCATAAAGATGTCGGCAAGCAGCATAGGTAAGGTATAATACCTCCTGGGCCCTGGTCATACCTACATAGCACAGCCGGCGCTCTTCTTCTAGTTCCTCTTGGTCCGTGAGGGAACGGAAGTGGGGGAACACGCCTTCCTCCATACCGGCCAAAAAGACCACCGGAAATTCTAAACCCTTAGCTGTATGAAGAGTCATCAGGGCCACCACATCTCCGCCACTGAAACTGTCAGCTTCAGCCACCAGGGCCACCTGGGACAAGAAACCTTCTAAGCTTTTTTCTCCTTCCTGGGTATCGTAAGAGCGAGTAACTGTAAGGAGTTCCTTTATGTTCTCTAAACGTGCCAAGGCTTCGGGAGTTTTTTCCGCTTCTAGCTCCGCCTGGTATCCAGTTTCTATAAGAACTTTCTTTACTAGATCAGTTACAGGTAGTATATCCTTTTCCTGCCTTAAGGTTTCTAGCAATCTCCCCAATTCCTTAAGGGTATGTATCTTCTGCCAAGCCAGCCCGGGGATCTCCTCTGCCCTATTCAAAGCTTCTACGATAGTTAGGCCCTGTTCCCGGCAGAACAGTTCTAACTTAGACCACGTAGCCTCTCCTATACCCCTCCGCGGGACGTTAATAACCCGCTTTAAGCTGAAAGTATCCGCAGGGTTAGCCACCACCCGTAGATAAGCCAGTATATCCTTTATTTCCTTCCGCTGGTAGAACTTAAGGCCCCCTACGATCTCATACGGGATGCCCAGCCGGATAAAAGCTTCCTCTAAAGCCCGGGATTGGGCATGGGTCCTATAAAGAACAGCAAAAGAGCTAAAAGTCCGGCCTTCCTCTTGGTGCCGCCTCAAAATCTCTCGAGCAATAAAATTACCTTCATCCTGCTCATCCCGGGCCTCATAAAGGTAAAGGGGCTCACCTTCTTTCTTTTTGGTCCATAGCCTCTTCTCCTTACGCCCCAAGTTATTTTTTATTACTTCGTTAGCCGCATGTAAGATAGGCCAGGTAGAACGATAATTTTCTTCCAAAAGGATGACCTTGGCATTGGGGAAATCTTCTTCAAAGGCCAGAATATTACCGATATCTGCCCCCCGCCAGCCGTAAATGGATTGGTCCGGATCTCCTACTACACACAGGTTATCCCCTTTGCCCGCCAGAAGCTTTACTAAAACGTACTGGGCGTGGTTAGTATCCTGATACTCATCGATAAGGATATGCTTAAAGCGATGCTGATAATAGCGCAACACCAAGGGATTCTCTTGGAATAAGCTTACAGTAAGCATCAAGAGATCGTCAAAATCCAGAGCATTTAATCTCCTTAGCCTCTCCTGGTAAGCCCGGTAGATGGTCGCTATCTTCTCTTCAGCATAAGTACTGGCTAAAGCTGCGTAATCCTCTGGATTGTACAGAGCATTTTTAGCATTGCTTATAGCAGCAGCCACCGAACGGGGTGGAAATTTCTTTTCATCTATGTTTAGTTCCCTCAAAACTTCCCGCAACAAAGCTAACTGATCGTCTGTATCGTATATCACGAAATTAGGGTTATACCCTAAAAGACGGATATCCCTCCTCAAAATCCGGACGCAGGCCGAGTGAAAAGTGCTAACCCATAAACCCCGGGCCACCTCACCCACCAGTTTTTCCAGCCGTTCCTGCATCTCCTGGGCCGCTTTGTTAGTAAAGGTAACGGCCAATATAGCCTCCGGTTCTACACCCTCTAGAAGCAGATGGGCCACCCGATAGGTAAGAACCCGGGTCTTACCGCTTCCAGCCCCGGCTAAAACCAGTAAAGGCGCACCCCGGTGACACACTGCTGCTAGCTGCTGGGGATTTAAACTATTTAAGAAATCGAGCAAAGCCTCCACCTCTTGCCGAAGCTGTAAATTTTTTTCGCTGCACCTCTGTTAATTTCCTGCCTTCAACCTTTAATTTTAACATTAGCCCAGGCTATTACCAAAATGACCTTTGCTATATCC
>NZ_JAKKUR010000040.1 GCF_021890735.1 Thermanaeromonas sp.
TAAACTACCTACACCTGGCCCACTTCGCCACTGTTCAGTTTTCAAAGACCCCGTCTTCCGGACGCAACGTTAATTGTATCATGGCGCTTAGGCCATGTCAAGAGGTGGGCGGGTATAAAATTTACCCGTCCCAAACAATTTCATCGCCCAGCTTCGGTCGGCCAGCGCATATGGCTTGGTTGCCCGGGCCGACCTTTTCCGCGTTATTTCGTTGGTCTAGCAGTAAAGAGTATAACACCTTTCCCAGACCTTTTGCAACTCCTTTAGCTTTTTATTAAGTCCGTGTTAGGAATGGGCTAAGCTCTGTGGGAGAGTATTAGGGCCCTTTTATTTAGTTTTCTTCTTAATTTTTAACGCCTATACGTTATACTCCCGCTCCCGGCATAAAAACTAGTCTTCCTTCGGTCTCATGGTAGGGAATAGGATTACATCCCGGATGGAGGGGGAGTTGGTGAGTATCATGACCAAACGGTCTACTCCTAAGCCGAGCCCGCCTGCTGGAGGCATGCCGTATTCAAGGGCCCTTAGGAAATCTTCATCCATCATGTGCGCTTCCTCGTCACCCGCCGCGCGCTCTTTAAGCTGGGCTTCAAAGCGTTCCCTCTGGTCCAAGGGATCGTTTAACTCGGAGAAGGCATTGGCCAGCTCTCGCCCAGCTATAAAAGCTTCAAAACGGTAGGTCAGGCTGGGATCATCTTTTTTCCTCTTGGCGAGGGGCGAAACTTCTACGGGATAGTCTAATACAAACGTAGGCTGTATAAGCTGGGGTTCTACAAAGGCTTCAAAAACTTCACTTATGATCTTTCCGCGGTTTAAGCCCGGTTTAAGCTCCAGGCCCAATCTTTCTGCTGCCCTCCGGGCTTCTTCCTCATTTAAGGAGCTAAAATCAATCCCGGTATACTTTTCCAAAGCCTCCAGCATCTTCACTCGGGGCCACGGAGGAGAAAGATCTATGAGGTGTCCTTGATATTCAACAGTGGTAGTTCCTATGGCCTCCCGGGCCACGTAGGCCACCATTTGCTCCAATAATTCCATCATATCGTAGTAATCGGCGTAGGCCTGATAAAGTTCCAGCATGGTGAACTCCGGGTTATGCTTAGTAGAAATGCCTTCGTTACGGAAGATGCGGCCCATTTCGTACACTTTCTCCAGGCCGCCTACGAGAAGGCGCTTCAGGTGGAGTTCCAAAGCGATCCGAAGGTAGAGATCTATATCTAAGGCATTGTGATGGGTAATGAAGGGACGTGCCGCTGCACCCCCAGGTATAGTATGCATACTGGGCGTCTCTACTTCCAAAAATCCTCTTTGATCCAAGAAGGAACGGATGGCTTTTAACACCTTGGCCCGGGTTATGAACACCTGGCGCACTTCGGGGTTAACAATTAAATCTAAGTAGCGCTGCCGGTAGCGCAAATCTATGTCTTTAAGACCGTGCCACTTCTCAGGAAGGGGTCGCAAGCTTTTACACAGGATGGTAAACTGACTTACTTCAACAGAGATCTCGCCTCTTCGCGTGCGAAAGACCTTTCCCCGTACGCCTAAAATATCTCCGATATCAATCTGCTGGGTGAAAAGGCGGTAGGCCTCCTGCCCTACCTGATCGATCTTTACGTATATCTGGATCCGGCCTTCTTGGTCGTAGAGATCAGCAAAGGTGGCTTTGCCGTGCTCTCTTTTAGCCCGCAGTCTTCCGGCTATACTCACTTCCCTGTTTTCGAGTTCTTCGAAGTTCTCTATAATCTCGCGCGTTGAATGAGTGCGTTCATAGCGACCCCCGTAAGGATCGATTCCTGCCTGGCGTAAGGCCGAAAGCTTCTCCAACCTTACTTTGATAAGCTCATTGTCCATTTCCAAGCTCCATCACCCTGCTACAAAAAAATTTATTTTAAAGACCTATTTACTAACGTTTAATATTTGGTAACGAAGGGTTCCGTCCGGAACCTGGATTTCCACCAGTGACCCCACTTCACGGCCCAAAAGAGCTTTGCCCACCGGCGACTGAACAGATATCTTCATCTCCGCAGGATCTGCCTCCAGGGAACCCACAATCTCATAGGTCATTTCCTCACCGCTGTCTACATCCTTGACCGTAACTTTCGAACCCAGGGAAACAACATTGTCTGGCAACTCCTGGGTGTCAATTACCCGGGCATGGCGCAGGGTTTTCTCCAGGGCTAGGATCCTGCCTTCGATAAAAGCTTGTTCATTTTTGGCATCCTCGTACTCCGAGTTTTCGCTTAAGTCACCGAAGCCTATGGCTTCTTTTATCCTCTCTGCTACTTCCCGCCGCTTTACCGACTTTAAATACTCCAGTTCTTCCTCCAGTTTTTTCAGGCCACCGAGGGTAAGAAATACTTCCTTTTCCGCCATCTTCCTTCTCTCCTTTGATTTTCTTGGGTGCAAACACTAGTTTGCCCTTCCTTATAGTCCAGTATATTCCCTTTAAGCGGTTAAAAGCACTGGGGAAGCCCCAGTGCTTCCTGTAACCCGGCGGGCCGTTAATCTTTTATAGGTATTATAGGTTGGGCTACTAGGCTTGTCAAGGAGAAGCAAGGGAATTCTTAGGACGTCATCTTATTACGAATTATCCCTTAAAGGATTTTGCTCAAGAAAGCTTTAGTACGGGGGTTCTCGGGGCAGTTAAATATTTTCCCCGGCGGGCCCTCTTCTATAATCTTTCCTTCGTCCATAAACATCACTCGGTGCCCCACTTCCCGGGCAAAACCCATTTCGTGGGTAACCACTACCATGGTCATCCCTTCCTTGGCCAAATCCCGCATAACCCCCAAAACCTCCCCTACCATTTCGGGGTCGAGGGCGGATGTGGGTTCATCAAAGAGCATAACTTTGGGTTGCATGGCCAGGGCCCGGGCGATGGCCACCCTCTGCTGCTGGCCTCCGGAAAGCTGGTCAGGGTAAACACCAGCCTTGTCCTCCAAACCCACCTTTTTAAGAAGCTCATAAGCCCGGGCTTCAGCCTCGGTTTTGTTGATTTTCTTGACTACTACAGGTGCCAGGGTAATATTCTCTAAAACGGTTTTGTGGGGAAAAAGGTTAAAACTTTGAAAAACCATGCCCACCTTCTGGCGTACCTGGTTAATATTGGTAGAAGGATCCGTCAGGTCCACCCCGTCGATAAATATGGAGCCTTCCGTGGGTTCTTCTAAAAGATTGAGACACCGTAAAAACGTGCTCTTACCCGAACCGCTCGGACCTATTATTACCACCACTTCGCCGGGAGCTATGTCACAATCTATGCCCCTTAATACCTCCAGGCGCCCGAATCTTTTTTTCAACCCCCGCACCCTTACCATCATTTTATGTCCAGTCTCCTTTCTAAAAAGGCTACCAGCCGCGAGATGGAAAAGGTTAAAAGCAAATAGATAAAAGCTACAGTAAACCAGATCTCAAAGGGTCTAAAGGTACTGGCTATTATTATCTGCCCCCTGCGGGTGAGCTCGACTATACCTATTACAGAAAGTAAAGAAGTATCCTTGAGCAAGGCGATAAACTCGTTCCCTAAGGGCGGGATCACCCGCCGGAAGGCCTGGGGCAAAATCACGTACCTCATGGCTTGTGCCTTGGTCATGCCAAGGCTCCGGGCAGCCTCCATCTGACCCCTGTGGATGGACTGGATACCGGCCCGGAATATCTCTGCCACGTAAGCCCCGCTGTTCAGGCTGAAGGCTATAAGAGCGGCCATAAAGGGAGGAATATGAGTGATAGGTGAGCCCAGTTGCTCAAGCAACTGGGGAAAGCCGAAATACACGATAAAAACCTGCACTAAAAGGGGAGTACCCCGGAGAAAATCTACGTAACACGCAGCTAAAAGGCGTATGATCTTCTGATCCGAAATTCTTCCCAACCCCACAATAAGGCCGAGCACGGTACCTAAGGAGACGGCAAAAACGGTAATTTTTAAGGTTTCTACAGCCCCCAGGAGCAAATAGGGGAGGGAGTTCCAAATTAATTCCAAAGCATCCACCTCACCTGCTAATAATACAAGAATGCGTAGCACCGTACTTTAAAGTCGGCACTACGCATATAATACTAACATAATTTAAGCCTTACTTTGGCGGTTCGCCGGGGAGAAAATCAGGCGGGTTTTCACCAAACCACTTACGGTAAATTTCAGCGTATTTGCCGCTCTCCTTGAGTTTCCTAAGCCCCTCGTTAACTTTCTGCACCAGCTCGGTTTTACCTTTGGGAATGGCAATGCCGTAAAATTCACTGTTGGCTAAATCCCCCACTATCTTTACTTTGTCGTTGCCCTGGTTTATGAAATAGAGGGACACGGGGTAGTCGTTTACAAAGGCATCCACACCGCCGTTAATCAGCTCCATAAAAGCATCATTAACTGTATTGTATTCGGTCACCCGGGCGCCCTCTATATTGTTCTTGGCGTACTTGGCCCCGGTAGTGCCGATTTGTACCGCTATCCTTTTGCCCTTAAGATCCTCAAAGCCCTTTATGGTATTGTTATCCGCCCGGACGGCAACGCAGAGGCCGGACTGGTAGTAGGGCAAGGAAAAATCCACCTGCTGCCGCCGGTCGTCGTCAATACTTATGGCGGAAATAGCCATATCTACGTTTCCGGTCTTCACCGCCGCTATGATGCCATCAAACCCCATATCTTTAAATTCCACCTCGAACCCCTGGACCTCCGCCAGGGCTTTCATAAGCTCGATATCAAACCCTACGTACTCACCCGTCTTATCATCCCGAAATTCAAAGGGAGCAAAAGAAGCCTCGGTAGCTACCACATATTGGGGTTTAGATGGGCCCTGTTTGTCCGTTGCCTTTGCCCCGCTCTCAGAACTTCCTTGCCCGCATCCTGCAACAGCCGCCGCCAGCATAAGACCGGCTGCTAATAAAATTAGCCTTCTTAAAAGCGCTTTCACCAGGATCTCCTCCTCCTTAAGTTTAGTTTAAGGTCCCTCTATTTCTTAAAACGAAAGTGTTATTTCTTCATTCCCTTAAGAAGTCCTGCCATTAGAAATAAAATTTGATTGACAGTTTAAAGGACACATGGGAAAATTAGGCGCGGTGACCTTGGATGGGCAGAACAGTTATACCGGCTTTAGCCTTGCTGACCGTTGCGTTTGTCTGGGGCGCAACCTTTTATTTTGTGCGTGAAGCTCTAAAGGATATAGGCCCCTTCCACTTTCTTTTTTACCGCTTCCTATTGGCTTCCCTCTTTCTTTTGGCCCTCAGTCTAAAAGAGCGGCCTTTTCGGACCCGTAAGACCATAGCCCACGGGTTTACGGCTGGTCTCATTTTATTCGGCGGCTACGCCTTCCAAACCCTAGGACTTAAATTCACTTCTGCTTCAAAGGCAGCTTTCATCACCGGATTGTCGGTTGTGATAGTTCCTCTTGGAGAAGCCTTGCTTACAAAAAAGAGCCCGCCTGTTCCGGTGCTGTTTTCCACGGGACTTGCGGCAACAGGCCTGGGCCTTCTCTCCTTGGAAGGATCTTTTACCTTATCCCCGGGGGACTGGCTGGTCCTTCTGTGTGCCTTCTGTTTCGCCGGACACGTCCTATTTATAGATAGGGTGACTCACTTGCACAGCTCGAGTAAGCTCGCACTGGTACAGCTTCTGACCGTGGGGTTACTCAGCGTGCCTTTTTTACCTTTAGAGGTTTCCCCAGTTATATGGTCAGCTAGAGTCGCGGAAGCTCTACTTCTCACTGCTATCTTGGCCACCTCCGTCGCCTTTATCATACAGTTAAAAGTTCAACGTTACCTTTCTGCCGCAGCCACAGCAGTGATACTGGCTACAGAACCGGTTTTCGGGGCCCTCATCGCCTATACCCTGGGGGGTGAAATCTTAACCGCCAAGCAGCTTTTAGGATGCGCCTTTATCTTTGTAAGCATGTTGTTCATACAGACTGCGGCTAAGAAATTCTAACTAGCGTACAAGGAGGCGGCTTCCCGGCTGCTTCAATCTTCCTTTGTTACTCTGCCAGGCGGAAATGGGGGCTAACCTCATGGGCCAGGCGCAGGGCCTCTTTATACTCTTCCCTGGTAATCCGCCTGGTAAGGGGAGGATATCGCTGGGCTTCCCCTGCCGGATAATACTGGCCCATTACATTGATATAGGAATAAGGGGATATCTCCCGGGCGATAAATTCTAAAACTTCTTTGGTACTGGCTAGTCCCCCCGGCAAAACCAAATGCCTGATAATAAGCCCTCTCTTGGCTATGCCTTTTTCATCTAACTCCAGGTCTCCTACCTGGCGGTGCATTTCTTTAAGGGCCTCTTTTGCCACTTGAGGATAGTCAGGGACCTTGGATAAGCGCCGGCCTACATCGGCATCAGCATATTTAAAATCCGGCATGTAGATATCTATGATGCCCTCCAGGGCCTTTAAGGTTGATATTTCCTCATAACCCCCACAGTTATATACTAAGGGTAAACGCAAGCCCTGTTCTGCCGCCATGGCTAAAGCTGCCACTATCTGGGGGACATAATGGGAAGGAGTTACCAGGTTGATGTTATGGCAGCCCCGCTCTTGTAAGGCCAGCATAATACGGGCAAGCTTGTCTAGGGAAACTTTTTCACTCTCCCAGCCCCGGCTTATCTCGTAATTCTGACAGAAAACACAACCCAAATTGCAGTGGCTAAAAAAGATGGTCCCCGAGCCTCCCCGGCCAACTAAAGGAGGCTCCTCCCCGAAATGAGGGCCGTAACCCCCTATCTCCACCTCCAAACCTGCCCGGCAGAATCCCTTTTCTCCTTTTTGCCGATTCACATGACAGTGGTGGGGGCAGACGGTACAGTCCTTAAGCAGTTCCATCAGCTCTAGTGCTATTTTTTTAAGTCGCCCTCCCTTAAGCTTGGCCAGGTAACCCGGGTAACTTGCCATAGTCCTTCCACCCTTTTATCTAAACTTTAAGCCCAGAAATCTTTCTATTACTTCTGTTAAAATATCTTCTTCTTCCAGTTGGTCCTCTAGTAAACCGTGTATAAAATGCTCACGCACCTGCGGCTGGGGAAAAAAGCCGTTCTTTTCCAGCTCCAAAAGGCAGGGCCGGGCGATATTCCCCGGAACAAGGAAGACCCCGGGCGCGATTTCCTCTATCAACCATCCCCTTGCTTCTAAAAACGTTTTAAGCTGGGTGGACAGTTCCTCCTTTAAACACCGCACCAGCAACCCCCGCTCAAGATATACCTGCCCCATTCTACTTCCCCAGTCCTCTAGGGAGGTGCGGACGTTGGGGGGTAAAGGAAATTTGCTGTGCTTTTCTAAAAGCCCCAATACGTCCTTAACTCCCCTGCCCTGAAGAAAGCCCCGATATAGGCCACTCTCGTTAAGCTTAAAAATAAAGGCCCGGTCTGCGCCTTTAAGTTCGGCAAAGGTGACCAGTTCAAAGAAAAGCCTTGGGCTTATCTCTAAAGGTGCCAAAATTTCAAAGTCTGGCTGCACCACTATATCTTTAACCTCGGGGAAATGCCTGTCTAAAGCTTCTTTGAGCTTTTGCTCCCGCTCTTGGGGGATGCTCTCTCCCCTTTCTTTAAAGGATTCCTGGAGGGCGCTTTCTCCGAATACTAGCCCTAGCTCGGATGCCCGTATAGCGCCCTTGTCTAGATCTCCTTTTAGCTCTACCAGGCCCAGCCAGGTAAGTTTCTGTACGAAATCCCTTATATGGGTTAGGGCTTGCTTTAAAGCAGAACCCGAATTATAGTCGGCCACCAGGCGGTATAAGTGAGGTAGAGATATCCATCTTGAGCGGGGAGCCAGCAGAAGGAAAGCCAGGACGTGCTCTGCCCAAACCGGAGAGCCAGCAAAATGGGGCTCTAGCAACCAGGAGGTAAAAAACTCCCACTGTCTGGCCTGGGGTAGCTTCAGCCATTCCCAGGCCGCCTTCCCCAAGGAGGCTTTCCCCCTTTCCTCTACCAAGAATTGCAGCCCCCAGGCCATCCTCTCCAAAAGTTCATAGCGCATCTCATCGTTAGGGAAATGCTGGAGGCTTAAGATGCGCTTGCGGTCCCTTTTATAAATATGCCCGGCCTGGGCCACTTTTACTTCCCATTGCAAAACCGAAGCTAAGAGGATATAAAAATCTATCAACAGAAACAGCCCGTGATTTTCGTAAGCCGGGTCTTCCTTTCGTAAAGGCTCGAGCAGCGTCCAAACTTTTTGAGAGGATATGAAATGTCTAATCTCTACTGGAAGGGCGTAATATTCTTTTACGTATCGTTCTTTCTCTATAAATACCAATCCGTAATCCAAAACCCGCTTCCGCACTTCCCGGGCCGTATCCTCACCCCAGAGCTTATTTACCTTTTCATTTACCCTGCTCGTATCCGCCCCCGCCGGGGAGGAAGTAAAGTGAACCAGTTCTAAGAAAAAGCGTTCGTTTTCTCCTAATTGCTGCCAAAGCTTTTCTAAGTTCCGGGTATCTTGAAAATAAGCTAATATAGCTCCATACAGGGCCTTACGCTCCTTTTTTCCCGGCCCGCGCTTATCCTTATTTCCCCCCGGGATTTTTAGATTTAAATTATGCGCCAAGGTGCGTAAAAAATCCAAAGGGGCCTCTTCAAGGTACTTAGCTAAATTCTTCATGCTTTACCACCCCGCACGGGCTTAACCGTTGCCCCTATCCCTTTTAATCCTGCTTTATATCCTAACTTCCCTTCTCTTGTGGATCTGCTATTTTTTACCTGCCCTCTGTTTCCACTCCGCCAGGCTAATTATCTTCCCTCCAAGGGAGCCGCCTTCGGCAGAAAGTCTTTCAGCTCCTTTCGGCCCTCCTACAGATAAGCGTTCGGGTGTTATGATTTCGTACCGGTACCCTTGTTCGGTTAAGAAAAGCTGGCGGTGCATGGCGTACTGCTGCTCCACCGTATCCCGCGTAACTAGAGAATAAAAGCTTGCGGGGAGTCCGGATTTTTTAGGACGCAGGATCCTGCCTAAACGCTGGGCTTCTTCCTGGCGGGACCCGAAGGTACCCGAAACCTGAATGGCCACGCTGGCCTCGGGTAAATCTAGAGCGAAGTTGGCCACTTTAGAGACAACAAGACAAGGAAGCCTGCCCTCCCGGAAAGCCTGGTAAAGCTGTTCCCTTTCGCGGTTAGGAGTTTTGCCGGTAATCAGAGGCGCCCCCAGACGTTTGGATAAGCGCTCAAGTTGCTCGAGGTACTGCCCTATGACGAGCACCTGCTCTCCTCTATGGGCCTTTACAATCGCTTCTACTACGGCATCCTTATCCGGGTTGGTGGCTGCCACCCGGTGTTTCTCCCGGTCACCGGCCACGGCATAAGACAGGCGGTCCTCTGGCGGAAGATTGAGGCGCACTTCATAGCAGGTAGCCTTAGCTATCCAGCCCTGGGCTTCTAGCTGTTTCCAGGGTATATCGTATTTTTTAGGCCCAATGAGGGAGAAAACATCGTCCTCGCGGCCGTCCTCACGGACCAGGGTGGCGGTCAATCCCAGGCGCCGCCTAGCTTGGAGCTCGGCCGTGATCCGGAAAATAGGGGCCGGAAGAAGGTGGACCTCATCGTAGATGATAAGACCCCAGTCTTGCTGGTTGAAGAGCCGGAAATGGGGGTAGTCTTCCTCCTTTTTGCGCCGGTGGGTGATAATCTGGTAAGTAGCGATGGTTACCGGCTTTATTTCTTTTTTTTCTCCCGTGTACTCACCTACCATATCTTCCGGAAGATCGGTTTTATCACGGATCTCTGCCAGCCACTGCCTGGCGGCAGTAACGTTGGTGACCAGGATTAAGGTATAACACTGAGTTAGGGCCATCACCGCGAGGCCCACAATGGTTTTACCAGCCCCGCAGGGAAGCACGATAACCCCGCTGCCACCCTTGGAGCTTCCGCTGGCATAAAATATTTCTGCGGCTTCCCGCTGGTAATCCCGTAAATTAAAAGGTTCTCCGCTTAAAGTTAACTTGCGCAGGTTAAATTTAAGGGGTGCGCCCGGTACATACCCGGCCAGATCTTCTACGGGGTAGCCTATTTTAATTAAGGCCTGCTTGACGAGCCCCCGTTCCCAGGGATCAATGAGGAGGGTACGGTCGTCTACCCGCCCCTTGATATACTGCTGGACCCGCTTATTGTTGAGAATCTCCAGCGCGATGGCCGGCTCCGCTGCTACAAGGTGCATTTCCCCGCCTTCAGCCACCAGCTTGACCTTGCCGTAACGGCCCATATATTCCCGGATGTCAGCTACTACATTGCCGGGTAAGGGGTACTTGCTAAACTCGCTTAAGACCCGTATAACGGTTTCGGCATCCAGCCCGCTGGCCGCGGCATTCCATAAAGAAAGCGGACTTAAGCGGTAGGTATGGACATGCTCCGGACTTTTCACCAACTCTGCAAAACGCACAAGATAATCCCGCGCCTCGGTGTAAGCGGGATTATCTACTTCTAATAGAATAGTGCGATCGCTTTGAACTATAAGGGGCTTGTCTGAAGTAAAACTCATTGAGGCCCCCCTGACTATAATATTTTTTAGGGCTCTTCCCCAGTAGACCTCACAACTTTATTTTACACTAAGTAGCTGCCTATATTTAATCCCTTTTTACGTGTTTTCCTGCTGCTATGGTAATCTATGGCTTCTAACTAGATTTATTTACTGCTACTTACGGATAACTCGCCCAAACCTGTTTCCCTTACGCTTCCTTTACATAGGGAATAGTAGAGTTGGCCTTGGGGAGCACAGCCACCCGAGCATTGAGGGGCAGGTGTTCCGCGGCAAGCTGTAAAGCCTCGGCTAAATTTGCAGCAGGCGTAACCTGCATGATCTTCGCCATGTCCTGGTCTATTCCACGGCTCACCAAAATCACGCGGGCCTTTTTGAGGCTCCGGCACCAAAGATAAGCTTTATGGGCACCCATACGGAACTCCTGCGAAGCAAAGCTGGTAAGGACCCCTTCTACAGTGCGCCCTTCCCGCATAGCTTCCACAAAACGGTCATCCCCAGCTCCCTCTCGGCATTCTGCACATAGGATAATGGTGCCTCCCTCTTTTACGATCCGCGTGGCATGGGCCAATCCCTTTTGAGCCTGGTAGAGGTTTATATCCTTGGGGAACCCGCCGGCCGAGGCTATGACGAGGTCGGCCGGCCCTGTCACCGGAACCTCGCAGATCTGCCTTGCTATCTCCACACCCTTCCGGTGGGCTTTAAAGTAATGGCCGGCCACCGCTCGGGCAACGCGTCCCCGGCCGTCCAGGATTACGTTGACAATGAGGTTTATTCCTATCCTCCCACCTATATCGTCTATGTCCTCCCGGGCCGGATTACCTTCCACCCTCCCTAGCTCGCTCCCCGGAAGTCTAAGAAGGGAATGGTTGGCCCGGATGGTAGCCTCACCTCCGCAGCCTATAACTACCCCTTTGGCCCCGCCGCTATAGCCGACGATCTGGTGGGGATCAATCATGCCCACTATTACCCGCATCTCGGCCTCCAGGTAGTGCCTGTTTATAAAAATCGGGGTACCTTGAGAAGAAGAACCAGACTCCTCAAGTATACCGAGAGCATAGGCATTATGACTTATGACTTCTACTGCACCCCCTGTTATGTCCCTTAGAGTTCTCAATTCTTCTTCGCTGGCAGGACGATGCAGGCCCGTGCCTACAAGAATTTTCATGCGTGAGGGTTCTAGTCCCGCTTCTTTAAGTCTCTCGAGTAGCGGCGGTAAAATCAGTTTATTGGGCACCGGTCTTGTGGAATCGCTTACTACAATTACGGCACTTCTTGCTCCTCTTAAGTCCCCCCAATCAAAATCCAAGGGCCTGTCTAAGGCCCTTTCAATCTCCTCTCTCTCATCTGGCTCCCCGGGATATGGCCTTAAGTGTACTTCTTCTACCTCCCAGGGGTAGGAAAGCTCTGCTACCTGCGCGCCTTCACCATAAGGTACTTCTATACGCATATTTAATTCCCTCCTCCCTTACCTATGAAGGAGCCCCCTCTCTTCCAGAGGCCTATCCCGATGTATCTCTAAATTCATTCTTCTAATATGATCTGCTGCTCCACATTCTCCAAATGCTGGAGCATGGCCGCGGAAGCTCCCCGGGCATCACGCCGGAGAAGGGCTTCTGCTATTACTCCATGCTCTTCCACCGAGGCCTCACCCCTCCCGGGTATAGATAGGGTCCGGGAGCGGATATCCGCTAAAAGGTCCATCAAACTATCTACGATGCGCACGAGCACCGTATTTCCGGTAGCCTTCGCTAGGTTGTAGTGAAACTGGGTATCATGGCGGGCCAAGACCGGTAGACGGCCTCGCGGTAGCTGCTTCAAACTCTCCTTGGTCTGGCGGACCAGGCCAGCTAATTCTTCCAACTCCTGCTGTGCCGCCCGCTCGGCGGCCCAGGCCGCAGCAGCCGGCTCCAGGGTCTTGCGTATCTCGAACAAGTCCTTTATTGTTTTAGGGTTTACGAAAATTCTCTTGGCAAACTGCTGGATGTAGGCATCGGGATCTTGTTCGGCTATGAAGGCTCCCTGGCCGTGCTTGATCCTCACCAGCCCCTCAGCAGCCAGCATCTTTAGCGCTTCGCGTACCGAGGTACGGCTCACTCCTAGCATTTCCGCCAGTTCCCTTTCCGCAGGAAGCCGATCTCCGGGCTTAAGGCGGCCTTCGAAAATACCCGTCTTGATTTCATCCACCACCCGGTGATATACGCTCCTGGGGTCTTTAATCACCTTAAACAGTTCTCGGCTTTGCTCCGCTCTCATTTCTTCCCTCCGAAAACGAAATCTACTTTATCTGTTCCTAATCTGTTCTATCCTATTCTAACACATTTTACTAATAAAAGAGAAAAAGGCCCCCGCCCCCAACTTTTAAAGGTTGCACGGGAGCCTTACAAAGTCAAGCTTCCCCGTCAT
>NZ_JAKKUR010000041.1 GCF_021890735.1 Thermanaeromonas sp.
TCTAAGAGAGCAGGAGATTTAACGAGCTAGAAGCAAAATTATTGAGATAGGAGGTTTTTTAGGTTTAGCCGCTGAACTGGTGGCCTTCCGGCGGTTGCGCAACAAAAGGAGCCCTGTAATTTATTATTTCGTTTCTTCCATAACCTTAGGGATGCTTCTAGAAAATATTATCGCCATCTTTTTTAGCACCAATTTTTATTCCTATCCCAACTTTTTCCGGATCAACACGTTAAGATTGGGACAATTTATCCTAAACTTTCCCGACCTTATTATGTTTTCCATCTCCTTAACCGCACTAGCTATCCTGGCTTTTATTATCTATCGCACTAAAGTAGGTATGGCTTTGCGGGCGGTATCTTATGATCTAGATACAGCGAGCCTTATGGGTATAGATGTATTGAGGATCATTCAGTTGGCCTTCTTTTTAGCTGGGTTCCTAGGTGGGATAAGCGGGGTGTTTCTAGGGATAAGTTACACCCTTTACCCCCAGCTAGGACAGATGGTGGTTAAAGGTTTTATCGCCTCAGTCATCGGTGGACTTGGGAGTCTGGAAGGAGCTGTAATAGGGGCTTTCCTCTTAGGTTTAATTGAGATTCTCTTGATTAAACTAGTGGGTTCTGCTATTTCCCCGGTTTTTATCTTCTGCATTATGCTCCTCTTTTTACTGCTTCGTCCCCGGGGTATTGCAGGCACGCACGTTCAGGAAAAAGCATAGGGGTTGGATTTTTATGGATATGTGGTCTTCCATCGCTATTTTTACCGCCATTAATGTGGTAGCGGTAACAGGTGTATTTGTTCTTACAGGGTTAACAGGGCTCTTTTCTCTAGGACAAGCAGCTTTCATGTGTATAGGTGCTTACACAGCAGGATTGCTGGCTACAAAATATGGCTGGAGTTTAGCCCCGGCGGCTGTGGCGGCTGTGCTCTTGGGGCTTGTTGCAGGGTTTATTGTAGGCTTACCCACTATAAGGCTGCGGCGGGACTATATATCCCTGGTCACCTTCGGTTTTGGAGAAGCTATAGCAGCTTTTCTTAACCAGGCCGTGAATATCACTGGTGGCGCCATGGGTTTATCAGGTATACCTCGCTGGACTACCTTGGAGCTGGCCTTGGTATCTGCCCTAGTCTGCCTCTTCTTGGTATGGGGCTTCAAAAATTCACGGTACGGCAGGCAGTGCTTGGCTTTGCGCAGCGATGAGCTCGCCGCAGCGGCTATGGGAATTAACGTAAACCGTGTAAAAATGATCGCTTTTTTGCTTTCAGCAGCCATCAGCGCTTATGCAGGTGTGCTTTATGGTTTCTATACAAGTTACGTAGAACCTGTTATGTTTGGGTGGACTAAGTCGGCCGAATGGATCATCATGGTTTTCTTTGGGGGTATAAACAGTTTAAGTGGGGCCGTTTTTGCTAGCATTTTTTTGACTGCTCTGCCGGAAATTTTGCGGGCAGCTTCTGAGTGGCGCATCGTGGCTTACTGCACCATAGTGCTCTTCATCCTTAACTTTAAACCTACAGGACTTTTCGGCCAGTATGAAATCTCCCTCCAGAAACTGTGGGAAGTATGGAAAAAGAAGGCAAAGGATGTGGAGCCTTTATGATATTAGAAACGATAGACCTAAATAAGCGGTTCGGAGGGGTTACGGCGGTAGTAGATTTTTCCCTTAAATTACCTCCCGGGGCTATTTTCGGGATTATCGGGCCTAATGGGGCTGGGAAGACAACTATTTTTAACCTCATCTCCGGTATCTACCGCCCCGACAGCGGCAAGATCATATTTCAAGGCTCTGATATCACTGGCCTTGAGCAGCACCAGATCGCCAGGAAGGGTATAGGGCGGACCTTCCAGAATATACGCCTCTTCCGGGGGCTTACAGTATTAGAGAATGTGTTGGTCGCCCTGGACCCGGGGGCTCCTTACGGATTAGGGGAGAGCCTTTTATCCACTCCCCGGAAGTTTAAGATTGAAAAATCCTTACGTGAAAGGGCTCGGCACTATTTAAACATAGTGGGGTTAGATAAGTTTAGAGATTTAGCTCCCGAAAGCCTCCCCTATGGGCTAAGGCGTAAGCTAGAGATCGCCAGGGCCCTGGCTACCGAGCCCCAAGTGTTGCTTTTGGATGAGCCGGCGGCCGGCCTTAATCCTAGTGAAGTCAGGGAGCTCATAAGTTTAATCAGCGATTTAAACGGTAATCAAGCTCTATCCATCCTTCTTATAGAGCATAGAATGGAAGTTGTAATGCAGCTTTGCCAGTGTATATACGTGCAGAATTTCGGTCGTACTTTGGCTATAGGGCCGCCGGCGGAAATCCAGCGCCATCCCGAAGTTATCAAAGCTTACTTGGGGGAAGAGGAATAGCTATGTTAGAGGTTAGCAATTTAACTGCCGGGTACGGCGAGATCATAGTTCTGCATAATGTCTCTTTAAAGGTTCAGCGCGGCCAGATTGTAAGTATTATTGGTGCCAATGGGGCAGGGAAGACCACCTTGCTTAATACTATATCCGGGCTAGTTCAACAGCGTCAGGGCTCTATCAAATTTTTAGGAGAGGAACTTCCTCGCCAGCCCCACGCTGTGGTACGCAAAGGGATTGTGCAGGTCCCAGAGGGCAGGAAGGTCTTCGCCGGCCTTACGGTAAGGGAAAACCTCATCCTGGGCGGCTATTCTTTGAAACATAAAGATATAGAACAAAATCTAGAGCGAGTTTATGAATTATTTCCGGTACTTAAGGAACGGGCCGCCCAATATGCAGGTACTCTGAGTGGGGGAGAGCAGCAGATGCTGGCTGTGGCCCGTGGTTTAATGTCTAATCCGCAGGTGATGCTTTTAGATGAGCCTTCCCTGGGTTTAGCACCTAGAGTAGTGAATACTATCTTTACCATTATCCAAAGGATACGGGAAGCTGGTGTTACTGTGCTCTTGGTAGAGCAGAATGCCCGTAAGGCGTTAAAGCTTTGCGATTATGCTTATGTATTAGAGAACGGCCGTATAACCTTAGAAGGAACAGGCCAGGCCCTTATGGACAACCCTAAAGTCCGCCAGGCATATTTAGGGGAATAAGTAGAGACTTCACCTAGCAGAGGAGAGATATTATCATGAAGGCGCGAGTTTGTGTATTAGAGAATTTTGGGCAACCGCTGGTAGAAAAGAAATTATCTATACCTCCCCTCCAGCCTGGCCAGATGTTAGTCAAAATCGAGGCGGCAGGTATTTGCGGAAGCGATGTACACATATGGCAGGGAGAAGACCCGCGGGCCAAACTTCCTATGATCCTGGGCCATGAAGGAGTAGGTAGGGTAGCTGATGTATCAGGAGCTAAATTAACTGTAGATGGGCAAAGGGTAGAAATAGGCGATCTCATCTTCTGGAACCGGGGTATATCTTGCGGTTCTTGCTACTATTGTACAGTAGCCAAAGAACCTGCTTTATGCCCCTATCGTACAGTGCAGGGTATAAACGTATCTTTAATGGAGCCTCCCTATTTAAACGGGTGTTATGCTGATTATATTATTCTTCCGGCTGGAGTGGATGTGTTTAAAGTTCCCCCAGGGATAGATCCGGCAGTGTTGGTGGCTGCTTCCTGTTCAGGGGCCACAGCAGCCCATGGGTTTGATCTTATACGGCCAGGGATAGGTGATACAGTGGTGGTATTGGGGCCGGGGCCTCTAGGTCTTTTCTCAGTAGCTTTGGCCCGGGATTATGGGGCCTCCCAGATAATTTTGATCGGTGGTTCCGCAGGGCGGCTTAAAGTAGGCCAGGAGTTTGGAGCCACGATAGTGTTGAATCGGCGGGAAGTGTCTTTGGAAAAAAGGTGCGAGATAATTTTGGATGTTACTCGTGGTCGAGGAGCCGACGTAGTTGTAGAGGCAGCAGGGACTGCCGAGGCTTTGAAGGAGGCCATAACTTTAGCCCGCCCTGGGGGAACGGTTTTAAGCATAGGTTCCAGCCAGCCGGCTGGTACCTTTGAGTTTGATGGGTACAGGGATTTAGTACGCCGGAACTTAAGGTTACAAGGAGTGTGGGTCAGCGATACCCGTCATGTATTCCAAGCTATGCATCTAATTCTTAAATACCCCCACCTTTTTGCCCGCCTTATTACCCATAGGTTCCCTTTAGAGAAAGCCAACGAGGCCTTAAAATCTATGCGCCAGCGGGAGGCTATTAAAGCCGTTCTTCTTCCCGGACAAGATTTATCAGGATAAGAGCTAGGAGGGTTTTTCTTTGCTTCCCCTAGAAAGGATGCAAGCTATAGCTAAAGGAGAAATTCCAGATAGAGTTCCGTTTGTACCTACCATTTATGAGCATGCAGCAGCCCTTATTGGAGTCACTCCTTCCGCTATGGCTAGAAGTGCTGAACTTATAGTAAAAGGGCAATTAAAGGCCTATGAACTATATAGACACGACCTGGTTACAGTAGGCGTGGATATTTATAACGTGGAAGCCGAGGCTCTAGGTTGTACTGTAGCTTACAATACAGAAGAACCTGTTGTCCCGGCCATTATATCCCACGTGCTAGAGGAGAAGGCTACCTTAAGCAGGCTCTCTTTACCCGATCCAGAAAAAGATGGCCGCATGCCCCTTCTTTTGGAGGCAGCCAGCCGAATCAAGGAAAAATTAAGGAAGGAAGTTCTGGTAGGAGCAGCTATCGTAGGCCCCTTCACCCTGGCTGCCCTCCTTAGGGGTTATGAAGCTTTGGTCTTGGACTTAGTAATGGATCCGGGTTTTGCGGGAGAGCTATTGGACTTTACTACCGAAGTAAGTTTTGTCTTTGGTAAAGCCTTTATTAAACGGGGTGTAGGATTATCCATAAATGAATCTTGGATAGCTCCTCCTTTACTTTCGCCCCAACTTTATGCTGAATATGTCTACCCCCGACATAAAAGGCTTATAGAACGGCTTAAAATGGTAGGAGCACCCAGCATAGGGCTAATAAGCGGTGGAAATACCACTGCCATCGTGGATTGGCTCGTACGAACGGGTTCTTCCATCCTGGTGGCTGACTATGGTACAGATCTTGCCACTTACAAACTTAAAGCCCAGGCCGCAAATATAATATTACGAGGTAACATCCAGGCCGCCTTACTAGAAACAGGTACCGAAGAGGAGATCGCTGCCCAGGCCCGGGAGGTTTTAAACTTAGGTGCCCCTGGGGGCAGGTTTATTCTCGGCTGCGGTGTAGTACCTTACCATGCGGTACCGGAAAAGATATTATTCCTTAAAAAGATAGCGGAAGAGTATAGATGGGGAAATTGAAAAGAAGCTTATAAAGAGGTGACAAGGCTGATATGCAGTTTTATTCCTGTGATGTGTTAGTAGTAGGTGGTGGAGGTGCCGCCTTGCGGGCCGCCATCGCTGCTCAAGAGTATAACCCTAGCTTAAAGGTGATCCTTGCTACCAAGGGGGTTTTAGGGCGGAGCGGGGTTACAGCCACAGCTTGTTCAGACCGTATGGCCTTCCATGCCACCTTACCCCATACTCCCCCCGGTGGTCCAGATAACTGGCGGTACCACGCGGAAGATATTTACCGCCTAGGAGGCATGGTATCTGATTGGGACTTGGCAGTGATATTGGCTAAATCCTCAGCGGAAGCTTACGATTACTTGGATTCTTTGGGTGTACCCTTTGTTAAAGATGAAAAGGGCTTTCCCCGCCAATTTGTTACCGATGGTTCCGAGTATCCCCGCGCTTGTTACACAGGCCCTAAAACCGCCATCCATATAGAACAAGCCCTTATACGTAAGTTAAAAGAACTACCGGTTGAAGTTCTTAACTTTACCATGATCGCTCGTCTTCTGGTAAAGGAGGGACGAGTATACGGAGCTTTAGGTATAGATACCCGCGAAAGATATGATGTTGAACGGGCCTTGAAGGTGATAAAAGCTAAAGCAGTGATATTGGCTACTGGGGGAGGGGGCCTTGTTTTTAAAAACAATGTTTATCCCTGGGGGATGACGGGCGATGGCTACGCCTTAGCCTATGAGGCTGGCGCCGAACTGGTAAATCTAGAGTTTATTCAGATCGGGCTTGCCTCCCTAAAGACGAAACTTAATTGTTCAGGTAGCATGTTGCGGGCTATCCCCCGTTTTGTAAACGATAGAGGGGAAGAATTTTTATTTAAATATATGTCCCCAGGTACTACTCCTTCTTCCCTGTTTAATTTAATATTCCGTAAAGGGGCTAGCTGGCCTGTAACCTATGAGCATCCCACTCACATGGTAGATGTAGCGGTGTACCGGGAGATAATGGCCGGCCGCAGGGTATTTTTAGATTATACTCAAAATCCGAAGGGTTTCTCCTGGGAAGATCTAGATTACTCTAATATAGAGAGATATTTTAAAGAAGCTAGCCGAGATCTAGGAGACGATGCGCGGAAGACGAGCCCTTTAGCGAGGCTTGCTGAGATTAACCGGGAGAGCATGGAGTGGCTAAAAGAGCGGGGAGTAGATCTTGAGTCAGGAGACCTTATAGAGGTGGCCCCCTGCATCCAACATTTCCAGGGGGGTATAAAGATAAGGCAAAGGGGCGAGACAACCGTAGCGGGGCTTTATGCCGCAGGTGAGGTGGCGGGCGGCCAGCACGGCGCTAACCGGCCTGGTGGAAATGCCCTTCTGGATACCCAAGTCTTTGGCCGTTTAGCAGGAGAAGCGGCTGCTGCTAGAGCCCTTAGTATGCCGGAGAAAGAATTAGCAGGTGTAGACCAGGGAGAGAAAGACGAAATCCGGCTTTTAGTAGAACATATGAAAGAACTTAAATCTGGTGGCGATATTGAGGCAGGACCTTTCAGACAGAGGCTTCAAGATCTTATGGACCGGGCGGCTAGCGTGATCCGGATTGAAGAGGGCTTAAGCCGGGCTTTAGAGGAACTTAAGGAGCTTAAAAAAGTAAAATTAAGAGCCGATGATCACGGGCTAGCCTACGCCCTGGAAAACGAAAAAATGCTTCTGGTGGCCGAGATGATCTTACGAAGCGCCCTCTTAAGGGATGAGAGCCGGGGCCCTCACCTGCGTTTTGCCACCTGGGATGCTCCCCATCCTTTACCCCGCCGGGACCCGGAGTGGCAGAAATATATTGTAATTACCCGCCCTGGAGAGGAGATGAAGCTAGAGATAAGAGAGCCTGTACGGCCTGTTAAAGCATAAAAAGTTCTCTAAAAGGTTCCTGATTTAGCAGGAATAAAAATAGTTATGTCGAATAAATTAACACTAAAATAATTCTTTAGGGGAGTGGATGTGTGAACAACCAAATAGCTAAATCCTGGTTTGTTCAAGTATTAATTCTCCTGGGGGCCTTAGCAGGGGCTTTATTGATAGGTGCTATCCTCTTAATTTTAGCTGGCTCCGACCCTATAAAAGCTTATAGTATTATGTTTACAGGCCCTATAGGGAGCGAATTTGGCCTCACAGAAACCCTGGTACGTGCTACGCCATTGCTCTTAGTAGGGCTTGGAATAGTTATATCCTTCCGGAGCGGTATCCTGAATATAGGTGGGGAAGGGCAAATACTCATGGGAGCTATAACAGCCTCGGCTGTAGCCTTACTCCTTCCCGGGTGGCCTAAGGTTATACTCTTACCTCTAGTCTTGTTAGCTAGCTGTGTCGCTGGAGGCATATGGGGTGGTATCGCAGGCTGGTTGAAAGCGCGCCTTGCGGTTAACGAGATTTTAAGCACCGTTATGCTAAATCAGATCGCCCTTCAATTTTATCTTTATTTGATAAGGGGTCCCTTAATCGACCCCCAAGAAGTAGCCTATGGTACCGGGGTACCGCAGACAGCTATGGTTCCTGAGCAGGTCTGGCTAACCCGTTTGGTGCCGGGTATGCGCCTGCATACAGGCTTTATATTAGCCCTTATTTTAGCTATCGTGGTATATATATTCTTATGGCGTACTACCATCGGCTACCGTATGCGGGCTGTGGGTGCGGGACCAGAGGCCTCGCGCTATGGAGGAATTAGGGTTGAATTTTACCTTATCTTAGCTATTGCCCTGGCTGGCGCTTTTGCCGGTCTGGCAGGGGCGGTAGAAGTACTAGGTGTTCACCATCGCGCCCTGGAGTCCCTTTCGGCTGGATACGGGTTTAGCGGGATAGTAGCAGCCCTTTTCGGTCGGCTCCATCCCTTAGGTACTATTCCGGCAGCTATACTGTTAGGAGCCCTTATTTTAGGGGCAGATATGATGCAGCGGGCTGTTAACGTACCGGCGGCCATAGTTATGGCTATCGAAGGCCTCGTTATCCTGTTTGTAGTATCTAGCGATCTGCTGCTCCGAAAACCCGAATTGTTAACACGTATTTTTACCCGGTATATTTCTACTCGCATTAAACAAACAAAGGAGGCAGGAACTGGAGTATAATGGAAGACGTAATCAGTCAGGGTTTAATAGTCGGAATATTGGCTACGGGAATCCGTTTAGCTACTCCCTTTTTATTGGCAGCCCTGGGTGAAATGTTTACCCAGCGCTCAGGAGTGTATAACCTCGGTATTGAGGGCATTATGCTCATGGGAGCCTTTATGGGGTTTTTCGTAACCTGGCGGACTGGGAACCCTTATTTGGGCATCCTTGTAAGCTTAGTTGTTGGGGCCTTAATGGGTTTACTTATGGGCATAGTTAGTATAACCTTTAAGGCCGAACAGGGTATAAGTGGAATTGGCTTATATATGTTTGGCTGGGGTTTATCTGGGCTACTCTTTAGGCTTTATGTGGGGGCCATAACCGCTATAGAGGGCTTGCGTCCTTTAAGAATACCTGGTTTAAGCGATATTCCATATATTGGAACAATATTTTTCTCCCACAACTGGCTTGTGTATCTAGCTTACATTTTAGTCCCTATAACCTGGATTGTTCTTTATAAAACTACCTGGGGGCTTAAGGTCAGGGCGGTAGGCACTACACCAGAAGCAGCCGATACTTTAGGCGTAAGTGTAGATGGTATCCGCTACCAATGTTTGATCCTGGGAAGCATGTTAGCAGGCTTGGCAGGGGCTTATCTCACAGTAGGACAGGCCAACATGTATGCGGACTATATAACTGCTGGTAGAGGGTTTATTGCTGTGGCCCTGGTTTACTTTGGCCGCTGGAGCCCTCTGGGGATCCTTGCAGGATCGCTACTTTTTAGTATGGCGGACTCTTTCCAGCTATGGGTTCAAGTGCTAGGTATTAGCGTGCCTTATGAGCTAGCAGTAATCCTGCCATATGTAATCACTATAGTGGCACTGGCTGTATCCTTCGGCCGCGTTTGGGCGCCTGCAGCATTGGGTAGGCCTTACGAACGTGGAACCCGAGGGTAAAAGCAATAATTTTAATATTGGAATGAAAGGAGGACCCAATTAAGGTATGAAAGAATGGAAGAAAATTTTAACTATCCTGGTGGCTGTCACGTTTTTAGCCACGCTAGCTGCCTGTGGCGGCAAACCTGCTACCGAAACCAAGAAGGAAGGGGAGACCAAACAGCCGGAAAAGATACGTATCGCCTTGGTCCTCCCTAGCACTGTAGATGATATGGCCTGGAGCCAGTCCATGTATGAAGGTCTTAAAGCTGTACAAGAAAAATTAGGTAAAGATAAGGTAGAAATTGCTGTAAGCGAAAGGTTGGGCGATGCTGTCAATGCTGGAGCAGCCATTAGGCAATATGCCAGCCAGGGGTATGACATTGTAATAGCCCATGGCGCTCAGTATCAGAGCGTACTCCGGGAGATCGCCGCTGATTTTCCCAAGACCACCTTTGCCTACGGGACCGGTTTCCAAACAGCGCCTAACATCTTCGCCTATGATCCTCAGGCCCAAGAAGGCGGGTATCTTTTAGGTATACTGGCGGCTAAGATGACCAAGTCTGGTATAGTAGGTATAGTAGGCCCTGTAGAATCTGGTGATGCCATTAAATATAATAACGGTTTCCAGCAAGGAGTGGCTGCTGCTAAACCCGATGTAAAGGTTCGTATTGCCTATACAGGTTCCTTTAACAATATCGTAGGAGCAGGAGAGCTGGCCAAAGTTCATATGGATGCGGGCGCTGATATCCTTACGGGTTCTTCCCAGCAAGCTGTAGGTGCTATACGTGCGGTGGCCGAGCGTAGTGGTAAATACTGGCTATCCACTGATATGGATCAGAGCAGTATAGCTCCTAATACGGTGCTGGCGGCCCAAGTTTATCATTGGGAAAAAGTGGTTGAAAAGATGGTAAGCTTGAGGAAACAAGGGGTACTCGGCGGCCAACACTTGATGCTCTCCTTTGCTGATGGCACCTTGGAGCTAAAATATAATCCCAAACTAGCTGACAAAATACCCCAAGAAGCCAAAGATGCCGTGGAAAAAGCCCGGCAGCAGATTGTAAGTGGTAGCCTAAAGATAGAACTTCCTAAGGAGCAACCTAAAAAATAGGGGAGTATTAAACTAAAAAGATAAAAGGAGAAATGGTAGTCTGATGGCTCACGAAATCAGGCATGTTGAAATGCGGGGGATCACTAAAAGATTCCCTGGAGTATTGGCTAATGACCATGTTGATCTGGAGATCAGAGCTGGCGAGGTACTGGCCCTTTTAGGAGAAAATGGCGCTGGTAAAAGCACTTTGATGAGCATCCTTTACGGCCTTTACCAGCCGGATGAGGGGGAAATTTTAATAAACGGGCAACCGATAAAGATAACTTCTCCCCGGGTAGCCCTAGAACTTGGTATCGGAATGGTGCACCAGCATTTTATGCTGGTGCCCACCCTTACTGTAGCCGAAAACGTGGCCCTAGGTCTACCTTCTCCTAAAGGACCTTTGTTGGACCTTAAGGCGGTTAGCCAGAAGATTAAAGAGATCTCCGACGCTTATAGCCTGGCCGTAAATCCAGATTCTTATGTCTGGCAGCTCAGTGTAGGCGAACAGCAGCGGGTAGAAATAGTCAAGGCCCTTTATAGAGGGGCTAGCCTGCTCATATTGGATGAACCCACTGCTGTTCTTACTCCACAAGAAGCTAATGAGTTAATCGCCCTGCTTAAAAGTATGGCTAGGCAGGGCAGGCCTATAGTATTTATAAGCCATAAATTAAACGAAGTTATGGCAGTAAGCGATAGGGTAACCGTTCTGCGGGATGGCAGGGTGGTAGCTACCCTAAAAACTTCTGAAACCTCACCCCAGGAGCTGGCCCGGCTTATGGTGGGGAGGGAGATGGCCCCACGGGTAACAAAAGGGCAACGCTCTCCAGGAAAACCTGTCTTGGAGCTTAAGGAAGTCTGGGCTCCTAGCGATAAAGGAACTCCAGCCCTTAGGGGAATATCTTTAGAGGTTAGGCAAGGGGAAATCCTAGGTATAGCAGGAGTCTCTGGTAACGGTCAAAAGGAGCTGGCCGAGGTAATAAGCGGGCTTAGAAAAGTAACTAGAGGCCAGATCCTTTTAGAGGGAAAGAATATCGCTAATTGGCCCCCAGAGAAGATTATTAAACAAGGGCTAGGATATATCCCTGAGGATAGGCTCCATGTCGGTATTATACCGTCCTTTACCGTTTGGGAAAATCTTATACTCAAAGACCATTACCTTCCACCCTATGCCAAGGGTATATTCCTCAATAACTCGGGCATAAGGTCACGGGCCGCCTCCTTGGTAGAAAGCTTTGGAGTTAAAACCCCGAACTTAGATACACCTACCGGTCGCCTTTCCGGCGGCAATATACAGCGGGTGATCCTGGCCAGGGAAATTACACGCAACCCCTCGGTCCTGGTGGCGGCCTATCCTGCTCGGGGATTAGATGTAGGAGCTACTGAATATGTTCATTTAAAACTTATGGAAGCCAGGGACAAGGGTATGGGAGTACTCCTGATCTCAGAGGATCTAGAAGAAATTATGACCTTATCCGACCGTATTGCCGTAATATATGAAGGGCAGATCATGAGGATCATGGATGCGGAGGAAGCCGAGGAACGCACCTTAGGGCTTCTTATGGCCGGCATCAGGCAAATAGCTTCCTAAGCAGTAAATAGCCTTAAATACCAAGAACATGAAGGGCAAATAAGAAGAATAATCTTAAATTTGTAAGGCTGTTGGCCGAAAGGGAAGGTCAGCAGCCTTTTTTACCTATACTTAATTGTGAACTTTAGAACGAAAACGGAGTAGAAACGGAGAGGAAGCGGAGGGATAGGGGGAGAAAGGAGTTAAATGTAGTTTAAGATGTCGCCCAGCGATTTTGACACGGGCGTTTCACAAAGCAGGTGTTACTATGTCTGAAACAAAAATGCTTAAAACCCGCGGCGTCAACCGCAACCGTTTTATTGTCGATGCTGTAGCTGAAAAACTGCGCGGCAAGGACAGGGTGACCTCCTCATGGGATATTTGATAGACACTTGCGTGTTAATCGATAAGATTTTGATAGAAAAGTGAAAAAAAGAACTTATTTAACCAGCAGGATTTTATCTTTAGACAGCGAATATATTACATCGAAGATTGTTGAAAGCGCTTCCAAACTAGCAAATGTGAGCGCTGTGAATCAAGCTATGTCTGCTGTCTTTATGGAGTGACGCAGGTTTGCCGACCATTTATGATGTAGCTAAAGCGGCGGGGGTATCCATTGCTACAGTTTCGCGGGTTCTAAACGGTTATCCTTTTGTAGCCGAAAAGACGCGGGAGAAAGTCCTGCGGGCCATGCAGGAGTTAAATTATTCTCCGAATT
>NZ_JAKKUR010000042.1 GCF_021890735.1 Thermanaeromonas sp.
TCCATTGGCGCCGGCGGCGGTTCCATCGCCTGGATAAATGAGGCGGGCGCTCTAAATGTAGGACCCCAGAGCGCCGGCTCGGACCCCGGCCCGGCCTGCTATGGCAAGGGCGGTACGGAGCCTACCGTGACGGATGCCAACCTCGTTTTAGGGCGCCTGGACCCCAATAACTTTCTGGGCGGTGAGATTGCCATTAACCCCGAACTGGCCAGGAAGGCCATTAACGAAAAGATCGCCCAGCCCTTGAATCTCACCCTGGAGGAGGCGGCCTCCGGTATAATTTCAGTGGTAAACACCAAGATGGCCTACGCCATACGGGCAACCACTATCCAGAGAGGGCTCGATCCCAAGGAGTTCGTGCTCCTCGCCTTTGGTGGAGCCGGGCCCATGCACGCCTGCGCCCTGGCTAAGGAATTGGGGATTCCCAAAGTGTTAATACCCATGGCCCCGGGAGCTTTCTCCGCGCTGGGCATGCTGCTTACCGACATACGGCAGGACTACGTGCGTACGGTGGTGACCTTGCTGGACAGCAGCCGGGCAGACCAACTGGAAGCTATCTTCCAGGAGATGGCCCAGGAAGCGGTGAGGACCTTACGTGAGCAGCTGGATAATTGTGAAGTGAGAATATTACGCTCCGCCGATATGCGGTATGTGGGCCAGGAGTACACCGTATCGGTACCGGTTCCGGCCGAGAGGATAACTCAAGAAGCCCTGCCCCGGCTTCGGGAAAGCTTCAACAGGCTGCACGAGCAGATTTACGGCCACCATTCCGATACCGAGCCGGTAGAGATAATAAACTTGCGCCTGACCGCCTTTGGAGAGGTGCCCAAAGTAAAATTTGCCCAGATTCCTAAAGGCACGGCCACGCCTCCCAGAGAAGCCTTTAAGGGAACCCTGAAAGCCAGGTTTGATGGAGTGGTTGACTGCCCGGTCTACCAGCGAGAGGCGCTGCTCGCCGGGAATATCATAGAAGGACCCGCAGTGATACAGGAAAAGGGAGCTACCACAGTGCTCCTGCCCGGGTGTACCCTTGTGGTGAGCGATTACGGCTACTTTATGATCGAGGTGAAGTCCGATGGCTAAGATCGACCCCATTACCCTGGAAATTATCCGCAACGGTTTCATAGCCGGCGCCGA
Organism: Thermanaeromonas sp.; assembly: GCF_021890735.1. Lineage (GTDB taxonomy): Bacteria > Bacillota > DSM-521 > Neomoorellales > Neomoorellaceae > Thermanaeromonas. Next base: position 1,138 of record NZ_JAKKUR010000042.1, read on the forward strand.
CGAAATGAAAATCAACCTGATGAGAACCTCGTATAACCCCATAATATACGAGGTACTGGACTTCAGCGTGGGCCTTTTCGACCGCGACGGCAATATGATCTCCCAGGCCTCCGGGCTCCCCATTTTCCTGGGAAACCTGGGAGCAGCCATAAAGACGGTCATCCAAGACGTGGGCAGGGAAAATATCGAGCCGGGGGATGTGTACCTGATAAACGATACCTACACCACGGGGACGCACCTCAACGACATGACCGTTATCAGCCCCGTGTTTCTGCCTGACGGCTATCTCATCGGATTTACGGCAAGCCGTGCCCACTGGTTGGATGTGGGCAGCAAGGACCCGGGAGGCTGGTCCAGCGATACTACGGAGATCTACCAGGAAGGCATAAGGCTACGCTCGGTGAGCCTGTACAAGGGCGGAAAACTCAACAAGAGCGTGATGGATATCCTCAGCACCAACGTGCGCATGCCGGACAGCGTGCTGGGCGACTTGAGGGCCCAGATAGCCGCCGGCCGCACCGGAGAGCGGCGTTTCCTGGAAATTGTGGACAAGTTTGGCCGGGAAGCGGTAGAGGCGGCAGTGGAAGAGATGCTAAGACAGGGGGAGCTCGTAGCCAGGCAGGCGGTAAAGAATATGCCCGACGGTGTGTACACGGCTGAAGCCTTCCTGGATGACGACGGCATCGCGGTAAAGAATCCCAAGGTTAAAGTTACCATCACCATCTCCGGCGACGAAATGACTATTGATCTTACGGGCTCGGCAGAGCAGTGCGTGGGACCCATTAACTGCGGTATCGCGGCCACTATTTCCGCGTGCCGGGTGGCCTTTAAGTGCGTGACCTCGCCTTTCGAGCCGGTTAACGAGGGGCACTTCGCGCCCTTGAAAGTTGTAGCGCCGGAAAATTGCATGTTCAATGCTAAGCCTCCCGCTCCTTCGGGCCTTTACGGCCTACCCCTTATCACCCTGTGCGACGTGATTTTTAAGGCTTTAGCGCCGGCCATCCCGGATAAAATACCCGCCGCCCACTATGGCGACGTGTGCGCCGTGTTTATCTTCGGTACGGACCCGCGCACCGGCAAGCCCTACCTCCACGTGGAGCCGGAAGGCGGCGGTTGGGGAGCCTGCCCGCACCGGGATGGCGAGAACGTGCTTATAGCTATAGCCGATGGTGATACGCGCAACATCCCGGTAGAGGTTATTGAAAAGCGCTATCCCCTCCGGGTGGAAAGGTACGAGCTGCGACAGGATTCCGGCGGACCCGGCCGTTATCGCGGAGGCCTCGGGCACTACCGCGACTACCGGGTGCTAGGCCACAACCCGCGGCTTACCACGACGCAGGAAAGGTCCCAGTGCCCACCGTGGGGCATTAACGGCGGAAAGCCCGGTGCATATAATACTGTAGTTATTAATCCCGGGACGGAAAAAGAAAAAATTGTCCAGAAGGCCACGGCGCTGCAACTATATGATGGCGACCTGATCAGTATACGTACCGGCGGCGGGGGAGGCTATGGTGACCCCCTCGACCGGGAGCCCGAGCTGGTAAGGCAGGACGTGGTAAGGGGCTACGTCAGTATCAAGGCCGCTTTTGAGGATTACGGGGTGGTAATCGATCCTGAAACCTTAGAAATAGACTACGCGCGCACGGCTGAGGAGCGAAAAAAGAGACGGGAAACGAAGGTAGAAGCTTAGCGAAAAACCCGGGCCCAAGGCTTTATATAGGGGCCCGGGTTTAATTATGCCGGTTAAGTATTACTTTATGAGTTGGAGGTTCAAAAAACGGAAATGGAACGGAGTAAAAGTGGAGATGCTCTCCCTTTGCCTGTTAAGTGAGATTTAATTTTTCCGTAGTGTCCCCTGCTTGATGGTGCTGGATTTATGGTATGGTGAACATCGGGCCCAGTGAAGGGAGTTTAAATTCTTAAGTACTCACTAGAACAAGCCGATATGTAAAAGTAAAGAGGGCTTTTACGGGAAGAGGGGTATAAATGTGAATTTCGCGCTCTGTGAGGTCCTGGAGCAGAAAAAAAGTTTATGGGAGGAATATTACCGCCTTGTACTGGAGCAGCAGAAACTCTTAAAGAGCAAAGCGATTGATGAACTGCAGCGCGTTCTGGACAGGAAGGATGAACTAATTAAGAGATTAGAAGATACAGAAAGACAGTGGGAGGCGTTGCTTAAAGAAGGGACCTTTGACGATGGCCTTTGGGGGTTCATCGAGGAGTTGAAGTCAGAATTATATACTCTCATTAAGAGAGCTTGGGAGGCAGAGAAGACTTCTTTAGAGATGGCTGAAGGATTTTTGGCTTGTTATAAAAGTAAGCTTAGTGGGCTCCAACAGGCAAGGGAGCTAATTCACGCCTACCATGAAGGAGAAGGCCTGCCTGTTTTGGGAGCATTTTTAGATAAGAGCCGGTAGGAAAATTTAGATTAGGATTTGGGGTTGTTGAAGATGTTAAAGAGAAAAACTTAGCTGACGATATAGAGAAATGACGAAGGATAAAGGGGAATTTTCTGTACAGCGGGCCAGAAAAATGTGGGGGGAGCAGAGTTTGACAAGTTTGCGGAAGGCAGCGGGTAGGGGGGAATAGGCGTGCGTATAGAGGGTGTGGACCCGTTAGTACTAAATCAGGTGCAAAGCCAAACATCGAACAGGCAAGTTCAGACCGCTAAAGGCATTAGGATCAATACAGAGCCGAGAGACCAGCAGGAACGAGAAGAGGTGGAGAAGTACCCTTATGAAAGGGTAGCTCGAGCAGTAGAGCAGGTTAATAAAACGGTAGAGGCGTTTAATATTAAACTTCGGTTTGAGCTTAACGAAGAGGATGGGGAGTTATATGTCTATGTTATAGATGAAGAGGGCAAGGTTATAAGGCGGATACCCCCGGAAAATATCTTAGAAGTCGCTTCCCGCATGCAAGAGATGGTTGGTCTTATAATAGACGCTCTTATTTAAGAGGCGTTCCCGCGCGAGGTGTAATACGGTGATGTTGAACAATCCGTACCGGGCCTACCAGACAAACCAGGTCTTTACCCTGCCTCAGGAAAAGCTGGTCCTGATGCTTTATGATGGGCTCTTGCGCTTTTGCCGGGAAGGTCTTACAGGTATTCAGGCTAAAGATTACGAAAAGGCTCATGAAAGCTTAATCCGTGCCCAAGAGATATTAGCGGAATTGATGGCAGGTTTAAATTTTGAGGCGGGAGAAATAGCCCAACGCCTTTATCAACTTTATGAGTTTATGCACCGGCATCTTATTCAAGCTAATATAAAGAAAGATGCCGGTATGATACGAGAAGTCATCGACCTGCTGCAGGACCTAAGGGATACCTGGGAGGAAGCTACCAGGAGATATCATAGTCACGACTACCGTACCCGCGTCAACGGATTGGACGTCCAGCGGTAGTCGGTTTATTTTTCTCGCTATGCTTTAAGAGGGGGCGTGAAAGTGGGTAGCCATATCGCTATCACCAAGCTTTCCACCCGGGGGCAGATAGTTATCCCTAAAGAGATCAGGGAGCTTTTATCTTGGAAAGCCGGAGATCATGTAGCTGTAGAAGTTCAGGGAGAGAAGGTTATCCTGCGCCGGCTCGTTTTAGAGGAACACCTGGAGGGAGCTCAGGAAAGATTATAGCCTAAGATAGCCTTTGCCTACCTTGACGGCTAAGGCCAGGAAATGCTAAAAATATAGTGGTAAGCTTGAAGAAAAGGGAGGCCGAGAAAGCTTCCCTTTTTTAATGTTTTGGGGATGAAGGAGGTATATTATGGATTTTAATACGGATTTAAAAGAAGAAATTGCTCGGGAGGTTGCCCGGGAGACGGGCATAGAAACTAGCGCGAGGGATATAGAGGACATCTTAGCCGGCCTACAGGTTACCTCCCATTTCTGGGAGGTAGTGATGCTTGCCCGCCAACCGTTTAATGTGGTTTCCTCGGCCATTGATTTCTTAGCTCGTAAGGGCTGGGTAGACACTCAACAAGATGGCTCCCTTGCCCTTACAGCGGCGGGGAAGAAGGTAATAGAAGAACAGGGGATAGCGCCCCGGCAAGACCACAGGTGTTCCCGTTGCCACGGACGTGGTGTAAGCCTGGAGAAACTTAATGATCTTGTTGCCCGCTTCAAAGAAGTGACAGCTCGGCGACCGGAGCCCATCCTGCAATACGACCAGGGTTATGTAACCCCCGAAACCACTGTAAGCCGGATAGCCCTCATGCTAGATAAAGGAGATTTGGAGGGGAAAAGGCTTTTAGTTCTCGGAGACGATGATCTGGTAAGCTTGGCTGCAGGGCTTTCAGGGTTTCCGCAAGAAGTAGTGGTTTTGGAAATCGATGACCGCCTTTTGGACTTCATTAATGAGGTGGCACGAAAAGAGAAGCTCCCTGTTGTGGCCAGAAAGTATGATTTCAGGGATAGGTTACCTGACGAATACGTAGGGCACTTTGACACCTTTATTACTGACCCCCCGGAAACCTTGGATGCTTTGGAGATATGTTTAGGCAGGGGGTTGACCGGGCTTTCTGGAGCCGGGGGTGCTGGGTATTTCGGGCTGACCCATGCGGAATCGTCTTTAAGCAAATGGAACAGGGTACAGCAGCTTCTGGTAGGCAAGTTTGGCGTAGTGATTACCGATATTATCGAGGACTTTAACCACTACGTGAATTGGGACTATCTTTTACCCAGCATCAAAAGTGATCTTCCCTTCGTACAGGTCGAGCCGAGGAGCAATTGGTACCGCTCGGCTATGTATCGTATACAGGTGTTAGAGAAGCCGGTGGCCTTCAAGAATGAGCCGGCCGCTTGCGAACTGTATGTTGATGAAGAAGCCCTTATATACCGGGCCACCCTCAAAGCAGCCAAGGGGGAAGGCTAAGGGAGAAAAATTTTTTCCTAATTTTGCACGAAGGCTGCAGGATTTTGCCATTTGGTGTAGAATAATTACCCATCAACAACGGTAAAAATTTCTTACTTAGTGCTCCGTTAAGGGCAAGCTCTCCGAAAGGGGATGCGCGCAAAGCCATGGGTCTAAGGCTCCGGTAGTTTAACAGAGCCGGGGCTAAGATTGCCAGGCTGCCGGGGCAAAAAGCCAAAGCATGCATGCCCGCCCTTACCCGGAGCGGGCATTTTTATCCCTTTTAGGACTATAGTCCCACGGCAAAATGTGACCTTAGGCTTCTACACTTTTTGCTGCTTACTTATTACACTGTTGGATAAAGGCGAAAAACAGGAGAAAGAAGGGAAAAAAGGGTGTTTTTGTCGGCGGTGGGAGAAATCTTACAGAAGGTTCTCGAGGTCTCAGCCCTGCGACAGCGGGTAATTGCCCACAACTTGGCCAACGCCAATACGCCTGGCTTCAAGCGCTATTACGTTACTTTTGAAGAAGCCTTAAGGCGTGCTGTGGACGGAGAGCAGGACTTGAGGCCTCACCGGACCCATCCCCGGCACCTACCAGGTTCCCTTCCGGAAGCAGGAATAAGGGTAGAGCGGGACCGCTTCACCAGCATGCGCCAAGACGGTAATAACGTGGATATTGAAAGGGAGATGGTTGAACTGGTAATGAATTCGTTAAACTATAGTCTCGCCGTGCAGCAGTTAAACGGGCGCTTGGGTATGTGGCGGTACGTCATCAACGAAGGGAGGCGTTAAAATTTGGAGCTTCTTCCCGGCCTGGCTATTAGCGCTTCGGGCCTTACGGCTGAGCGCTTGCGGCTAGACCTTATATCCGGCAATCTGGCCAACATCTATACCACCCGGACGGCCCAGGGTGGTCCTTACCGCCGGAAGGTAGCCGTTTTCGCGGAGAGGATAAAGGAAGCTATGGGTTCCCCAGGACCCCAAGCTCCAGGCTATGGGGTACACGTAGCGGGTATTGTGGAAGATAATACTCCACCCCGCCTGGTTTACGATCCCACCCACCCCGATGCCGATGCACAAGGGTATGTTGCCCTCCCCAACATTAACGTGGTAAATGAGATGATAGATCTTATTACTGCTTCAAGAGCTTACGAGGCCAACGTTACCGCCTTCAATGCAGCCAAGGCTATGGCCTTGAAGGCTTTAGAGATAGGCCGTGTTTAGAAAGAAAAGTTAGGGCTTGGCAAGGAAGGAGGATGCCATGGTTCAGGCACTATCCCTTCTTCCCACTTCTCCTCCTTTAAACTTGGGAGAAGCTCCAAAAGCAAAACCCGGCGGGGCAGGAGAGCTAGTAACCTCCTTTAAGGAAGTTCTCCAGGAGAAGCTGAACGCTTTAAACGACACCTTGCAGAGGGCTGATGATATAACTCTGCGCTACCTTACAGGACAAGTCGAGGACATACATGAAGTGATGCTGGCCCTGGAGGAAGCGAGTTTAGCCCTGCAACTGGCCGTGCAAGTGAGAAATAAAGTTATAGAAGCGTACCAAGAAATTTCGCGGATGCAAGTGTAGGAGCTTTATAGAGCATGAAAGGGCGAGAATGGCTCGAGAAGCTGGCCAAGTATTGGTCTGGCCTGTCTCCGGCCAGGCGTTCGGCTTTGGCTGCGGTAATATTGGCAGGGCTCCTAGCGACGGGTGTCTTTATATACTGGCTGGCAAGGCCTTCTTATGCACCGCTATTTACTAGGCTCGACCAGAGGGATGCGGCGGCTGTAGTTGAGAAGCTCAAGGAAATGAAGATACCTTACCGGCTGGCCGATGAAGGCAGCACTATTTTGATACCTAAAGATAAAGTCTACGAGACGAGGCTGTCCCTTGCAGGAGCGGGGGTTCTTAGATCCCAGGGGCTGGGTTTTGAACTCTTTGACCAGAATAAGCTGGGAATGACCGATTTTGAACGTCATGTTAACTACCAGAGGGCCCTCCAGGAGGAACTGCGGCGCACCATCCTGTCCATAGAGGCAGTGGAGGATGCTAGGGTACACCTGGTGATACCTCAGCCCAGCGTGTTTGTAGAAGAGAGGCAACCACCTTCCGCTTCGGTGGTACTTAAGTTAAAGCCTTTCGCCAAGTTGGAGCCTGCTCAGGTACAGGGTATCATGCAACTGGTGGCGGCCAGTGTGGAGGGGCTCAAACCCGAAAACGTACATGTTATTGACACCCAGGGAAGGGTCCTTTCGGCGGGACTGGCGGAAGGTGCCGAAGCCGGAACCGGGGTCCAGCAGCAGAAGCAGCAGGAGCTAGAGCGCGCGGTGGAAAGGGACCTGGAGCAAAGGATAACAGGGCTGCTTACTTCCATCCTAGGTCCGGGTCAGGCCGTAACCATGGTGAACGTGGAGCTGGACTTTAACCAGCAAGAGGTCACCCGCCGGGAGTGGGGCAAAGAAGGAGCCTTAAGGAGTGAGCAGGTGAGAAACGAACAGGGGACCGGCGCTCAGGCGGGCGGCGTGACCGGGGACCCTAACAGGGAGGTTCCGGGGTACGCGGCTATAACACCCGGGAACAACAATTATAATAAATCGGAGACCACGCGCAACTATGAATTAGATGAAACTCAGACGCGCATCGTCTATGCTCCGGGACAGATAAAGCGTATATCTACGTCAGTGGCAGTAAACGGTCCGCTCGACCCTCAACGGGAAGAACAGATCCGGCAGATAGTGGCTTCAGCGGTGGGTTACCAGCCGGCTCGGGGTGACCAGATTACTGTTTTAAGCTTGGCCTTCGATGATACCTTGAGGCGGCAGGCAGAAGCGGAGATGCAGGCTGCCCAAGAGGCCGCACGGCGGAGGCAGAGAATACAGCTTTATGCGGCACTGGCTGGAGCAGGACTCGGCCTTATCCTCCTTCTGGTATTTTGGCTTATACGGCGCAGGCGAGCCGTTTCTACCATGGAGGGCTGGCCTGAGGCTGAAGTGCCTGTGCAGGCTCTACCTGTAGAAGGTGTCAAACCCGTCGAGGCCATGGAAGAAGTGGCCGTCAGCGAAGAAGAGCGGCGCAGGGAGCAGGAGCGCCGGACCAAGCAGGAGCGGTTGCGGGAGATCGTGCGCCAACATCCAGAAGATGTGGCGCAGCTTATAAAAGCCTGGTTGTCAGAGGAGTAGGAAGAAGCTGTGGCGAAGCAGAAGCCGCTTACAGGACTTGAAAAGGCAGCTATTTTTCTCATGAGTCTAGGGCCTGATCTTTCCTCTTTAGTTTTAAAGCAGCTTCCCCAGGAGGACATAGAGCGCATTACTTACCAGATCGCCAACACCACCATGGTGGACCCCAATGTTAGGCAGCAGGTACTAGATGAATTTTGGGAGCTGCACGAGGCAAGGCAGTACATTTTTCAGGGGGGCATAAAATATGCCCGTGAAATACTGGAGAGGGCTTTGGGTCCGGCCCGGGCGGCTGAGATAATCAGGAAGCTCATGGCTACATCTAAAATAAGGCCCTTCAATATGATCCGCAAGGCGGATCCTAAGCAACTGGTTACCTTCCTTTATAACGAGCATCCTCAAGCTATAGCTTTGGTTCTTTCTTATCTTGAACCCGAACAGGCTGCGGTTATTTTGAGCGCTTTGCCCGAGGACGTCCAGGCAGATGTAGCAAGAAGGATTGCCCTTTTGGAACGGGCTACTCCTGAAACCGTCCGGGATTTAGAGCAGGTACTGGAACAGCGCTTGCAGTCGGTCGTAGGCCAGGATTTTGCTGTAGCCGGTGGCATAAAGGCCCTAGTGGATATTTTAAATCGCGTAGACCGGAGTACTGAGCGTACCATCTTGGAAGCATTAGAGGAAGACGATCCCGAATTGGCCGATGAAGTCCGGAAACGGATGTTTGTGTTTGAGGATATTGTCACCCTGGATGACAACTCCATACGGAGGGTACTGCGGGAGGTAGATATGCGCGACCTCGCCCTGGCCCTTAAGACCGCCAGTGAGGAAGTAGCCAACAAGATCTACAGAAACCTTTCCAAGAGGGCAGCCGAGATGCTTAAGGAAGATATAGAATACATGGGACCCACCCGCCTGCGGGATGTAGAAGAAGCCCAGCAGAGGATAGTGCAGGTGATACGGAGGCTGGACGAGGCAGGCGAGATTATCATAGCACGGGGTGGACGTGATGCTGTCGTGGTCTAGGGTTATAAAGGGGGCTACTTCCTTGAAGGAGTACCGGACGGTTCCTGTACGGCCGGTCTTCTTAGGGGAGCCTGTGCCGGAGGTGTCTTGTAAGGGGCCAGGGGAAAGCTCAGATCAAGAGGCAGAGCTTGTCTTAGATGGAGCCCGAAAGGAAGCCACAAGATTGCTGGAAGAAGCACGGCAGGAGGCTGAAACCCTAAAACAGCAAGGGTGGGAGGAGGGGTACCGTGCAGGAAAAGAAGAGGGGTACCGCAGGGGGTTAGAAGAGGCTAAGGCCGAAGGAGAGGCCCTACGGAGGGAAGGAGAGAAGATACGCGAAGAGGCTAGGGTAGTGCTTAAGGAGGCTAAAGAGGCTTATAACGAGACCATCAAGAGAGCAGAGGAAAAGATACTGGAGCTGGCTATAGAGATAGCGAGCGAGATTATAGGCCGGGAAGTCGAGTTAAACAAAGAAATAATCCTTGACATAGCCCGTAGGGCCATAGAGCGGGTCGCAGAAGGCCAGGCATACACGATCTATGCCTCTCCTGAAGAGGCCGCCTTTTTACGCCAGCATCGTGAAGAATTACTTAAGGAAGCTCCTCTCAATGCCAGGCTGCAGGTTATTGCTGATCCAGGTGTAAGGCCGGGTGGGTGCAGGGTAGAAACGGAAAACGGTTTTGTAGATGCAACGGTGGATACCCAGCTTGAGGAGATTCGCCGGCTGTTGAAAGGTGCTTAGGGCAGCGGAGGGGCGAAGGCCGGGGTAAAAGGTAAAAAGGGGCGCAACTGCCCCTGGGAAGGGAAGAAAATATGGCAGTGGAGGCTACTGCTTATAAGCTAGGCTCCATATATCAGGCTAATTTATGGAAGCAGGGCGGAAAGATCACCAGGGTCACCGGGCTCACCCTGGAAGCAAGGGGTTTAAGAGCAGCGATAGGCGAGATATGCCATATTTACAATAATGGCCAGACCCCGATAGTGGCAGAAGTAGTAGGTTTTCGGGACGAGGTAACCTTGCTTATGCCCCTAGGTGAGCTAGAAGGCATAGGTCCTGGCTGCCGGGTGGTGGCCACGGGCGAGGCTTTCACAGTACCTGTGGGAGGGGACCTCCTGGGACGGATTTTGGACGGTCTGGGCAGGCCCTTGGATGGGGGGCCACCAGTAAAGGGGCAGAGATATCCCGTCAACAACCCGCCTCCTAATCCGCTGGAGAGAAGACCCATACGGGAGGTATTATCTACCGGTGTAAAGGCCATCGATGCGCTTATAACTTGCGGGTACGGCCAAAGGATAGGTATTTTTTCCGGAAGCGGAGTAGGAAAAAGCACCCTCTTGGGTATGATCGCCCGCCATAGTACGGCTGATATTAACGTTATAGCCCTGATAGGGGAGCGGGGCCGGGAGGTAAGGGATTTCCTTGAGTCAAATTTGGGCCCCGAAGGTTTAAAACGGTCCGTGGTAGTAGTAGCCACCTCAGACCAGCCTGCCCTCGTAAGGATAAAAGGAGCTTTTGTGGCCACGGCCATAGCCGAATATTTCCGGGATGAGGGAGCAAAAGTGCTCCTATTTATGGACTCCCTTACGCGGCTTTGCCTGGCCCAGCGGGAGGTTGGCCTGGCTATAGGGGAGCCTCCTACAACACGGGGTTACACCCCTTCTGTATTTGCCATGTTACCCCGGCTTTTAGAGAGGGCGGGAAACAGTGCGCGGGGCTCCATCACAGGGCTTTATACAGTGCTGGTGGAAGGTGACGACTTTAACGAGCCCGTAGCAGATGCGGTAAGAGGTCTCCTGGATGGCCACATAATCCTGTCCCGGGGTTTGGCAGGGAAAAACCATTACCCGGCCATAGATGTGCTGGCGAGTTTAAGCCGTTTGATGCCGGAGATTGTAAGCTCTAGACAGAAGGAACTTGCTGGGAGATTGAGGGATCTGCTGGCGGCTTACTCTGAGGCTTCTGATCTTATAGAGATCGGCGCCTACCAACCGGGCTCTAACCCGAGGGTAGATTTGGCTCTGAAGCATTACGACGCCATCCAGGAATTCTTAAGGCAAGATAAAGACCAGTACTTTTCCTACGAAGAGACCCTTTCGGCCCTGGAGAAAGCCTTGGAAGGGTAAGGTTGAGCTTGTAAGAAGGGAGGGGCCCAGTTACTTTGGCCACTTTCCGCTTCTCCTTAGAAAAGGTACATAATTACTGGAAGGCTGTGGAAGATCAACACAGAAAGCGCTTAAATTTAGCTCAGAAGCGGCAAAAAGAAGAAGAGAGATTTCTAGAGGAATATCTAAAGGAGAGGGCAGTTTTACAAGATAAGTTGGCGGAAATAAGAGGTCCGGCCTTAGTGGAGGAACTTTGGCAGAGAGAGCTTATCTTGGGAGCTATGGAGGGTAAAATCGAGGACCAGGAGAATAAAGTACGTAAGGCTTCTACTGTGGTGGAGGAATGCAAAGGTTTAGTATTGCAGGCTATGAAAA
>NZ_JAKKUR010000043.1 GCF_021890735.1 Thermanaeromonas sp.
TTCGAACTCGCTTGAAGATATATACGCGGAACTTGCGGGCTTAGGGATCCTGGTGAGGACTCAGCAGGAAGGAGCTACCGAAGGTGGAGGGCAGGAGTTAGAACAGGTCCTGGAAAGGTATGAGAAACTATTGGCGAGCTTAGAGGATATCCGAAAGTATAACAATGAGGAGGGTAGTGGAATAGTAGTAGAGAGCCATCATATTCTTCCCCACCTTCTGCACCATATAACTAAGAATTGCCGGGGTCTATGGCAGCTATATGAGGCAGTGGCTACCTTCCTAGGGGTCGCAAGCGTTGCCCTGACGTTAATTATTCTCACCTATTTCTTTGCCGTTGGGGGCATGACTATTCGGCTTGTCGGGGGAGCAACCGGTGCAGCCGGATGCCTTGGATTTTTACTAGGACTTATCTTAGGTACCTGCGTTCATGAATTGGGACATGCGGTTGTTTTGGCTAATAACGGAATTCAGATCAGACGCATAGGTGCGGCAGCGGGTTCGTTTATTGGGGGCTTTATTGAGGCGGATGAAGCAGCCTTTTGGCGAGTAAATCCTGAAGTCCGCCTTAGGTTTAACGCCGCAAGTATCGGTACCAATACGTTAGTGGGCGTAATTCTGGCCATTGTTGCTGCTCTCGCATATTCAGAGCCTTTACTTTTTGTGGCGGCTGGGGTTCTTTTCTTCGGAATTACCAACTCCTTACCTGTACGTCCCCTAGACGGCGGTTGGGTATATGAGGATTTGGTCACTAGATACGCGTCAAACCCCAAAGCCATGCGGCTACTCTTAAAGGTGAGGTATGCTGCTTTGGTCGCGTGGCTAGTTCTATTTATTCGTTCTACTCTCGTTTAGCTTAGTCGTGTTTCCTAGTAGGTCTGAACTGCCGCTTAAATCTGCGCGGCTCCTGGTCACTGCGGATATGCGTATATGGGAGATGGAGGAGAGGTGAGAGTGGCACTATACGTGGGGGCATTCGACCCCATAACGCTAGGACATTTAGATATAATCAGGCGGTCCTGTAAATTGTTTGACAAGGTGATAGTGGGAGTGGTAGATCAACTGGATAAACAACCTCTTTTTACGGTGGAGGAGAGAGTTAGGCAGATACATCAGGTAATTCAGGGGTTTGCCAATGTGGAAGTAAAGTCAATTGACGATATATTGATAGAAGCTACACAAGGGCAACATGTTTACGTACTTATTCGGGGGCTACGGAGTGTTACAGACTTTGAGCAGGAATTTCAAATCAGTGCAATAAATAAAAAGCTCGCGGTGAGCACAGAAACGGTCCTTATGATGGCGGCTCCCCAATACCGGTTCGTTAGTTCTACCCTTGTACGCGAGGTGGCTGCAGCCGGGGGTTGCGTGAAGGGATTGGTTCCCTTGGCGGTGGAAAAGGCGCTTTTAGCGAAGTTTAAAGGCAGAGTTCCTAGGGCTATCCCAACAGGGTAAGGAGAGATTTGCAGGCATGCTCATACTGAACATAACATTCCGATTGCCTTAAGGAGAGAGCATAATGGGCAAAATTGGCTTCATAGGACTAGGTATCATGGGAAAACCCATGAGCAAAAACCTTATTAAGGCTGGTTATAAACTAGTGGTCTATAACAGAAGTAAAGAAGCTATGGATGAGGTAGTCGCAGCCGGGGCCGAGCCGGCCAACTCTCCCCGGGAAGTAGCTGAGCGCTGCGACAAATTTATCACCATGCTGCCCAATTCTCCCCATGTAAAAGAGGTAGTTTTAGGGCCCAATGGGATTATCGAAGGAGCGCGTCCGGGTTCCATATTAATCGATATGAGTTCCATAGACCCGCGGGTGACCAAGGAGATAGCCAGCAAGCTGGCCGAAAAGGGTGTGCGCATGATTGATGCGCCGGTTAGCGGGAGCGAACCCAAGGCCATTGAAGGCACCCTGGCTATCATGGTAGGCGGTAAGCAGGAGGATTTTGAGGAATGCTATGACATCCTTAAAGCCATGGGCAGTTCGGTAGTGCGGGTGGGAGACATCGGGGCCGGCAACGTGACAAAGCTGGCCAACCAGATCATAGTGGCTCTAAATATCGCTGCTATGTCCGAGGCCCTGGTGCTGGCTACCAAGGCCGGGGTGGACCCTGAGTTGGTGTATCAGGCCATCCGGGGAGGCCTGGCCGGGAGCGCGGTACTGGATATGAAAGCGCCTATGGTGATGGCCAGAAACTTTAAGCCCGGCTTCCGTATAAACCTCCATATAAAGGACCTGGCCAACGCTTTATCAGCCGCCCATGAGATGGGGGTTCCCGTACCTTTAACCTCGCTAGTCATGGAAATCCTTCAAGCTCTAAAAGTAGACGGGCTAGGCGATGCCGACCACAGCGCCATCGTGCGTTTCTATGAAAAACTCGCCCAGGTAGAGGTGAAGAAACAATAGGGGCTCACCAAAAACTGGACTGGTCGGAATATATGAAACTTAAGGCCGGTACCCCGGAAAATAAGGGGTACATCCGGCCTTATTTTTTCCTGTTATTTTATTGCTAAGCATTCTGCCACATGTTATGCTAGCATGTAGGGGGATCAATAATGTTTTTTTCCATGTTATGGCCTCTAATTTTTCTTTTTCTATTTATTCCTGTGCTTTTGGCCTCCTTCTTCTTGAATTTAGCCGTTTTCTCCTTTGCCAAACTGGGTCTGTCTCCCTTCGGAGCTTTGGCTTTGCTTTTAGCTTCTATTGTGGGTAGCCTCATCAACATCCCCATTTCCCGCCGACGTGTTTACCATCAACCGTGGCCGGAGAGCATTTTTTTCTTTTTTTTCTATTACCCTCCCCGGGTGAACTATCAGCTCATCTGTATCAATGTAGGAGGGGCGGTTATCCCTATCCTTTTTTCCCTTTACCTATTGCTCAGCGGCCGCGCACCCCTGGGGCCGGCGAGCCTTGCAACACTTGTAGTAACAGCAGTTTCTAAGGCTTTAGCCCGGGTGGTTCCTGGATTGGGCATTTCTTTGCCGGCCTTCATCCCGCCTATAGTGGCAGCCCTGGCGGCGCTATTTTTAGCTCCCCATGATGCTGCGCCTGTGGCCTACGTGGCCGGGGCTTTGGGGACACTTCTAGGAGCTGATGTGTTAAACTTGAGGGCTTTGTCCCGCCTTAGGGCTCAAGTCGTAAGCATCGGCGGTGCCGGGGTTTTCGACGGTATTTTTTTGGTGGCCTTGGTTGCGGCGCTGCTAAGTTAAACGGGGAAAGACAGGCCGGGTTGGTGGCCCGTCAGGCGTATAATTAAACGTAAGGACGTAAGTTAAGCTCAAGGGCTTGGGCAGATCGGTGTCCTCGGTTGTAACCTCGCGCCTGTTCCTCTTAAAGGGGTGAAAGGGAATGGATAAGGAGTTAGCAGCGCTGGAAAAAGCTATAGAAGATATTGCTTTTCTGGCCCGGCGGATGGGGCTTGATTTTTTCCCCGTCTGTTTTGAACTATGTCCGGCCGATGTAATTTATACCTTTGGGGCTTACGGGATGCCCACTCGCTTTTCCCATTGGAGCTTCGGTAAACACTTTCATCGCTTAAAAATGCAGTACGATTATAATCTCAGCCGTATTTATGAGCTGGTCATCAATTCCGACCCGTGTTATGCTTTTCTTTTAGAAGGAAATTCTCTGGTGCAGAACAAGCTGGTTATCGCCCATGTGTTTGCCCACAGCGATTTTTTTAAAAATAACTGCTATTTTCGTCATACTTCCCGTAAAATGGTAGAAACTATGGCCGTACATGCTGCTAAAATCCGGGAGTATGAATTTATATACGGCCGCCGGGAAGTAGAAATTTTTTTAGATGCGGCCATGGTGGTGCAGGAGCACATCGAACCTCCGAGCCCGCTAAGCACATTAAGCCGCGAGAGCGAAGGAGAGGAAGAAGAGGGGGACTACGGAGATCCTAATCCAGAGTCCACACGGCAAACACCTTATGATGATCTATGGGCTCTAGATAGGACGCCTGTAAAGCCTAAATATCGGGAAAGACATAGGAAAACACCTCCCCGGCCTTGCAAAGACGTGATAGGCTTCATAATGCGCCACAGCTCCGTCCTTGAAGACTGGCAGCGGGATATCTTGGCCATGTTACGGGAGGAGATGCTTTATTTCTGGCCGCAGCTTCAGACCAAAATAATGAACGAAGGTTGGGCCACTTACTGGCACGTAAGGATAATGCGGGAACTGGACTTACCGGAGGAAGAGGCGGTGGAATTTGCCCGGCTAAACGCCCTTGTTTTGCAGCCCGCCAAAACCCACATTAATCCCTATTACGTAGGGCTTAAGATTTTTGAAGATATTGAGCGCCGTTGGGACGGCCTTTCGGGAAAAGAAGACCATGATAACCCCGGACCCCCCAAAGGCCGGGGAAGAGAGAAAATTTTTGAAGTACGCTCTCTGGAGACCGACGTTTCCTTCCTACGCAATTACCTTACTAAAGAACTGGTAGAGGAGCTCGACCTGTACCTTTATGAAAGGGTGGGTGGCGAGTGGGTTGTAGTCGAGAAAGATTGGGAAAAGGTGCGCGACACTTTTGTTTCTCATTTGCTTAACTGCGGGCACCCGTATATAGTGGTAGACGATGCCGATTATGACAGGCGTGGAGAACTATACCTTAAACACTACTACGAAGGCCTCGAACTGGATGTTCCCTATCTGGAGAAGGCCCTACAGCATGTATACCTTCTTTGGGGCCGGCCGGTACACTTGGAGACGGTGGTAGACGGGAAGAAAACCGTTTTTAGCTATGACGGCAAGAAGAGTACTCGTCGAAGTTAAAAATGAAATAGCGGGTAGGAGGAAACCCGGCTTAAATGTGGAACTACATTAATTATGTTTTTACTACCGAACCGGAGGGCTAAGCTAAAGTGTATTGGAATCCGAAATATGAGTGTTTGCCGCTGGAAGAACTGTACGAACTCCAGCTTGAAAGGCTGAAAGTGACAGTAGAAAGGGTTTTTTATAACGTACCCCATTACCGAAGGGCCTTTCAAGAGAAGGGGCTGGAGCCCAGCGATATCAAGAGCTTGGAGGATTTATCCAAGCTTCCTTTTACTACCAAAGATGACTTGCGAGAAAATTATCCCTTTGGAATGTTCGCGGTACCCATGAGCGAAGTGGTCCGCCTTCATTCCTCGTCGGGTACTACCGGTAAGCCTACGGTCGTAGGGTATACCCGGAGAGACATTGACGTATGGGCTGAACTCATGGCTAGGGCTCTAGTTTGTGGCGGAGCCACACGCAACGATATTATCCAGAATGCCTACGGGTACGGACTTTTTACCGGCGGGTTAGGCATCCATTACGGTGCCGAGCGTCTGGGTGCTTCGGTGATCCCTATTTCGGGGGGCAATACCAGGCGCCAGGTTATGATCATGAAGGATTTCGGAACTACAGTCCTTACTTGTACTCCTTCTTATGCTCTACACATAGCCGAAGTTATGGAGGAGATGGGGGTAAGCCCGGAGGAACTTAAACTCCGGTGCGGTATTTTCGGCGCCGAGCCCTGGTCGGAGAATATGCGTAAAGAGATTGAACGCAGGTTAAAGATAAGCGCCGTAGATATTTACGGGCTAAGCGAGGTTATAGGGCCGGGAGTGGCCATTGAGTGCCAGGAGAAAAACGGCCTCCATATTTTTGGGGATCATTTCCTGGCTGAAGTAATAGATCCCGCCACAGGAGAGGTTTTGCCCCCTGGCCAGATGGGGGAACTAGTCCTCACCTCTTTAACTAAAGAGGCCTTCCCCGTGATCAGATACCGCACGCGGGACATCACCGCCATTTTACCTGGAGAATGCCCGTGTGGCCGTACAGGAGTACGCATAGCCCGCATTACTGGGCGAACTGATGATATGCTTATTATCCGCGGTGTTAATGTATTCCCTTCTCAGGTGGAAAGTGTACTACTCCAGTTCGGCGGCACAGAGCCTCACTACCAGCTCATTGTAGATCGCGAAGGAAGTCTTGATACCCTGGAGGTACAGGTAGAGGTTTCTGAAGGCCTTTTCTCCGATAAAGTACGCGGCTTGGAAGAGTTAGAGAGGAAATTGCGTTTGGAGTTGGAGAGCACTTTAGGAATTAATGTAAAAGTTACCCTAGTAGAGCCTAAGACTATAGCCCGGAGCGAAGGTAAGGCCAAGAGGGTTATCGACCGGAGAAAGTTGGTGTAGTAATGGAGAGAATCATCCTAAATTTTAAGGGGGCCAGCCCATGAAAGTTAAACAATTATCCGTGTTTCTAGAGAACAAATCCGGCCGCCTGGCCGCTGTCACCCGGGTCCTGGCGGCCAGGGGCATCAATATCCGGGCGTTATCTATTGCCGATACTTCTGATTTCGGTATTTTGCGCCTTATCGTAAATGATCCCCAGAGCGCTTACCAGGCCCTTAAAGAAGCAGGATTCACAGTAACCTTAACTGAAGTTATAGGCGTAGAGATGCCGGACCGGCCCGGCGCTTTAAGTTCCATTCTGGCTCACCTCGAAGAAGCTAAGATCAATATAGAATATTTGTATGCCTTCTTGGGTAGGGGGGATAACGGTGCCCTGGTAATCTTCCGGGTGGAGGATCTGGATAAGGCCATTGAAGTTCTAACTTCTAAAGGGGTAAAGATTTTAAACGAGGAAAAAATCTATTCTCTATAAAAGGAGTGAACACATCCCATGGATAATCTTGCTCCCCAGTGCCGGGAGGCTATTCTGGAGATAAAGCCCTATGTTCCCGGCAAACCCATAGAAGAAGTCCAGCGCGAGCTAGGTATAAAAGATGTTATAAAGCTTGCTTCTAATGAAAACCCTTTAGGCCCTTCACCGGATGCCGTCCTGGCCCTGCGGGAGGCGGCGGAAAGGATCCACTTTTACCCAGACGGGACCTGTTATTACTTAAAAGAAGCTTTAGCGGAAAAGTTGAGGGTTGGCCCTGATAACCTCATCATAGGTAATGGTACTGATGAGATCCTCAAACTTCTGGCTGAAGCCTTCGTAAACCCGGGCGAGGAGATCGTGGTGGCCGATCCTACTTTTTCAGAATATGAATTTGCAGCCCAGGTCATGGGAGGAAAGGCCGTAAAAGTACCTTGCCGGGATTTCCGCCACGATCTTGCAGCCATGGCAGAGGCTATTACTCCCCGGACGCGCCTCGTATTTATCTGTAACCCCAACAATCCCACCGGGACCATCGTTACTCAGAATGAGCTGGACGCTTTCCTGGCTCAGGTTCCGGCCAATGTTTTGGTAGTTATAGATGAAGCTTATAATGAATATGTTACCTCCCCTGCTTATCCCGACAGCCTAGCTTATGTCCGTTCTGGCCGGCCCAACGTTATGGTCTTGCGCACTTTCTCCAAGATATACGGGCTTGCGGGCTTAAGGGTAGGATACGGAATATCGCAGCCGGAGATAATCCAGGCTTTAAATAAAGTGCGGGAGCCTTTTAATGTTAATTTCCTGGCTCAAGTAGCGGCCACGGCCGCCCTAAAAGACGAGGTCCATGTGCAAAAGAGCAGAGAAGTTAACCGAGAGGGTAAGGAGTTTCTATATCGAGAGCTAGCAGCCCTGGGCCTTAAGTTCATTCCTACCGAAGCCAACTTCATTTTCGTGGATATAGGCAGAGACAGCCGGGAAGTATTCGGCCAGCTCTTGCGCAAAGGAGTTATCGTACGCACAGGGGACATTTTCGGCTATCCCACTTTCTTACGCATCACTATAGGCACTCCGAGGCAGAACCAGAGGCTGATAGCCTCTCTCCGGGAGGTTCTGACTAAATAATTTTTTAGTAATATCTCCCTCCTTTCCCCGATAAAAATGAAATAGTAGGGTACGAAAGGAGGTATGTTTGTGCACTCAGGTTTGAAAATAGGCCCGCGGCTGGTGTCGCTTTTAGTGGCTATAGCCTTCCTCCTTAGCGGTTGCGGCTTAGCCCAAAATTTAAGCAATAAAAAGGATTCCCAGGTAGAAGTGCAGACTCCCCAGCAAGGGCTGGCCCAACCCGAAAAACCCCAGCTCACAGAGACCCAGGAGACGACCAAAGTGATCCTTTACTTTAGCGACCCTACCGGTCAGAAGTTGGTCGCTGAAGAGAGGGCCATTCCTAAGGTCGAAGGGATAGCCAGGGCCGCCATGGAGGAGCTCATCAAAGGGCCTGCGCCGGGTTCCCAATTGCTCCCCACCATACCCAAAGGTACTGTGCTCAAAGATATAAACATCCGGCCGGATGGATTGGCCCGGGTGGACTTCAGCAAGGAGCTCATTACTAACCACAGCGGAGGCTCTTTAGGTGAGAGCCTTACCGTGTATTCCATCGTGAATACCCTCACCCAATTTCCCACCGTGAAGCAGGTACAGATCCTAGTAGAAGGGAAGGTAGTAGATACCATAGCTGGCCATGTAGATGTATCCTCTGCTATGACCAGAAACGAGGCGATAATAAAGAAGTAGACTGGATGGATACTAATTAAGAAGATACCAAGATGCCATTAAATAAAAAGAAGGTCTGGGCCTGGTAGAAAAATTTAGGGTTTTCTTTTGCCGAATCTTTAAGGTTGGCTCAGACCTTTTTCGCTGAATCTATTTCGCTGGTAGCGAAGACCATCTCCGCTTTCTCTCCGCTTCCACTCCGCTTATGCTCTAGTTATAGCGAATAATCTTTTCGTAAATACTATATAATTTCACCAAAATCTCTGAGCTAAACCGATGGAGGCGTACCACCGGGTCCACGCCCGCCGTGGGCTCATCCATCCTTGGGAACGTAACCTATCCTGCTTTTGATAAACACTTCATCCTCGTCCCAACGTCGGCCTAGAATCTCTACTTGGCCGCTGTCCGGCCGTACAAGGTTGAGGGCTATGCGCAAGGTAGTAGTTTTACCGGCTCCGTTGGGGCCCAAGAAGCCCAGAATGCTGCCGGCCGGAAGCTCCATATGGATGTCTTCGAGCTGGAAGCCGGGATAAGTCTTGCTTACGCTTACCAGGCGCAGCATAGATGTTTCCTCTGGCAACTCCTGCACCTTCCTTTCTGTGGTAATGTCGATTGCCGCTGTACGGCCTAAAGAACTTTCTACGCCCTAAAGCTCAGTTAAGCCCTCTACGTAATATGCTCTTCCGCCAGTAAAGCCTCCATCATTTCCCGCAATTCCTCTTTCTTAATACCCGCCTGCTTGGCTGCCCGGATGGCGGCCTTTAGCTGCTCCCTAACCTGTGCCCGTTTTAGCCTTACAAGTTTTTGCGGGTCGATGCTGGCTACAAAGGTTCCCAAGCCCGGACGGGTGATAATCAGTCCCTCTTTTTCCAGTTCCAGGTAGGCACGCTTGGTGGTGATAACGCTTATGGTCAAATCCTTGGCCAGCTCACGGATAGAAGGCAGAGGGTCTCCTGCCCGCAGTTCTCCGCTTAAGATTTTAGACCGTACCTGCTCTACGATCTGCTGATAGAGGGGAACCGGATGTTTGGGAGAAATGCTGATGAACACCCTTTATTACCTTACCTTCATGTGTTAATTCTGTGTATTAGTGTGTATAAACTATATATACAATAGCAACACCATTAGACTTTGTCAAGTCCAAAATATTGGTACAATGGTGGTTCAATCCAACTGCTGGATGGGCTTCCGGAGGGAATCACCTTTAGTTTTTGGCAGACGGCCATTTGAAGTCCTTTATTGCGCTTGGACCCATACCAAGGTAATATAATCATTACCTCCTTGGTATTACAGTAGACCTCAACGCATCCCACATCTCACCGGTCACCAGACCCAACCGCCAGAGGGCGATACCGTCAAGGCCGTACCGCTTAGCGATGCCCACCTTGGCCAGTATGCTTTCTGCTGTCTCGGTAGGTGCGGAGATACCGAGCACCAGCTTTTCCGTCGGAACAAGGGCCTTGGCCACCTCCACTGCCTGCTTGACCAGGCTTACCGGCTCCGGCGTGGAGCCGTAGTCGTAGGCCATGATGATAATCCGGTCGGCAATCTCTCCCAGCGCTTTATAATCGTAGCCCTTATAAGCGCTGTTGGGTGCGTGGAGGGTGAGGGTTAAATCAAGACCAGCCGCCTTCAACTGTTCAGAAAGAAGCCGGACAAACTCGGTAAAGCGGACCCGCACGGCCTTTAACTGCTCACCGTCATCCCTATAACCAAGACCCTCAAAGTCGAGGTTTACTCCCTGGTATCGCCTAGCTTCCTCTAATATACCGTAAACTGCCTTCCTTTGGGCGCCTTCATCAGTTAACAGGGAAGAGATGGTACCGTCTCCGTCCGTGACGTGGACTACCATTTCGGTTTTCAGGTTATACTCTTTAGCGGCTTCCAGCACCCTTTCCCAGCCTTCCGGTCTTTGCCACCCTGTTCTACTACGAGTTAGCAAGTTGCCCTCCCTGTCCAGGCTGTACCAGCCCAGCGCAAGTTCACTTATTACATCCGTATTTCTTGCTGAATATTCCGGGTAGGGTTTCCCAAAGAGGTTAGTCCAACTGCTGGTTCGGCTGTCGCCCAGGGCGTAAAATCCTATTACCGCCATCTCTTTGGGCGGGGAGGTAATCCTCACCGCGCCCAGAGAGCTATCCCACTCCACCTTACAGTTGAAGGCTTCGCTGAAGAAGCGCAGTGGTATTAAAGTTCTTCCGCCCAAGATTTGCGGGGGTACGTCTAGAGGGATAGGGCTTTCGTTGCGGTAAGCGGTTTCATTACCAATCTGGAGCCGGATAGAGGTTTTGCCATCCGAGGCGTTTACTGTTTGGGCGGCGTCGTCCCAAGTAACCTGGACGTTCAACACTTCTGCTATGGTCCGGAACGGGACCAAAGTGCGCCCGTTCTGGATAACCGGCTGCACATCAAAAGTGACAGGTAGCCCGTCAAGCAGGACTGGAATTTCGGGCTGTTCTTGAGGGAAGGCCGGCAACGTTAAGCCTCCGACTACCATAACTGTGGAAAGGAGACCGATAAAGAGTAGCCGTTTCATTTTCGACCTCTTGGAAGTTTAGTGTCGAAAGCCATCGTAGCAGCAGAAACACTTAAGCTTTCGCTATTAAGGCTGGCAATTCCTGCCTTTATCATAAAATTTTATCGTCCAGGACCTGTATTTCGTCCGGCTGAAAAGCGATGTCAGCTCGAACCCCTGATTTCAGAGAGCCGGCTATTTTTCCTTGAGGCAGTAAGTCGAGGAGGGAAGATTCATAAACTTAAAGGAAAATGTTACCTAAAGGAAGAATATAGTATACGAAAGCTGGATATGGCTACCTCGAAGGAGGAATTTGCTGCCTGAACAGGGCAAAGAATTCTACTTTGGAAAAGAGACAACCTAAAAATATTGGTCGTAAAGGTCGGCAGGAAGCAACTTGTTGAAAGCAAAGAGGTACCGGCGAGAAACTTTTGAAATAAAAGATTTTGTCCACAGAAAAATATAAGGAGCGACATTTAGTCTAGGAGGGGATAAAAAGCATGAAGCACTTTTTTAATAGCACAGCCTGGAATACATTCGTCCTTATCGTAATGGGCATAATTGCTTTTTTTACCAGGGAAATAGTCACCTTTTTAATGCTCGGCTTCATCCTTATTAGCCTGACTAATATTTATAATGTCCTTAAAGAGATCTCCGCTAAACTGGATAGCCGTAAAGGTACTTTCCAGGATTGAATTTTTGAAGGGGTGAGATATTATAGGGCCCGCCATTTATCTTATCGAAATCTTCGGTATGAGGTTTCTGAAAAACCCACCGTCAGTTGGACCAATTAGCTTTCTCATGTTGTTGGAATTCTAGAATAGAATAGCAACACATCAGAGTGTAACCTCAAGGGACATACCTTGAACCTCCTAACAGGCTTCCTCTTTGTAGCCCCTTATTGTTTACGGCTGACATGCACATACTGAACCCCTGGCGGCGAGCCCGGTCGCCATTTTCTTGGCATTCACCACCAAGAAAGTCAGAAGGACCTGAACGGTAACTCGAGCTAACCCCCGATACCTAGCCCGGTAGAGGCAGTGCCAGGTCTTCACTTCGCCAAATACCCTCTCTATGGTCTTTCGGATACGCATCGCTCTTTTAATGCTGCACAAGCGGTAGGTAAAAACTTCCGGTCTAAGGTAGATGCGCTTTCTGGTCTGGGTGTTCTTAAGATAACCCTCTTTTAGGGGACAAACGCTGCAGTCGAGCTCAGAAAAGTAGTAAAGATAACCTCCACTCCGGTGGGTAAACTCTATGTACATGGCCCGGGAATAACCCAGCACCATGCTGAAACACCAAAGTTTAACTTTTTTACCTCCCCATTCCGGCTTCCCAGCCGGGGACCAGTCCACCTGGGCTTGCTCACCGGGTTCCGTCTCGAAACGTACGCAGGCCGGTCCTGGCTGCTCCTCCCTTATAGAGGCTACAAATTTTTTTACTGTATCATAGGAGCCGCTGTATCCCTGCGCTTTGATCTCCCGGAATAGCCCGGTGGCTGTAAGGTTGTACTTAGATAGTCTCTCTTCTATGTAGGGTTTATAGGGGTTTTTGTCCCTTTTTATATTACCACCAACAAATTTGTAATAGTTAGGCTGAAAAGGAGGTAAAGCTGGCCGGGTACACGTCTACCCATGAATAATTTTCTTTGTTTTTTACTTTTGTGGTAGAATAT
>NZ_JAKKUR010000044.1 GCF_021890735.1 Thermanaeromonas sp.
CCGGAATACAAGACCTGTGCTGTACAGGTGAGAAAGGTATCAACTTAAAGGCGGTCAGCTCCCTTGAAGGCACTGACAAGCACATGGAATTTTACAACAATGAGAGGCCCCATGAGAGCCTAAACTATCTCACGCCTAAGGCGTTTTACGAAGAATTGCAGCGAAATAATGCGAGCCGTGGCCAATACACTTTAACTCCCTAATTTTTAAATTGAACAAGCACCGCCAGCGCCCAAGGACCATATTATAAAATCGTGAGTTACCTTACGGGAGGGGAAGATATTTAGATGGTGCCCACCATCCTGGCGCTGGCGGCTTTGTCTATCTTTAAGGGTTTGGCCTTACTTTTATCTTACCTTTCCAACAATGCCTTCCCACAGCCATTATCTGAGGAAGAAGAGCAATATTACTTGGAGAGATTTAAAAGAGGCGACCGGGAAGCCAGAGATATTTTAGTTGAACGTAATTTGCGGCTCGTGGCCCATATTACTAAGAAGTTTGAGGGGACAGGCGAGGACATGGACGATCTTATCTCCATCGGGACCATAGGTTTAATTAAAGCCATCAATACTTTCAATTCCGAAAAGGGCACTAAACTGGCTACTTATGCTGCTCGGTGTATCGAAAATGAAATTCTTATGCACCTACGGGCTTTAAAGAAATGCCGGGGAGAGATTTCCCTGTACGACCCTGTAGGTGTGGATAAAGAGGGCAATGAGATAACACTTATGGACGTTTTAGGTACGGAGCAGGACATAACGGAAGTTGTAGAAAACAAATATGAACGGAAACGGATACTGGAGAAGCTCAAAT
Source organism: Thermanaeromonas sp. (assembly GCF_021890735.1). GTDB lineage: Bacteria > Bacillota > DSM-521 > Neomoorellales > Neomoorellaceae > Thermanaeromonas. Next base: position 814 of record NZ_JAKKUR010000044.1, read on the forward strand.
CCCTCAGTAAAAGGGAAATAAAGGTTCTCCAAATGCGTTACGGCCTCCTGGGGGGATTAAGCAAAACTCAAAGGGAAATCGCCAAGAAAATGGGGATTTCTCGTTCCTATGTGTCACGGATAGAGAAAAAGGCTCTTCAGAAGCTCCTAAAAGAGTTACAGGTAGAAGGTAGTTCTTCCGTATAAAAAATTAGGGCTTGTCAGGCCCTCTTTTTAATGCTATAAACACCACCAGAAGTTGAACTAGAAGTAGTTGATATGGGGGATCTGTTGTGGAATATTTGGTCGTTAAAGAAAACGGGCTTTTTTTCCTAACCGATCCTGCAGGTGAAATACCTGATAAAGGTGGGACTAGTTTGGGGTTATATACTCGGGATACTCGGTTCTTAAACCGGATGGAATGTTATATTAATGGCCAAAAACCTATCCTTCTTAGTTTAAAGCACGAAAATCATGCTATAAATGCTTTATTGACTAATCCGGCCTTGAGTATTACCCAGGGTATATTGCCCGAAGGTTCCCTCCTTATGCGAAGGCGCGTCTTTATTAACAAAGGCGTGCTGTATATTCAGGTAATTTTACGCAATTATTACAGGGACAACCTATCCGTGACTCTTGATCTATGTGTGGACGCCGACTTTATGGACCTCTTTGAGGTTCGGGGCTATGTGCCCAGTAAAAAGGTAAGGAACTTAACAGTAACATCTGGCAGGCAAGAATTGATTTTCCGCTACGAAGGGGCAGACGGGTTATCCAGGCAGACGGAGATAAGCTTTGAACCTGCTCCTGATAGTTTGTCGTCAGAAGGTAAAGCCAGTTACGGTGTTTCCCTACCCCCAGGGGGGATTTTTGCTGTACATCTTTTTGTTACCCCTGTTATTGAAGGAGAAGAGAGGCCCCAGAAGCTGAATTTTTCTCGCGCGTTGCGCGACCTCTATTCCTTTTCAAACCAGAGGGTACAATCCTATACGAAAATTACTACCGACAATCCAGATTTTAATAAATGGATCGAACAGAGTTTTAAGGATTTACACAGCCTGATGACCGATTTTGGGGAAGGCCTGTTTCCGGTGGCAGGAGTTCCGTGGTTTGCAGTTCCTTTCGGCAGGGACAGCTTGATTACGGCTTTGCAGACCTTGCTCCTTAGCCCTGAAATAGCTTTTTCTATTCTTAAAACTTTGGCTAAGTACCAGGGACAAAAAGTCGACCCGTGGCGGGATGAGCAGCCCGGTAAGATTCCCCACGAGATACGCTGGGGTGAACTGGCTAACACGGGCGAGATCCCCCATACTCCATACTACGGAACTATCGATGCCACCCCGCTTTTCTTAATCTTGCTTTCCGAGTACTATAACTGGACGGGAGATATCTCTTTCTTGCGGGAACTCTTACCGGCCGCATCCAGGGCCCTGGAATGGATAGACAAATATGGGGACCGGGACGGTGATGGGTTCGTAGAGTATCTGAGAGAGGCACCTTTAGGGATCAGAAACCAAGGATGGAAGGACTCTGAAGACGCTATTGTTCACCGGACGGGAGAGCTGGCCCAAGCTCCTATAGCTTTAGCAGAAGTGCAAGGGTACGTTTATGATGCGAAGATGCGGTGGTCCTTTATTCTGGAAAAGTTAGGTGAGGTGGGCCGGTCCCGCAAATTGCGGGAGAGTGCAAAGCAGCTTAAGCAAGCTTTTTTTGAAGCCTTTTGGATGAAAGATGCTGAGTTTATAGCTTTGGCTCTAGATAAGGATAAACAGCGGGTGGAGACGGTAACTTCCAACGCAGGTCACTGCTTGTGGTCCGGTTTATTAGACAAGAAGAATGCAGGTCGAGTGGTAAGGAGATTACTTGCACCTGATATGTTCTCGGGCTACGGGATCCGGACCATGAGCAGCAAATCACGTGCTTACAACCCCATAAGCTACCATAACGGCTCGGTATGGCCCCATGATAATTCTCTGATCGTAATGGGACTTACGCGTTACGGCTTCCGTGAGGAAGCTAACCGGGTAATCGACGGACTCTTGCAGGCTGCTAAATGTTTCGGGTACCGGCTTCCCGAGCTTTTCTGCGGGTTTAGCCGGGAACAAGGGGAGCCGGTCCCCTATCCGGTGGCCTGTATCCCCCAATCCTGGGCAGCAGGCACGGTATTTCTTTTAATCCAGGCCCTGCTAGGTCTTTTTCCCAGAGCCTCTCAAGGTCAGGTTTATCTGGATCCAGTACTGCCGGAAAGCCTTTCCTATTTAGAGGTCCGCAATCTGAAGATAGGGGGAGGAACCCTGGACCTTCTGGTTAAGAGGGAGGGACGCGAGTATCGTTTAGAACTGGGCGGTAACACCTCTGGCTTGCAAATAATAAAAGGGAACCTCGTAACTGCTGCCTAAAAGGGGCAGGGATAATTTTGTGGTATAATAGCAACATAAGTATAAGCAAGTTAGGGATGGTAGGATGTTACGCTACCTGCGTCCTGACCTCTACGTTAAATCCTTGCAGGATGTGCCCCTGGAGCACCTGTCCAGGAGGGGTATTAGAGGTTTAATTATTGACCTAGATAACACAGTGACTCAGTGGGGGTGCGCAACCCTAGATACGCGCGTCCAGGAGTGGTTTAGCAACTTGAGGTCTTACGGAATGGGTGCGTGCCTTCTTTCTAATAACCGGCAAAAACGAGTAGAGGCTGTAGCCCGGGAACTAGGCATACCTGCCCTTTTTAGGGCCGGCAAGCCTCGCGGACGGGCTTTCCGCCAAGCCATGGCGCTTTTGGGGACTTCGCCTGCGGAGACCGCCGTTATCGGCGACCAAATTTTTACAGATGTGTTAGGTGGAAATCTGCTGGACCTTTACACGATTTTAGTGGTTCCGCTAGACAAGAAGGAATTCCTACTAACAAGACTTATCCGCCTTGTGGAGCGGATTGTATTGAAGTGCTTAAACCTTCAAGAGCCAAGGTAGGGGGTAGTCATTGTTGTCTGTTTCGTCTCGCACTGCGGTGGTAGGGCTATTGGGTTATCCGGTTGTCCATTCCTTTTCTCCTTACATGCATAACGCTGCCTTTAGGGCGTTGGGGATGGACTGGGTTTATCTGGCCTTCAATGTAGAGCCCAGGTTGCTACCCGCCGCTGTGTCCGGTATAAGGGCGTTAGGTTTTCGGGGAGTGAATGTGACTATACCTCATAAGCAAGCTATTCTACCTTTTTTGGATGAAATAGATCCCCTGGCAAAGCTCATTGGTGCAGTTAACACGGTGGTGGTAAAGGAAGGAAAATTGGTGGGGTATAATACAGACGCAAGTGGATTTTGGCGTTCCCTTAAAGAAGAGGGAGTAGATCCGCGGGGGAAAAGGGCCTTAATCTTGGGAGCAGGCGGGGCCGCCCGGGCGGTAGCTTACGCCTTAGTCAAGCACGGTTGCAACAGGTTGTATATAGCTAACAGGACGTACGACAGGGCCCGTGAACTGGCTGAAACCCTTAAGAAGGCGGGTGAAACAAGCGTAGAGCCTCTTTCGCTAGAGGAAGCTTTTTTGGCTTCCATCCTACCGGAAGCGGATTTGATAATTAACACCACCAGCGTGGGAATGGAGACCGTTGGGGGCGAACTTCCCATAACAGCTGACAAGTTGGAGGCCCGGCACATTATTTACGATTTGGTGTACAACCCTCCTTATACAAAGCTTCTAAAGATGGCCAGCAGCAAGGGATGCCGGGCCATTTCGGGACGGAGCATGCTTTTGTATCAGGGGGCAGAGGCCTTCACCCTATGGACCGGCCGGGAGGCACCTTTAGAGGTTATGAAGCAGGTTGTAGAAGAGTTGTTACCTTCTTAAAAAAGAACGGGTGGTAGTGATGCTGCGTTTTCTAACGGCAGGGGAGTCTCATGGGCCCGGGCTGGTAACCATTGTGGAAGGGATGCCTGCCGGTATTCCTCTGAGCGCCGAATTTATTAATATAAAGTTGCGCAAGAGGCAAGGGGGTTATGGCCGGGGTGAACGCATGTCCATAGAAAAGGATGAAGTAGAGATTTTATCGGGCGTGCGGGGGGGCTTTACTCTGGGTAGCCCTATAGCCCTTAAGATAGCCAACAGGGACTGGCCTAACTGGCAAGAAATAATGTCTCCAGAGCCCGGAGCTAAGGATGAGCGCTGCTTAACGCGGCCGCGGCCGGGCCACGCCGACTTGGCCGGGGGTATTAAATATGCCCAGGGAGATCTGCGTAACATTTTGGAAAGAGCGAGCGCCCGGGAGACGGCGGCCAGGGTGGTGGCAGGGGCTGTAGCGAGCGCTTTTCTGGGATGTTTGGGGGTAGAAACAGCTTTTCATGTAGTACGTATAGGGCGAGCAACAGTCAAAAGGGAGGTTTCCTTTGATGAAGCTTTGAAGGCAACGGCGTCACCGGTTTATTGCGCTGATGAAGAGGCCACCCGGGATATGATGATAGCTATAGATGAAGCGAGGGAGAAAGGAGATACCTTAGGAGGTGTGTTCGAGGTTTTAGTCCGGGGTTTGCCTCCGGGGTTGGGCAGCCATGTGCACTGGGATAGGCGGCTCGATGGCCTGTTGGCCCAGGCGGTCATGAGTATTCCCGGGATTAAAGGAGTAGAGATAGGTGAGGGTTTCACCCTGGCTGGTAAGCTAGGCTCTGAAGCCCATGACGAGATAGGTTATGCTCCTGGGAGGGGTTTCTTTCATTATTCCAACCGTGCCGGGGGCCTAGAAGGTGGCATCACCAATGGCGAGATCCTCGTTATACGAGCGGCTATGAAGCCTATTCCTACATTGCGCAAGCCCCTCCGTAGTGTCGATTGGAAAACCAAAGAAGAAGTTATAGCCGCCGTAGAACGTTCGGACGTCTGTGCGGTACCGGCAGCAGCGGTGGTAGGTGAGGCTATGGTAGCCTGGGTTTTGGCCGGTGCTTTTATAGAAAAATTTGGTGGAGACCACCTGGAAGAGGTAAGGCAGCGGGTAAAAGATTACTGGGACTATGTACGTAGTTTATAACAACCCGTGCGGACAAGGTATTGTAGGTTGGAGAAAGCAGATATATCAAGAAGGTTATGGTTGGAAGAAAACTTGTGCGGTAATTGTTGGTCGGGGAGGAAGCTTTTTTGCCCTGTAATATCGTTTTGGTCGGTTTTATGGCCAGCGGTAAAACGACCGTTGGGCGCCTCTTGGCTACGTATCTAGGTTGGGAATTTGTGGATACCGATATAGAAGTTGAGAAGGTTGCTGGCTCCTCCATACCGGCTATTTTCTCCCAAAAGGGAGAAGCCTACTTTCGTCAGGTGGAAAAAGAGGTTATCACCCGTGTAGTTGCGGGAAGTAGAAAAGTAATCGCTACCGGTGGAGGGGTTGTATCGGATCCGGAGAACAGAGAGAGGCTTTGGGCGGGTAATAAGGTTGTTTGGCTTAAAGTACCTTTAGATATTGTGTGGCAGCGGGCGGCAGGGGACAAGAGCCGCCCCTTGCTCCAAGGACGGACTAGAGAGCAGGTAGAAGCCCTATTAAAGGAGCGGGAACTCTATTATGCCATGGCCCACTTACACGTGGAGGTAGAAGGGAAAGGTCCGAGTCAGATAGCCCGGGAGATAATGGAGGGACTAGGAAAGTGGCCGGAAAACTGCGGGTAGACCTGGGGGAGCGCAGCTATAATATTTATTGCGGGAAAGGTTTACTAGAAGAATTGGGCTTGCTTTTAGAGCCGTTGGATATTGCTAAGCGCTGCCTGGTAGTCACTGATGAGACGGTGGCTCCTTTATATCTTTCCCGAGTTATTCAAAGCCTTGAGGCCGGGGGTTTTACCCCCCTTGTCAAGCAAGTGCCTCCGGGAGAGGAGGCTAAATCCTTAAAGGTAGCCTCTGAAATTTATGATATGGCTCTTGAAGCCGGTTGGGAGAGGCGCTGCCCGGTACTGGCTTTAGGTGGCGGTACAGTTGGCGATCTGGCGGGTTTTGTAGCCGCCACCCTTTTACGCGGGGTACCCTTCATACAGCTTCCCACCACCCTGCTGGCTCAGGTAGATTCTAGCGTAGGTGGCAAAGTAGCTGTTAATCACCCTCGGGGCAAGAACCTGATCGGCGCCTTTTACCAGCCCTGCCTCGTTGTGGCTGATCTTTCTACCCTTAGAACCCTTCCCGCAAGGGAGTTATCTTCGGGTTTAGCTGAGGTTATAAAGTACGGAATGATCTATGATGCCGTGTTTTTCACGTATCTGGAGGAACATGTAGAAAAAGCTTTAGAGCAGAAAGAAGAGGTTTTAGAGAAGATAGTGCTTCGCTCATGTGAAATTAAGGCTCAGATAGTTGCCAAGGATGAACGAGAAAAGGATCTAAGGGCTATCCTCAATTTTGGTCATACAGTGGGCCATGCTTTAGAGGCGGTGACTAAATTTCAGGTGTACCGGCACGGCGAAGCAGTGGCTATCGGGATGATGATGGCCACAAGAATGGCTTTGCAGCGCGGCCTTATCAGCTCCGAAATTCTAAAAAGGCTAGAAAAATTACTCCGGCGGGCTTCTTTACCGGTAGAAATGCCCGAAGTAGATATTGGATCTTTCCTCGAGGCCCTGATACGGGACAAGAAGGTGCGAGATGGTAAAGTAAGAATGGTGCTACCAGTGAAGCTAGGGCGGGTAGAGATAATGGAAGTAGACACCAGAGAGGTAATAGAAGCGTTGCAGCGGAGCTAAGCGGTTCATTGGATTATGTAGCGAAAACGTGACTAGTTATGATCTCTTGCGGGGAGGGCTAAAGTATGGACGGGAAGCCTCGGTTGGGGGATCTGCTGATCAATGCCGGATTGCTCACTCCGGAACAGCTGGAGCAGGCTTTGAAGGAACAAAGGCGCACCGGAGAACGGCTGGGGAAGGTGCTGGCCCGCCTGGGTTTGGTCAGTGAAAAGGATATTCTTGAGGTACTGGAATTCCAGCTGGGCATACCCAAAGTAGTCCTGGCGGATTACAACTTAGATCCCGAAGTAGTGAAGCTCATACCCGAAGGCTTGGCCCGCCGTTATCTCGCCGTACCGGTACGTAAGGACGGTAACAGGCTACTGGTAGCCATGGCCGATCCTTTGAATCTTACCGCCTTGGACGACCTTCGTCTGGCTACAGGTTTAGAAATCATGCCGGCTATAGCCTCTGAAGCCGAAATTGAGGCCGCTTTGTCCCGGCTCTGGCAGCCGGTCTGGGGGAGCGACAATATTACCGGGTTAGAAGAGGTAGCAGCGGCCGCGGCAAGGGCCCGGGAATCCTTTGATCTGGATGAGGTAGCCCGTGCTGGCATGGAAGGCGCTCCTGCTGTCCAGTTGGTCAATAAAATTATCGTTCAGGCGGTACGCTCTAGGGCAAGCGACATTCATATCGAGCCCCAGGAAGGGTACATACGAGTTCGGTTCCGCATCGATGGCCTTTTGCGCGAGGTCTTACGCCTGCCCTTAGGGATTTTAAGCAGCCTCATCTCCCGGATAAAAATTATGGGAGGAATGGATATTGCCGAAAAGCGCCTTCCCCAGGATGGCCGTTTCCAGGTAACCTTAGAAAAGCGCAACATAGACGTGCGGGTATCAAGTATGCCTACTGTTTACGGAGAGAAGGTGGTCTTAAGGATTTTGGATAAGGCTACCATGCTTTTACCTTTGGATGCCCTAGGATTCCTCCCTGACACCAAAGAGCGGTATGAAAGCTTGATACGCAGCGCCTATGGCATGATCCTTATAACTGGTCCCACGGGAAGTGGAAAGACCACCACTCTATATGCCACCCTTAACGCCTTGAGCTCTCCTGAAAAGAATATCGTGACTATTGAGGACCCTGTAGAATACCTTCTTCAAGGTATCAATCAGACAGGGGTTAACCCCAAGGCCGGCCTTGATTTTGCTTCCGGGTTAAGGGCAATCCTCCGCCAAGACCCGGATGTAATTATGGTGGGGGAAATCAGGGATCGGGAGACAGCCGATATTGCCGTAAGGGCAGCTACCACGGGCCATTTGGTTTTCAGCACCTTGCATACTAATGATGCGGCCGGGGCGGTTACAAGGCTTTTGGACATGGGTATCGAGCCCTTCCTGGTAAATTCCTCTTTGATAGGGGTAGTGGCCCAACGCTTAGTGCGCTTAATATGTCCGCGGTGCAAAGAGCCCTATAAGCCAGAACAGGGCGCAAGCCTTTATTCTTTCCTGGGGGAGGAAGGGGAAGGGCGCGTTTTTTACCGCGGTCGCGGGTGCCGGGACTGTAACTACACGGGCTATCAGGGTAGAACGGCCATCCAGGAGGTTTTGGTGGTGAACGAAGAGATACGGAGCCTAGTGTCAGCCAAGGCACCGGCTACAGAGATTAAAAAGGCGGCCGTTGCCGGAGGTATGATAACCTTAAGGGAAGACGGCCTCCTTAAGGCAAGCCAAGGGTTGACCACGGTAGAAGAGGTTATACGGGTAACTCTAGGTGAATTTTGAATATCATAGAGCGTCAGCATACTTTCAGCAACCAAACTTAAGCCAGGGTGATCCCATTGTTTAAGTTAGAAGAAATCCTAAAGGAAGCCGTTCAAAAAGGAGCTTCCGATGTGCACCTTACCGTTGGCCTGCCTCCGGTGTTCCGGCGGATAGGAAGGCTAGAACCCCAGAAACAGTGGCCCGTTCTTACAGGTGCCGTTTCAGAGGCCCTAGCCAAACAAATCCTCGGCCCTAGATGGGAGGAATTCGAAAACCGTAAGGAATTGGATTTGGCGTACTCCCTTCCCGGTATAGGCCGCTTCCGGGTTAACGTATTCTACCAGCGGGGAAGCGTGGGGGCAGCCATACGCCTGGTAAATACTGTTGTTCCTACGTTGGAAGAGCTGGGCCTACCTCCGGTTGTAGGGGAGTTGGCCGACCACGCCCATGGCCTTGTTCTGGTCACCGGGCCCACTGGGAGTGGGAAGAGTACGACACTGGCCGCCATGATCGACCGTATTAATGAGCGCCGTAGCTGTCATATCATTACTTTAGAGGATCCGATAGAATATTTGCACCAACATAAAAAGAGCATAGTGAACCAGCGGGAGATAGGAAGCGACTCTCCGTCTTTTGCCAGCGCTTTAAGGGCTGCCCTGCGCCAGGACCCGGATGTTATCTTAGTAGGTGAGATGCGGGACCTGGAGACCATGGCTACGGCCATAACTGCGGCAGAGACTGGACATCTGGTGCTTACTACCTTACATACCAGCAGCGCGGTCCAGAGTATTGACCGTATCATAGATGTTTTTCCTCCCCACCAGCAGCCCCAGATCAGAATCCAGCTTGCCGAAACCCTGGTAGGGGTTATCACCCAACAGCTCTTACCCCGGGCTGATGGACAAGGCCGGGTAGTGGCAGCGGAAATACTCGTCGCCACCCCGGCGGTACGGAATCTTATCCGGGAGGGTAAAACCCATCAAATTATTTCTGTTATGCAGACTGGTGGCCGTTTTGGAATGCAGACCATGGAAATGGCTTTAAGGAACTTGGCCGCCAGGGGAATAATTCGACCTGAACATGTCAAGCAGCAGGATTTTGGCTGATTTTGGCGAATTAGAAGAACATCCCTGATAAGGGCAAACCCGGTGAAAGCCGGGGGCGCAAAGCTACGGGCCTAAGGGCGAGTAAAAGCCTAAGGTAGCCGGGCTGCCGGGGAAAAGGATTTTCCTGGAGTACCGGCACTTTTTTGTTGCTGCTATGCGGTATAGATATAGAGCAAGGGACGCCAACGGGAACCTGGTAAGAGGGGTCCTTGAAGCGGAAAACGAACAGCTGGTCGCACGAAAGTTAAGGGAGAACGGTTACTTTATAACCGAGCTACGGCCGTTAAAGTCTGAGCCGGACCGTAGCCTAGGGCTGAGGTACTTTGCACCTTCGTTTGTAAAGCGTGTAAGCCGAAAGGACCTGGCCTTGTTTTGCCGCCAGTTGGGTACCATGCTCGGGGCAGGGTTACCCATAGTTAATGCTCTGAGAACTTTAAGCAGGCAGGCCGACAACCGGGTCTTAAAAGAGAGCATAGATAAGGTTCTGGATGACCTGCAACAAGGAGAGATGTTTCATAGAGCTTTGGGCAAGATGCCCAAAGTATTCCCGGCCATAATGGTTTATTCTGTAGAGGCGGGGGAGCTGAGCGGAGCGCTAGATGAAACTCTATTGCGGCTTGCGGAGCATTTTGAAAGAGAACACGAAATAACAGAAAAGATAAAATCGGCCATGGCCTATCCCTTCATTGTCTTCGTGGTCTCCCTGGCTTCGATAGGCTTTATGCTCACCTTCGTTTTACCTATGTTTAGCCAGATCATCGGCAATCTTGGTGTACCTTTGCCCTGGCCTACGAGAGTGGTGCTAGGGGTAAGCGAATTTTTGAGGCGCCGTTGGTTTGGGGTTTTGGCGGCGGGGTTAATTTCAGGCTACCTGATATGGAAATGGTCTCAGAGGGAAGAAGTGCGCTACAGTCTGGACAGGATTGCATTGCGCCTTCCTGTTATAGGGCGTCTTACCCACCATGCTACGCTTTCGCAGTTTAGCCGCACTCTGGGAACCCTGCTCAGCAGCGGCGTTCCTATCTTAGAGGCATTGGAGGTGGTGGAGCGGACGGTAGGAAACCGGGTAGTAGCCGAAGCTTTGGCCCTAGCCAAGGAGCAGGTAAGGGACGGAAAAAGTATAGCCTCACCCCTTTTGGAAAGCGGTATCTTCCCGCCCATGGTGGTGGAGATGGTAACTGTTGGCGAAGAGACGGGTACCTTGGATACTTTACTAGGAAGGATTGCCAACTTCTACGACCGCGAAGTAGGCGAGATGGCCAGCAGGCTATCCTCCCTTATCGAGCCCTTCCTGATTATCGGGCTGGGCGCCGTCGTTGGATTGATTGTGATTTCTATTTTGCTTCCTGTATTTCAGATGGTGGGTAGTGTGAGGTGAGAAAGTTAAGGCGAGGAGGTGAAAAAGGAACCGCTTAGAGCATCCAGTTTGGGTGGGAATGGGCCAGTTGAAGTTAGCTTTAGAGTCATTTTAGGTGTATACAGGAGGTGTGGGTTATGAAACAGTACAGGAGCATGTTATTGAGGAATAACAAAGGCTTTACCCTGATTGAATTAATGGTTGTGGTGGTAATTATAGGCATACTTGTTGCCGTGGCGTTACCAAGGTTCTTGGATGCGGCTGAAAAGGCAAGAGTAAGCCGTGCTAAGGCCGACCTGGAAGCCATGAAGACGGTATTGATCATATGGGCATCTGAGGAAGGAAAAGGGAAGTTTCCCAGCGATGATAACGAGCTGACAGGTGCTTTGAGTTCAGGAGGTCTTGAGTGGCCGGTAATGGATCCGTGGGGAAATGAGTACCAGTATGAAGTTACAGACGACGAAAAGGGGTTTACGCTTTGGAGTTGGGGCCCAGATGAAGAGAATGATGACGGTAAGGATGATGATATTGTCGTAACGGATAAGACGCCACCTGTGTGGAAAAAGACTGAGAGCAACGAGCAACCGTAAATCAGTTAGAACATAAGGCAGACTGTTAATTTGTGATAGGTGCAACAGGGCCATGCTTTTCCTCATACTGTTTCTCTTCGGCCTCATCATCGGCAGCTTCCTCAACGTTGTGATATACCGCTTACCTAGAGGAGAAACAGTTGTTTTCGGGCGGTCGTACTGTCCTAAGTGTAAGACGGTGCTGGCGTGGTACG
>NZ_JAKKUR010000045.1 GCF_021890735.1 Thermanaeromonas sp.
GAGGGGGACCAATTAACCATTTCCATGGAGGCGGCTGATGCCCACCAGGCAGATTCTATAATACGCCTGCTGGACGAGTACGGCTTTGATTACCAAAGCCGCGGAGACAGCAATGGTCGTACCTATCATATAGTGGCTTGCAGGCGGCCGGAGCGGTCTTAAAATTTAAAACCTCTTTAAGCAGGTTTTTACCCCCGGGATGGCGAACTTTCCACTAGAATAGAAAGAGCGCGTCTTTGGGGGGATAAAATTGATGAAGCGTATTGTAATTGCTCCGGATTCTTTTAAGGAAAGCCTAGAGGCGCCACAGGTAGCTAAAGCCATTGCTGCGGGGGTAAAGAAGGTATTTCCTGATGTAGAAACTGTAGAAGTCCCCCTGGCGGATGGGGGAGAAGGGCTTACAACTACTTTGGTAGCTGCCACTGGTGGAAAGCTCATGGAAGCACTTGTTACGGGACCACTGGGTGAGCCGGTAACCGCACGATGGGGAATTTTAGGGGACGGTCGCACGGCGGTGGTGGAGATGGCGCAGGCCTCGGGCCTCCCACTTGTTCCTAAAGAAAAGCGCAACCCGCTTTACACCACTACTTACGGGACGGGAGAATTAATTCGCGAGGCCCTAAAGTCAGGTTGCCAGCGGTTAATAGTAGGAATAGGAGGTAGTGCCACCAACGATGGTGGTGCGGGTATGGCTCAGGCCTTAGGGGTGAGACTTTTAGACGAAGCTGGCCTTGACATTCCTTGGGGTGCCGTAGGGTTGGAGAAGCTTAACCGTATTGATATGGAAAATATCTTTCCTCGGATTAAAGAAGTAGAAATATTGGTCGCCTGTGACGTGGATAACCCCCTTTGCGGCCCGCGTGGGGCTTCGGCCGTTTATGGCCCTCAAAAAGGGGCTACTCCGGAAATGATACCCCGGTTAGATGCTGCACTGGCGCGGCTGGCTGATGTAATAGCCCGGGACCTGGGGGTAGAAGTACGCGATCTTCCTGGTGCCGGAGCTGCCGGGGGTCTGGGAGCCGGACTGGTGGCTTTTCTCGGAGCTACTTTACGCAGGGGTATTGAGCTAGTAATGGAAGCTGTAAACTTAGAGGGCATTTTGGCAGCGGGGGCGGACCTGGTAATAACGGGAGAAGGCGAAATAAACCGACAGACGGCCTACGGAAAAGTTCCTGCTGGGGTGGCCAAGGTGGCCGGCAAATACGGCATTCCGGTGGTGGCCCTGGCAGGTTCCATTGGAGAGGGCGCCGAAACCGTATATGAGCATGGTATTAAAGCGTACATGAGCATAATTCCCCGGCCGCTACCTTTAACCTACTGCTTGGAAAACGCGGCTACTTTACTGACTGATGCGGCTGAAAGGTTGATGCGGTTGGTTACCGTTTTTCCGCACACCATAGCAGATTATTAAGGAGGCTAGAAATCTTTATGAAGCTTATCATCCTCGGATGCTATACACCTTACCCTCCCGCCGGGGGTGCTTGCCCGGGATATCTCCTGGAGGGAGAAAGAACCCGGGTTCTTCTAGAGTTCGGAAGCGGTGTTATGTCCCGTTTACAGGAATTCATTCCTTTCTGGGAACTGGATGCCGTAGTCCTTTCCCACCTGCACGGTGATCACATGAGCGACCTCGGCGTTTACCGTTATGCCATAGATCAGGCTGTAATGGAGCGGAAGAGGATAAAACCTGTGCCTGTATGGGCTCCACCGGAGCCGGCCGATATATTTGCTACCTTACCTTATAAAGAGGCTTTAGAAGGCAGGCAGATAGAGCCCGGACGAGATATTACCATAGGTGAATTCAGCTTTACATTTGTTAGCACTCGACATGCCTTTACCTGTATGGCTATGCGTATAACCGACGGTAACAAAACCTTGGTCTACACCGGGGACACAGAATACTTTAGTGACTTAATTGGTTTTGCTCAAGGAGCGGACCTGTTGCTGGCGGAAGCTACATATGTTAACAAAGATTTGGAGCTAGGAGCCACGGGACACCTATCGGCCGGTCAGGCGGCAAGAATAGCCCGTGATGCAGAGGTAAAAAGGCTTATACTTACTCACTTGCGTTCGTGGTACGAGCGTACCGATTTATTGAGGGAAGCCAAGAGCTTGTTTCCCAACTGCCAGGTGGCAGTAGAGAGGGCAATTGTGGAGATCTAGGTAAACACTTACAGTACACAAAAAAGCCCTGGATAACCGGGGCTTTTTTAGCAGGAGAACGGGAAAAGATGTAGAATAGTTTAAGTAGAACTTAATCCAATGGGCATTTAGTTAGTAATGCAAAACTCTATTCAAAATGGAGGGGGTTAATTTATGATTACAAATCTCAAAGGCAAACACGTTATCACCTGGCAAGAATGGTCTAAAGAGGAAATCGAAACCCTGCTCGATCTTGCTTTTGAGCTTAAGCGAAGGAAGATGCTCAGGGAGAAACATCGTCTTTTGGAGGATCGCACCTTCTACATGCTTTTCTTTCAAGAATCCACTCGCACTCGCAATGCTTTTGAAACCGGCATGACGCAGTTGGGAGGACACGCCATTTACCTTACCCCTAAGACCACCCAGATCGGCCACGGGGAGACGGCCAAGGATACAGTGGAGGTTTTGAGCCGTTTTGGCGACGGTATTGGAGTACGCCATTGTTCCTTTAAAGTGGGAAATGCTTATATCCGGGAACTTGCTAAATGGTCTAAAATCCCGGTGATAAATATGCAGTGCGACCTTTATCATCCCACCCAGTCCCTGGCTGATTTGATGACCATCCGTGAAAAATTTGGACCTAATCTTAGAGGGTTAAAGTTTGTTATATCTTGGACCTACGCACCTAAATATATAAGACCTCTTTCTATGCCCCAAGACCTCATCTTGCTTATGCCGCGCTTTGGTATGGACGTTACCTTAGCCCATCCGCCCGAGTTTTATCTCCTACCTGAGATCGTGGAACAGGCCAAGAAAAACGCGGAAGAAGCAGGGGTCAAATTTGAGATAGTACACGACATGGATGAGGCCTGTAAGGACGCTCATATAATTTATGCCAAAAGCTGGGGCCCCATAGCTTATACCGGAAGCGACACGGAAGGGGCAGATCTTATTGAAAAATATTCTAATTGGGTCATGGATGGACGCCGGATGAATCTGGCACGACCTGAGGCAATTTACATGCACTGTATGCCCGCCGACCGCGGCATTGAGGTTACCGAAGAGGTTATAGACGGCCCCCACTCGGTAATTTATGATGAGGCAGAAAACAGGTTGCACACCATAAAAGCTATTTTGGCTGCTACTGTATGGTAAATTTAGACTGGAAAGGCGCCGGGGGAGGGCTTAAACCCGGCGCTTATGTTTATGTAGTTACAAATGGAAACCCTAGGAGCTGTAGACTTACTTTGCGTACGGGGGCCTATCTGGGCTTGGATCAAATAACCTAAAAGGAGAGGGTCCGGTGCCGAGCTTTAAAAGTACCCACGAACTTCTTTATATGATACGGGAGAAGGGTCTAGCTTTAAGCGAAGCCGCCCAGGAATGGGAAAAGGAGGTAAGTGGCCGGGAACTTACGGAGATCCGTCAGGAGATGAGAGAAAGACTTCTGGTTATGCGCCAGGCAGCGCGTAAAGGTTTGGAGGGGAATATAAAATCACCCAGCGGCTTGATAGGCGGTGGAGGGCGGCTGCTAGAACAAGCCCGAAAAGAAAATAAGCTTGTATCTGGTGCTACGACAGCGCGGGCTATAACCATTGCTCTAGCCATAGCTGAAGTTAATGCTTGTATGGGAAAGATTGTGGCAGCTCCTACGGCTGGCTCTTGCGGTATTTTACCGGGAGTCTTGCTGGCTCTGGAAGAAGAAAGAAAGCTTTCCGAGGAAACAGTTATTGATGGGATGCTCGCTGCCGCAGCGGTGGGAGTGGTGATGGCTTCAATGGCTTCCTTTTCTGGAGCTGCCTTAGGTTGCCAGGCAGAAGTGGGAGCTGCTTCTGCCATGGCTGCAGCAGCAACAGTGGAAATGGCTGGAGGCAGCCCCTTACAAGCTTTAGATGCTGCCGCCATTGCTCTTAAAGGCCTGATGGGGCTAGTATGTGATCCGGTAGGCGGTTTGGTAGAGATACCTTGTGTTAAGCGAAATGCCCTGGGCGCAGCCCATGCCTTGGCTGCAGCGGATATAGCCTTGGCGGGCCTAAAATCTTTTATTCCTTTGGAAGAGGTTATAGCAGCCATGGTAGAAGTAGGTAAAAGCCTGCCTTCATCTTTGCGGGAGACTGCTGAGGGAGGTATCGCTGCTTGTCCTACGGCGAAGAAAATAGCTTCCCGGCTGACCTAACCGTTTATTTAGGTTAAGTACTACTGTTTCGGCCTATATAATTTGGCAAAAAAGGAACTACATGTATGCGAGGGGGGTGTCCGGTATTGGGATATTTGATATCATTGGCCCAATTATGATAGGGCCGTCAAGTTCCCATACAGCAGGAGCTATTCGCATAGGAAGGCTGGCGCGCTATATATTGGGAGAAGAACCTCGTAAAGCCCACATTTTTCTCCACGGTTCCTTCGCACGTACTTTTAGAGGACACGGTACAGATAAGGCTTTAGTGGCAGGATTGCTGGGGCTTACAGTTGACGATGAGAGGGTGAGGGATGCTTTAGATTTGGCCCGGGAAAAGGGGCTGGAAGTTCATTGGGGCTTTAAAGATCTGGGGGAGGTACATCCGAATTCGGTGGAACTGGATCTTTCAGGAGAACAAAACCATGTTAAGGTACTGGCCTCTTCGATAGGTGGAGGAGAGATCCTCCTTTCCCGTCTGGATGGATTCAGGATAGAGTTTAGTGGTAAACTTCCCGGGTTGGTGGCTGTATATCCTGACCAGCGGGGTGTAGTAGCTCAGGTGGCTTCTGTTTTGGCTTGTCATGAGATAAATATAGCTACCATGCGCGTTTCCCGGGAAAGGGCAGGTGGGCGGGCTTTAATGGCCGTAGAGACCGACCAGGAAATATCGCAGCCCGCGCGGCAGGCCTTACTTTCTTTACCGATGTTGGAAAAGATAGCTATACTTCCCCGAGTATGAGTTTAAGACAAGCCATTAAAACTCTTTTTCCGTGATTAGTTACAGAAGTGGCCAGCGGTAGGCTTTTTATTCAGGATGTCCTTATTCAGGATGTCCTTATTCAGGGGGTCCGAGAATAACTTCAGCTAAGGGTTCGAAGAAATTTATTAGAGCTTCGGAAGGGAAGGTAACTTTTATTCGCAGGGCCCAAAGTGTAGCCAATGTCAAGCCGAGAAGACAAAGGAAGCTGAAGGCTAAAAGATCCCGCCAGGCGCGGCGTTGTATCATGGGCGGGACCTCCAGGAGGACAACGCCTGTATATAAAAGGAACACAATTAAAAGCCTTAGCAAGGGGGGTCACCTTCTTTTTTGAAAGGTCTGGTTCCGGGGCCTTACAAGTTTTAACTAAGGGCTTTAGCCATTGTTGAGGTTTTAGTTAACCTCTAATCGGCTCTAGGCTGCCAGGGCCGGCCGGTCAAGCCCGTTCGACGGATTTTTGCTTTCACCTGTATTGTTAGGGGGAGTTTCTTAAATTCTTCATCCCATTGAGGTGCGATTTGTTTCCAGAGCTTAGGTTCCTTACGGTAGAGGGTGCCCCCAAAGTCGAATACATCTGTTCCCGCCTTTTTAGCCTCAGCTATAGCGCTGTTTATCTCTTCTGTTATGATGTTAGCTATCTGGCTCTCCAGGGATTTAATAGCTGCTTCGGTAGTAAAATCATGGAAGCATTGTTGTTCCAGGAGACTACCTTCTACCTCTACCTTAATTAGGGCCTGGATCCGGCCGTTATGCATAAGAAATTTAGTCTCACTTTTTGCCTCAGTTATTTCTACGGAGACTGCTTTTTGGTCTTCAGCGCACCGAAGTTCCAACACAGCCCGTCTAACTTTATTCTTAACCCAGGCTAAGCCTCGAGACTGGCGCTCGTCAAACCAGCCCACAAGCTTATCGTGGTGGAAAAGTCCGGCTCCGTTCAAACGTACAGTCCTGACTATTTCCGGTTCGGCGGCTCCGCTTACCCCTTGCCCGCCGGATCTGGCGGAAGCATCGCTTCGAGAAGCTTGGCCGCCCACAACAGGGGGTAAAGGTTGGGGGCTGAGCTCCAAGACGGGTATTGCGGTGGCGGCAGCTTTGCCGGACAAATCCAATAGCACATCGTGGACACTGGGGATAAACCCGTAACCGCTTACCTTCACCCATTTATCAAGACCTGTGAGCTCCCGGCCCAAGGTGGTTTCCAATCCTCCCTGGGCACGGATCAAAATTCCTCTTGCTGGGCCACGGGTAACAAGGATGAAAGTGGAACGTCTGAATTCCTGCTGCCGGTCTAAAAAATCCAGGACTTCTGTAAGGCCCTGGCGGGCCAGACCTTCTCCTACTAACACAGCCGTAGTATGCGCCACATAGGCACAGCGAGGTAACCTTAAAGCCAGCCTCCGGCCGGCAGCATAAAAGGTGTTACCTCGCTCGCTGCTAATGATAGCGGCGCGCTGGGGTAGGGCGGCTGCACCACTGCCTCCGCCTCCTCCTTCACCGCCCCCGGCAACGGCCGCTGGCCGTATTATTTCTGCCGTGACTATACGTTCGTCACCTTCCAGGTCAAAAGCGAAGGAAGATATAAAGGCCAACTCGTTGATCTCCCGCCGGTCCCAGCAACCCGGGAGAAAAAGTAATAAGATGATAATTAAAGACAACAAGAAGAAAATGCTACTTGTTTTTCTCAACGTTACGACCTCCCGGGGCCCTTTTTATCTTTTGGCCCCTCCTTCATCATAGTCTCTATTTCCGCTTCCGGAGGTTCCTGCAGGGCAGGTTCAATCTTCTTGATGCCAGGCTTCGCTCGCAAAAGATTTTTTAGACCACCTTCCAGTTTAGGCCGGGACAGCATAGCCCACCAGGGAGCCCGGAAGATAATATCCTTTTGGTCTTCCCAGATAAAAGGAGCTAAAGGGGCTAAATAAGGTAGGCCGACGCTCCTTAAAGTAACCAAGTGAATTAAGATGGCCAGCATACCGGTAAAAATGCCGAACAATCCCAAGGAGCCGGCCAGGAATATCATAGGCAGGCGCAACAAACGTATAGCTGTGCCTAACCCGAAGGTGGGATTGGTGAAGGAAGAGATGGCAGTAAGGGATACCACGATTACCATAGCCGGTGAAGCTAACCCCGCCCTGATGGCTGCCTCACCTATTACCAGCGCGCCCACAATGGTTACAGCTTGGCCCACGGGCCGGGGCAGGCGCACGCCCGCTTCAACGAGTATTTCGAAAATGATTTGCATAAGCAGAGCTTCCACAAAGGCAGGGTAAGGTACTCGCTCCCGCTGGGCAGCTATGGCCACGGCCAGGGTAGTAGGTATCATCTCATGATGGAAGGTGGTGGCGGCTACATAAAGGGAGGGAAGCAACAGGGCCAGAAAGAGGGCTAGAAAGCGAAAGATGCGAATTACACTAGATACCCATCTCTCATATAAGTCATCGGGTGCTTGAAGTTCTGTAAAAAAGTTAACTGGTACGGTAAGGACGAAGGGGGAACCGTCTGTCAGAATGGCGATTCTACCCTGCAGTATATCGGCAACTACTCTGTCGGGCCTTTCTGTTCTAGAAAATTGGGGGAAGGGAGAAAAGGGAGAGTCTTCGATGAGTTCCTCAATATACCCGCTTTCTAAAATACCGTCAATATCTATACGCTTGAGGCGGCTACGTAGCTCCGTAAGGACTGTTTCTAAGGCTAAACCTTCTAGATAGCTCAATACTACCCGGGTATGGGTGGTGCGCCCCAAGTAGAAGGTTTCAAAGCGGAGCTTGGGCGTGCGCAAGCGGCGCCTGATTAGGGACATATTTGTGGGGAGATCTTCGGTAAAGCCTTCCCTAGGGCCCCGGATGACGGTTTCTATTTCCGGTTCTGTTACCGCCCTTTTTTCCCAGCTATCAGCTCCCAGCAGTAATGCGAGGTTGCTACCTTCCATGAGCAGGGCTACCTGGCCGGCCAGCAGGCCGTAAAGTACATCCTGCCACAGGGAATATTCTTTCATATTGCCTATAGGTAAATTCTCCCGGATAAGCCTTAGCAACTGTGTCTCCGTAAAACTTAACCCCTGAAAGGACAGCCTCATTAAAGAAGGCAGGATATCACGCTGGATTACATCGCGATCTACCATGGTTTCAAGATATACTAGGGCCAGTCTCCGGCCTGCCACTTCTATTTCTCTGGTAATAAGGTCTTCACTGCAGCCGAAGGTTTTTTTAAGGTAATTTAAGCTTTCCCTCAGGTTCGTTTTAAGGGGGTATTCATATCTTTTGTTATTCCGTTTGTGCGAGGGACTTTTAGCCTTGGAGCGGATCAATCTCCAAAGGCGACCCATGATTTTAGACAATCTCCGGGCTTCCCTCCTGATTTCTTGATTTTATTTTTAGTGTGATACTTTTATGTGCCATTTTATGCTATAGCTACATACAATTAGAGTTTATAGGAAATATTAACTTTCGGGGTTTTTATGCGGGAAGAAGGCAGGATTTCCAACTGGCAACTTTTTATGCTTATTATGGCTTTCCTTATCGGTACTTCTACCCTTATTATGCCTGTAGGACCAGCGAAACAAGATGCTTGGATCTCCTATCTCTTGGCTGGAGCCTTGGGAGTAGGTGTAGCCTACTTGTACACCAGTCTAGGATTGAGGTTTCCTAAAGAGACTCCCTTCCAGTATGCACCGCGTGTGCTGGGAAAAGGGCTCGGTACTTGCCTTAATATCCTTTTTCTGTGGTATGCTTTTCATTTGGCCCCTTTACTTTTGCTTAACTTTAGCGAACTATATGTCGTGGCCATTATGGTTAACACCCCACTTATGGTTTTCATCGGCATAATGGCCGCACTTGCAGCTTGGGCCGTACGCTCTGGCATTGAGACCTTGGGCCGCCTGGCTGAGCTATTAACTCCTTTTCTTATTTTTGTAATCCTGGTACTCAACATTCTTACCATACTTACTCCGGAGCTACCCCGGTGGGAAAACTTTTTACCCGTGCTTGGTGAGGGTATCTTGCCAGTTGTAAGGGGGATTTTACCGGCTTTTACTTTCCCGTTTGGAGAGACAGTTTTCTTCTTAAATTTTTTTCCCTTCTTAACCAGCCCCAGAAAATGCCGGTACCCTTTTGTCTTGGCGGTAGTTTTGATTACTTTTCTTCTTATATCCGTCTTGCTGCGTAACATCGCTGTTCTTGGTCCTTTAGAAGCTAACAGGGCTAATTTTCCTAGCCTTACGGCCATACAATTAATTAACATCGGCGAGTTCCTTCAACGGATGGACGCTCTTATTATTTTTATCTGGACCTTCGGTGTCTTTTTGAAGTTGAGTGTTGTTTTTTATGTATTTACCCTGGGGACATCTCAGGTTTTGGGCCTTAAAGATTACCGGCCCTTGGTTTTACCCACCGCCTTACTGCTCACTTTTTTCGCCCCTACAGTGTACGAGCACTTCCACCAAATGCTGCGCTTTGCATCCCGCACCTGGCCCTTTTATTTTTTTCCCGGTTACTTTCTTTACCCAGCCATATTGCTATTAGTGGCTAAGATCCGTAATATTAAAGGGTGACACGGAAGGCCTCTTAGGGAGGCTGCAAGACTTTTGGAAGGTAATGGGCCTAGAATTTAAGATGGGTTTTAGGGCGGCCCTGGAGGTAAATTTGGGAAGGAAGGTGAGGATATATGGAGGGGGGTTACACGGAGTCAATTTTTAATGTTATGGGAGGAAATTACTAGAAGGAAGTAGAACTCCATAAAATTAAATCTTCCCCAGAAGGAGCGAAGGTATGCGGGTATCTGCAATAATACCGGCATACAATGAGGAGCGTACGGTAGGGAAGGTCGTGGCTACTTTGCGCCAGGTGCCTTTGGTAGACGAAATTATCGTGGTAGATGATGGCTCCCGGGATGGCACGGCGGAGGTAGCCAGGCGGCAAGGAGCTATAGTTATATACTTGGATAAGAACCACGGTAAGGGTAACGCCATGCTCAAAGGAGCCCAGAAAGCGAGGGGAGAAATCCTTCTTTTTTTAGATGCCGATTTAGAAGGCTTGTCTCCGGCGCACGTGGAAGAGCTTCTTTGGCCCGTTCTTAACGGTGAGGCAGATATGACGGTGGGTATTTTCCGGAGGGGTCGGGCTTTGACAGATTGGGCCCAGTTTATAGCTCCTTACCTTTCAGGGCAAAGAGCGATACCCAAAGAGCTTTTTTTGGCTGCCGTGAAAGGGGCTAAGGGGTTCGAGATAGAGGTTATGCTTTCTAAATTTGCTAAAGATAGGGGCTGGCGCGTGAAAAAAGTTCCCCTGGCCAATATGACGCACGTGATGAAAGAGGAAAAGAGAGGGCTAGCCAGGGGGGTAGTAGCCAGGCTCGGTATGTATAAGGATATAGCTGCCTTTTTCCTACGGCAAGGACGTAAGAAAGGCAACTTCCTCCGGCCTGCGCTCTGGCTTCTACTTTTGATGGGAGGGATAGCTTTTCTGGGCTACGATATTTCCCATATTAGGGTGGCCCGGGCCGCTAGCCGGCAATTAGAAGCTTTACCTTTATCTAGTCCAGGGGAGCGAATTTTAATTGTTTCGCCTCACCCTGATGACGAGGTTTTAGCCGCAGGGGGGCTGATTGCTTATGCTAAGGCTAAAGGAGATAGTGTACATGTAGTTTTTATGACTAGTGGAGATGGCTTTAGGCGAGGAGTAGAGGCTTGGAACGACTCGTTTCCTCCGGTACCGGGTGACTTTTTAGCTTATGGCAGCGTCAGGCAAGAGGAAGCGAAAAGAGCGTTGGCCGTTTTGGGTGTACCTTCAAGGGATATTACTTTTTTGGGTTACCCTGATGGTGGACTTAGTAAGATATGGCTAAATTATTGGTCGGTGGAAAAGCCTTACCAGTCTCCTGCCACTTTAAGCAGTAGTGTACCTTATGATAATGCTTTGTCTCCGGGAGCTGTTTACTCAGGGATAAGTATTTTAACTGATCTTTTGAGGGTTATTAAGGTTTACCAGCCTACGGTGGTCTTGCTTCCCGATACCGCCGACAGCCACCCGGACCATTGGGCAACCGGAGCTTTTACGTTGGCTGCTTTGGCTATGTGGAAAAGGGAAGAGGGTAGGGGATTTCCACAAGTATATAGTTACTTGGTGCATTCTGGAGCGTGGCAACTAGCTCCTTCTTTGCGCCGGAAGACACCCCTTCTTCCTCCAAGTTTTTTTCTTTATCAAGGAACCCCGTGGTATAAGTTGCCTTTAGACGAAAATATTCAAGAGAAAAAAAAGCGGGCTTTAGATGAATATAAAACCCAAAAACAAGTAATGAGCACATTTTTTGCCAACTTTCTGCGGCCCAATGAGGTATTTGGTTTGTTAAAGCCTAAGAGCATAGGTGGCGCTTCCCAGTTGGTTGCCCTTGATCCACCTAAGGAGGCTTTTATGCAGCACTTGGACAAGGGTGGGGATCTACGAGGCCTCTATTTAGACGTTAAACCTCGGAGAACGGTGATGAGGCTAGCGTTATGGGAACAACCGGAAGCCAAAATAATTTACCGGATAAGTTTATATCTTTGGAGGGAGCCTTCTTTTAAGCCTTCAGCCCGTTATATTTTTGAGGTGCTCCCCGGTAAAAAAGAAGAAGTGAAATGGCTGGAAAAACCAGCCGGTTATCAAGGGGTTGCTCAGTTAACTTGTGAAGATAAAGCTTTGCGAATAGAACTGGAGGATTTTTCTTTGTATCGCGGTGATTACCTCATAATAGAAGCGGAAACCTGGAGAAGCCGTGTTCTTTTGGACCGTATTCCTTGGCAGCTAGTGGAGATCGGTGGCTGCGAATAGTAAAGAAGTAGAGGACATCTGATAGGCTAATGCAAAACATTTGGCTGCTTGCTACAGACGGGTAAACAAGTATGAGGAGGGAAAATAAGAAATTGCACCGTTTGCGCTGGGGTCTAGAAGAAGAAATATTTATTACCGAACCGGACAGGCCCACTCTACAATCACTTTATTATCTTGCTCGCCTGGTATGGAAGGACCCCCGCAGCTACTACACCCATACAGCATGCAATTTTGTACGCGGCAAGGATTTGCGGCAGGGCTTAATGAGCGGGGTAGAAATATCCACCGGCCTTCACGAGGATAAAGAGGCATTGCTGGCCGACCTTGCTCGACGCCGCCAGGATTTGGCTTCTGTCTGCCCTGGCCTCTTGGTACCCCTAGGCCATTTGTTAGATCACGAAGAGCCTACCAATATCTGCGGTTTGCACTTGCACCTCAGTGGTTTCGTCGACCGGGACCGCGCTTACCGCAATTTAATCTATTTCCTTCCTTTACTGGCTCTGCTGGTGGCTAATTCTCCAGGTGCTGGAGGCAGGTTTTTTGGACCTTCTTATAGATGGGC
>NZ_JAKKUR010000046.1 GCF_021890735.1 Thermanaeromonas sp.
TTATAAGCTTGAGGCTCTACGTGGATAAGGACGTATCCTTCTTCTCCTTTTATTTTAACACTGGCCAGTATATCTACGTAGTGTTTTTCCCCGGCGGTAATGTCGGTGATGATCTCTTGGGATAAGAAGGTTAACTCGGAATAATCGATTAGGGCGTGGGCTTCGGGGAAGAAGAGTTCCATGAATTCTTTGAAGAAGTTGGTGATGAGCTCTTTAAATATAGCGTCGTGGTCTATAGGCATATCCGGATTCTCCTGTTTTTTCTTGAGTTTATTCTATTTTACTTTATGTGAAAGGCTAGGACAAGAGAGGGGATCTTGGATTTTCTTCTCGTATTCGGATTTCATGTTCTCTATGCTTTTCGTTTCATCAGTAAAAATAGATTTTTCTTCCTTGAAAATTTCCGGTACGATTTTAGCTTTAAGCTCGGCTGGAGTTTTCTGGGTCCATTATAGATAATCAGCATAACCTGCGGCGAAAGGAATCGGTATGAGCTCGGGTAAAATGCAGGGGCCTAAGGCAAAAAAGAAATAGCTCCCACCGATCTACGGCCAATTTCGGTAGGAGCTATCAGCTCAAGGATGAGCATCAGGCGAGCTCCATCGCCTGTATAATTATGTCAGCGCTAATTATTCTTTGTCAAGTGCCTTATGGGTTTTAAATGTTTTTGTTCTACGGCCTGACTCGTCTTGACAGAGGTTCTGCCTTAAAGCTTTCTCCCAGTAAAATACCCTTTTATGAACAGAGCCATTAACCCTAAAGCTGCTACAATGGCTGCAAAGGAAACTGCCTTACGAGCAGAAGTCGAAACTTGTGTTTTTCTTGTTACCTCAAGCTCATAAGCTCTACTCTTTGATTCTGCTCCCTGTTCACTGCCAGTTTGTGGCGTATCGCTTGTAGTATCCTGTCCCGAGCCAGGCCCGGCAGTACTTACCGTCCTTGGTTGCAATGGCTGCTCTTGTTTGACTAAAATGTCTTCGGCCGCTTCCTTTACTTCGCCCGTACTACTTGAAGTAGGCTGTTCAACCTCTAAAGTTTCTTCTATTTGCTCAGCCTTTTGATCAATACTAGTATATGGTGGAGGCGACTCTGCTAGTTGCTGAATGTTCTCGGCTGGAACAAAAGGTTCCGGTACGCTACTTTCATCTACTGCATTATTCTCCTGGTTTTGAGTTAAAGACTGATCCTCAGGTGCCGTCGGTTTTTCCGGAATCTCTAGGTTGATCTCCTTATTAGTAGCTTTGCTAAAAATCTCTTTAAATCTAGTAAAGGTACTACTATCGAGCGTAGAATAAGTGGCCACCCATTCATTAAACTTTATATTGGCACAAGTATGGTGACAGCAAACCACTCCATATTGGGCAGCCGTCTGCACATAGATGTTGGCCAACCTGCTTAATGTCTCCTGATCAGTCTGCCACATCTGTCGCCGCGCCGCTTCCAAGCTCCATCCAATGATAGATTGCACTACAAAGGGATCTAGCTGGTTTCTTATCTTCTCGTCAAAAATGAAAGTCTCAGCAACCTTTTGCCAGGCCCAGTCACTTATACCTTCCAAAGTCGCATCGACCAGGAACATATTGGCTACATGCTTGCCAATCTCCCTGGCTCCAGCATAACCCTCTTTAAGCATTCCTTCAATCCACTTGGGGTTAAATAACCTGCTCCGCAACTCCGTACTTACAAACTCACTGAAGCTCTGTACCCGGGCACTGCCGGTCCGGGTATTGATAATATACGCCTGTACTTCTTCGCCAGAAGCAGCCTGGGCTGCCAGTTTCAACCCTCCTAAATATTGGGCTACATCATCGTTGTCCAGTACGCCCCAAACGGAATCTCGTACCTGGGTAACTATATCGACTGTTTTAAGAATCTCCTCGAAGACATCCCTTGCTGGAACACCGTAAACACTCTTTCCGTAATGTAGGACATACGATTCATGTAAGTATCTACCAAGTCCTTCTGATCCTTCCATGCGCTGGTAGCCTGGGCTAGCTCAGCAACACCTGTGCCGTAAGTTCCTGGAGGCTCGCCAAATATCCTGGCCAGAGCCAAAGCATCCGCCTCTTGCTCTGATATGCCTTGTTCCATAAGCTTATCCCGCAACTCCAGGTAAACTTTACGCACAAAATTATTTTCCGATGGCTCATTCAAGAGAGCAACCTTTCTAAACGCCTCATCTAACACACCTACTACGTGAGAAAAGGTATCGCGAAAAAGCCCGGAAATGGTTACTACCACGTTAATCCGCGGCCTTCCCAGTTCCTCTAGGGGGGGTGACTTTCACCGTAGTCACTCTACCGCTTTTATCCCAAACAGGCTCAGTACCCATCAATCGGAGGATCAAAGCCACAGTTTCCCCCTGGGTGCGCATGGTTTCAATAGCCCATAACACTACTCCCACTGTCTCCGGATACCGCCCGTTCTCCGCGTAGTATCTTGCCACTAGTTTATCGGCAGCTTCTTTGCCCGTCTTCCAGGCTGCTGCATCCGGCACCATGCGCGGGTCAAAGGAGACCAGGTTCCTCCCCGTGGGTAATGCATCAGGTACCCGTACCGGATCCCGACCTAGACCGGGCTCGATAAATTCACCAGAGAGAGCCCTAAGCAAATTAGCTATCTCATTGGTGGTCAAAAGCAGGCGTTCTCTGATCTCCTCTCGGATGGCCTCTCTCGTCGCCCTGTCGTAGGCCACAATGGACTCAACCATCAAATCTAATAATTCTCCCTCGGGCGGCTGACCGAAGGTATGCAGTCCATAAGGCATGAGCTCCATAGCTAATTCCTCTAGGTACTCTTCTAAAACGGAAGCCAACTGGGCAAAGTCTGCAGCCCCAAGGTCAAGCCCCAAGTCCTGGTCCAGGCTGTTTGCTTTAACCTTTTCTATAATCTGTTCCTGCAGGTTGGCCGCCCTAGCTATGTTACCCCCGTTTACAGCATCCTGGTAGTCCATCAATAGTTGCTGTAATTCGGCTAACTCACCATAAAGTCCAGGCTGGATCATAGGTGGTATTAAGTGATCAATAATCACTGCATATCCCCGCCGCTTGGCCTGGGTTCCTTCACCGGGGTTATTCATAATATATGGGTAGATATCCGGCATATTTCCGATCAGGACATCCGGCCAGTCATCTTCTCCCAGCCCCACACTCCGTCCGGGTAGCCATTCCAGCGTACCGTGGGTACCTAGATGTATTACCGCATCGGCCTGGAATTCCTTCTGTAACCACAGGTAAAAGGCTATATACTGGTGTGGAGGAGGTAAATCCGGTGAATGGGCAATTTTGGAAGGATCATCTGCCCATCCCCGTGCAGGCTGCGGCCCCAAGAAAATGTTGTCCAGAATGGCACCGGGGATAACCAGGTTGCCTTCATAAACCATAATGTTACCCGGAGGAGGACCCCATTCCTTTTCCACCTGTTCCCGCAGTTTGGCTGGCAAAGTAGAGTACCATTCCAGGTACTTATCTTTAGGCAGGATTAACGCCCCTGCCTGCACCACTTCGGCCAGTTCTCCCGGCGCCCAGCTACCGACATTTCTTCCTTGCTTACGAATTATCTCTTCTATAGCCTCAGGGCTCAGATCTCCTTCCACCCGGTACCCATTGTCCCGCAGCGCCTGCAAAATAACTGCTGCGCTGGCAATGGTGTTTAAGTAGGCGGCGCCGATGTCATCTTTACCCGCATGATGGTTGTAGTAAATAAGGGCTATTTTTTTATCTACATTATTCTTCTGGCGCAAGTTGACCCAGGCCAGAGTGCGGCCTACCAGGCGCTCAATACGGTCGGGAAGGGGTACTTTCTTGACTATACGAGCTCCTGTGCTTTCATCTATTCTGACTACCGTAGTACCGCCCATGAATATGGGTTCAATACGCCCATCCAATTCAGGCAGGGCCACCTGCCAGGCTATTTCACTGCTGATACCTGCCGGACTGTTTTGCCATTCCTGTAGATCACTGCTGTAAACTGGTGCCATGACTGGTACGTTTAACTGTTTAAACAACTCCACACTCGCTTCCGGCTGGCCGTAAATAAAGTTAAATCCGATTCCTGCGATAAGAAAGTCTATCTGTCTTCTACCACTCGGCATAAAATAGTCGTGGACGGCCCTTTTACGGTTGCTGCTATCGCTAAAAACTAGAAGCGTGTTGCACCCTTTTTCGTCTAGTTCTTCTTGGATAGCCAGATACATATCAATGTCGCTGTTTTTAAAGAAACTATCATAGGTAGTAATACCAATCCAGGGAGCTCCTTCCTTAAAATGGCCACTTGCTTTATACCAGGCAAGATAACCCCCTAAAGTGCTAAAAGTACCAGGCGGCAGCCCTCTACCTCCCCCACCCTCAGTAGATACGTATACCGCATCGCACACTCTCTGGTGTAGAAGCTCAAGCTCAAGGCCAGAAAACTCTGGTTCCCAAAGAGCATCATATACAGCACGGTAAACCGTAGCTTGAGCATCCCTTAGATAAGCCGGTGTGACCAGATCATAAAGGGCATTATAAACAACATTTACGGCTAACCCAGCCCCCAAACCGTCACTTTGATATACCGCCTGATAAACAGACTGGCGTACGGTATCGTAAAGGGCCTGTAATCCTGTTTCTCCCTGCCCCGCCAGATATACGGCTTCCGCCACACTTTGGTAAAGCTCCCCAGTATTTAAAATAGAACCGTCTTTACACCCATCATGTACGGCCTCGTTCACCGTAAACCGAGCCAGCATCCAGTTGGTATTGCTATCTAACTGGTATACGTAGGCACCCACACTTTCATAAACTGCGCGGTATATTTCATTCACCGTCAAGCCCTGAATCCCGCCACCACCAGTCGCGTATACTGCATCGCGTACTGTCTGGTATAACCCATCAACATTAAAGGTAATCCCTTCGGCATCCGGGTGATAAATAAAGCGAACAGGCATCATGATCGGATCTAACTGTTCCCCCGTTGTTACCTGCCCGTAAGTGGAAGCCAAGTACAGTACTAGCCGCCGCATGTTTTCCACGCCGCCGTATATAAAATACTGGGCCAAGAAATCTTTTTGACTCTCATCAATCCGAGGGTATTCGGGGAAAGAACCGCTCCTAGTGGATAGCACTTTACATTTTTCGGGTAAGTTTTCTAGTAATGGCCCTACTACTTGGATAGCGGTAGACCCGATCATTTCTAACAAAAATACATCCGCATCTTGTAGCGCTTGCGTTAGGTTTTGGACCGTAGCTTCATTTTTAAGATCATTGGAGCTAAACAATTTTAGTTCTATGGGATAGGCTTTCAAGTGTCCATAGGCATCTACCAGTGGAACCAGATAACCTTCACTACCCAAAAGCATAACTACTTTGGTATTTACATTTTCGCTAGCCTTAACTTCCGAAGTATTTAGGTATAAGAGAAAGATTGTAAATGCTAATATGATAACCACTAGTAATAATCTATTTTTTTGGGCTTACTTTACGCATTTATACTTGCTCACCTCCACCTCACTCAGGTTACCCGGCTTCCCAACATCCTTCTCTACTACTCACTCTTTCTCAATGAGGATTAACTTCCCGGTCTTGGGATCTTTATAAACCGTCCCCATCTCTTGGTACCCAGAACCTCCCCCTTTCTCCAAATCAGGTATTTCCTTAAGTTCCCTTCCCCGCTCCACGTTAATCACTCGTTGGATATTTTGCATTAGGCGCTGTTTTTCTTCAGGCTTTACTTTAGCAAAGATTATGTTCTGCAAATTCCAAGAAAGCACCAAAGCCACCATCAAGCCACAACAAAAGACCAACATGACGTCAATTAGGTTGGCCAAACCTCCCAGCGGCTCAACCTCGTCTGCGGAGAACCGTTCAGCACGTCATGGTAAAGGCTGGCAATATGAAAATCGTTTTTGCCAAGACCAACGGTATGATCGTCAATATATCAGGGGGTGGCTGCCCAGACGTTCCTTATCTGTACACAAGACTAGTGGGTTCCCACCTGGAGACCGCCCTTAGACCGCGAGATTTAGGTTTCACCCTCTGCTCCTTGATGCTCGATAGAGCCTGGGAGGAGGCCCTAAGTATCTGGAAGGGAGGAAAGCTTTCTTGATCCTCATTGCGGGAACTGTTCCCGCAGAAAATCTTGATCTTATCCAGGGCAAAGTGGAAAAGATAGGCAATTCACTTAAAGTCCAGGATTATACTTTCCCCTGTGGCCAGGGCACGGGAGCCATGATCAGCTCTTGCTTGGAAGTAACGAAGGCTTTGGGATTGGAACCACCTTACGCTTTGCTAGCCGGAGATATCGGTAGGGGCCAGGGCACCAGGCGTATCTATCAATATTTAATAGAACAGGTGACAAACCTAAAGCCCAGGATCCTTGCCCTACATTATTGCCTGCCCATAGTTAGATTGATGCAAAAGCTTTGTGAGGCGCTAAAGGAGTGCTCGTACCGGCCTTTACTTATTGCCGATGCCG
The DNA here is from genome assembly GCF_021890735.1 of Thermanaeromonas sp. Classification (GTDB taxonomy): domain Bacteria; phylum Bacillota; class DSM-521; order Neomoorellales; family Neomoorellaceae; genus Thermanaeromonas. The sequence continues at coordinate 6,454 of NZ_JAKKUR010000046.1, forward strand.
GGGCTATGTATGCAGCTAAGGCGGCCGGAGTAGCCCCTCAATTTGATATTTTCACTCCCGACCCCAGTGAAATGGCTTTTCTGGCCGACCCAGAGGCTGTTCATCCCGCTTATGTCAGCCGTTATCTTTTCGAAGCTTTAGTCCATCAGGTTCCCGAGCTAATAAAAAGGGCTTATGCCCATGGTGGAGCTGCTAAAATCCTCTTAGTTAAAGGGGCTATAGATTATATTGCTACTGAAGGAAGGGTGGTGGCTAGGATAGAGGAGCCTTGTATGCCGGAACTAGAGTGTATTGGCGGAACAGGGGACACCATCACCGGCATGGTAGCCGCTTTAACAGGCGCTGGATATGATCCCCTGAAAGCAGTTATTGTAAGCGCCCAAGTTAACCGGCTGGCTGGTAGGCTCTCTTGTGCCACCCCGGCCACTCGAGTAGATAAGCTCATCGAGTATATTCCCGTGGCATTAAGAGAACTGGGGGTTATCTCTAAAGGCCCGTAACCCAATTTTACCTTATATAAAGGAGGTTTTTACGTATGATAGAAGTTGACGTGCGAGGCTTATCCTGCCCTATACCAGTGGTAAAAACTAAAAAAGCTATGGAACAGCATCCTGGTGAGCCACTTTTAGTGCTGACCGACAATGAAACATCTAAAGAAAACGTTAGCCGCTTGGCCCAAAGCCAAGGGTACTTGGTGAAAGTAGAAAAGGTCTCTGGGCTGTACCGTCTGCTGCTTAAGCCGCATGAAGAATAACTTTACTTAGGCCTCTGGGCATCCACAGGCAGAATGGAAATTTCTTCTTTTAGGTCGGCTGCAAGGCTTAATAACGTCCGCGTATAAGGATGCTTAGGATTAGTTATAACCTCGCTGGCCGGACCCTCTTCTACTATAGAGCCATTTTTCATTACCGCCAGCCGATCGCTCACTTTTCTGGCCAGAGCGATGTCATGGGTGATAAAGAGCATGGCCAGCCCCCTCTTCTCCTGCAGGCTAAGGAGAAGCTTCAGTATTTTCGCCTGGATGCTGGCATCCAGCGCGGAAGTTGCTTCATCGGCGATCAGGAGTTTAGGGTTCAAAACCAAAGCCCGGGCAATGGCCACCCTCTGGGCTTCTCCCCCGCTAAGCTCATGGGGATATTTCCTTAGGAAGAAATCATCAGCAGGTAGCTCGACTTCCTCTAAAACCTTTCTTACTCGCTCAAGCTTCTCTTCTTCGCTACCCCAACCCTGGACATCCAGGGGCTCTTTTACAAGCTCCCAAACATTCATCCGGTGGCTTAAGGAGCTCTTAGGATTTTGAAAGATCATCTGCACTCGCTGGTAAAATCCTTTGTCTCTTAAGAGAACCTTTTGGCCCTCCAGCCAGATTTCACCCTTATCCGGTGGCAATAGACCCATGATAGTTAAAGCCAAGGTGGTCTTACCCGAGCCGCTCTCCCCCACCAAGGCCAAGGTTTCACCCTCGTATAAGGTCAATTCTACCTCCCGTACCGCCCGCACACCGTTAAAGGATTTGCTTAAAGCTTTTATCTCCAGCAGAGGTATTATTCCTCCCCGGTGGCAGGCGAGATAGCGGTCTCCAAGACTTTTAAGTTCTGGTACTTCCCGGAAGCAAAGCTCTACCCGCTGGGTGCAGCGGGGATGAAAAGGGCATCCGTCCACAGGCTTATAAGGAGGACCGGGTATCCCTTGTAAATCCTTGACTGTAGTCATATTGGGATAGGAGCGCAAGAGCCCGCGGGTGTAGGGATGGCGAGGGAAGGTGAAAATGCACTGGGTGGCTCCTGACTCTACCACCCTTCCACCGTACAGAACAGCTACCCGATGGGCCAGCTTGGCAGCCACGGATAGATCGTGGGTTATGAGGAGGACCATCTTCTCCCGGATAACCTTCTTTAGAAGCTCGATGATCTCGGCTCTAGTTATGGCGTCTAAGGAGGCCGTAGGCTCATCCAGGATCAGCACCTCCGGATCGTTGGCCAGGGCCATGGCCAGAAGAACCCTCTGTTTCTCCCCTCCGCTAAGTTGATGCGGAAAAAAGTGCGTCCGTTCCTCGCTCAGGCCAAGGGCTTTAAGAAGGTCCATGGCCTTCCTTTGGGCGGCCTTTTTATCTTTAAGCCCATGGATGAGCAGGGCCTCCATAACCTGGTCGACCACCGGGTAAAGGGGGTGCAGGGCGTCCTCCACATTTTGAAAGACCATAGCTATCTCTTTTCCCCGGATGAGGCGTCGCTCCTCTTCAGACAAGGCAAGGATATCCTTACCTTTAAACAAAATTTGGCCGGCACACCTACCAGGTGAAAGCCCCATGATAGAGAGGCCCAGAGTGGTCTTGCCTGCCCCAGACTCCCCCACAACGGCCAAAATTTCTCCCTTCTTAAGCTCTAAGTTAATACCTTTTAGCACTATAAGTTCCCCAAAGGACACTTGCAGTTCTTTAATGACCAGCATCTTCCCTTTCTCCTCGCAGGCGAGGGTTGAGAATCCTCTCCAGGGCGAAACTTAAGAAGCTTAAAGCAGCCACAGTCAAAGAAAGGGCCAGGCCGGGAGGTAAAAGCCACCACTTCCAAACCTCAAGGTAAGTAAACTCTAAAGCCTGCTGCATCATTTTACCCCAGCTATGCAATGTAGGATCACACACACCCAAAAAGGAAAGGCCTGCTTCCATAAAGATGGCCCGCCGGGCATCCTGTATCATAACCGCTAGCCAAACTGGACCGAGGTCCGGGACTATATGCCGGGCCATAATATAAAGGGAACCTGCGCCAAAGGTGCGCGCTGCAGCTACAGACTTTTTCTCCTTTAAAGATAAGGCTTCTGCCCTTATTATCCTGGCTCCGCCAGGCCACAAGAAAGCTGCCAGAAGCAAGATCAGAGTAAGGAGGTGGGGCTTAAAATAAGCTCCCACCAATATAGCTAAAAGGACTGGGGGGATGACCAGAAGGGCGTCTACCACCCGCATACATAGGCTATCGTAGAAACCTCCTACCAGGGCAGAGGAAGTGCCCACCAGCACACTTATTGTCCCTGCAAGAAGCCCTGCCCCGCACCCCACTACTAGGGAGGTCCGCGCTCCATAAAGGAGGCCTGACCAGATGTCCTGGCCCACGTCGTTAGTTCCCAGCCAATGCCTGCTTGATGGGGGGCTGAAGGCAGCCCCCACCCTGGCCTCTGGCGGATAGGGAGCCAAGAAGGGCGCCAGGGCGGCCAGAAGGGCCAAAAGCAGGATAAGATATAAACCTATCCTTCCCAGCCTGTCTTCTCTTATCTCCTGCCAGTAATCAACGTGCATAGTTTATCCTCGGATCTAGCTTAAGGTATAGCAAGTCCAGCATCAGATTAATGATCAGCACGGCCGCGGTAAGGATAAGAAGCACCCCCTGGATGACCGGATAATCTCGTACCATAAGCGCGTTGTACAGAAGGGTGCCCAAGCCGGGATAGGAAAAGACCACCTCCACAAAGAGGGTGCCGGTTATCAGGTGAGTCAAATGCAGCCCGGCGGCCGTGACTACCGGAAGAAGGGAGTGCCGTCCGGCATGATGATAGCGCACCCGTATATCCTTGCACCCCTTGGCCCGGGCCGTAAGGATAAAGCCCGCACCTAAGGTAGTAACCATGCTGCTGCGGGTCAAAAGAAAGATATTTACGCAGCGCACCACAACTAGGGTCAGTAAGGGTAAGACAAGATGGTGCAGGATGTCTAACACCAGGTCAAAGCCTTTAAGGCTTGCATAAGGGGTTAAGCTTCCGCCCAAAGGAAAAAGGCCCCAGACCACGCTAAACAAAAGCAAAAACAAGATGCCTACAAAAAAGTCGGGGAACCCGTTTACAAGCATTAAAGTTGTCAGCAGAAGCTTATCTAACCCTTGCCCGCGCCTAAAGCCTGCTTCTACACCCAAGATAAACCCGGTTAGGGTAGAAAGGACTAAGGCCAGGCCTGAAAGGAGCAAAGTCCAAGGAAGATACCCCAGGACAACCGAGACCACCGGGGCATGGTAGTAGTACGAATAACCCAGATCGCCCCGGAAAAGGGCTCTAAGATAGGCTACAAACTGTTCCCCTAAAGGCTTATCCAAAGCAAAGCGCTGGATAAGCTCAAGCTTTAACTCCGGCGTCATAGCTATCAGCGCGTCATCACCGTATATGGCCTGTAAAGGGTCCCCAGGCATAAGCCGCGGTAAGAAGAAATTTAGGGTGAGTATGATAAAAAAGGCAACGATATAATTAACTACGTTTGGCCTCCAAATCAGCATGTGGCACCACTAGTTTTTTTGCTTAAGCTTATTTCACAAAAGCTAGCTTATTCAAGGGAATAGGCACACCTGAACCGACCCCGCCCCAGGTGTAATATAGGTTCACTAACCCGTCATGGGCCCAGTAACTTGTAGGATAATACAGGGGTAGGGCTGGCATCTCCCTGGCATAGAGTTCTTGAGCCTTACCCACCAGTTCACGCCTCTTTGCGGGCTCCATCTCTCCAAGCTGTTTGGCCAAAACACTAGATAATTCCTCACTTTTATTATACCTTGCGCTGTTTATGCTCTGTTCCAGGGTGACCCTGTTTAGAATCCGCGGGTCTCCTCCGAGGCCCCCATGTCCGCTCAAAGCGAGATCAAACTTCCACTCTTTAACCCGGTTATCGAGGGTTTTAGACTCTAAGCTCTGGAGGTTTACTTTTATACCTATGCGCTCCAATTGCTCCTTTATAAGCTCAGCAGCCCGCTGTTCAGTAATGCTTCCTCCCCCACCCCTGAATAAAAGCTCTAACTCTAAAACTCGCCCATCCTTGGTCAGGTAATTCCCCTGACGAACAAACCCTAGACCGGCTAAAAGCTCCTCTGCTTTAGCAGGGTTGTACTCGTACTGTTCCACCCCGGGATTATACCAGGGGCTGTCCGGCGGAAGTAACCCTGGGCTGCCAGACAAACCATAACCCCTTAAGGCCACTTCCACAAGTTGCTTTCTATCGATACTCAAAGCCAGGGCCTGGCGGAATTCCCTCTGGGACAAGGGCTCTTTATTATGGTTTATCATCAGCTTGGCTACCCAATCGTGGGTGCCACTTAGAACCTGGAATCCCTCTTGGCGTAAGCTTTCGGCGATTTCAGGCTGTATAGAGGTGGCGTTAACCTGCTTTTTCTTAAGGGCAGCACTAGCCATCTCTTCGCTCATCTTTATGAACTGTAATTTTTGTATCTTAGGTTTGCCCTGGTAGTACTTATCATAAGCCTCGTATAAATAAGTCCCCTGTTCCCGGTTATAGTCCACTAGCTTAAAGGGCCCTGTACCGATGGCCGCCTCCTTGCCTTGAAATTTCTCCGGGTCGCTTACCTTCTGCCAGATATGGGCGGGAAGGATGGGCAGGGCCCCTGCTACATCGCTTAAGAAAGGCGCATAAGGCTGGTTTAGGGTGAGCTTCACCGTGTAATCGTCCAAGGCCTCTGCTTTCTTTATCACTGTGGTGTCCACCCATTGGTAGGGATACTTCCTGGTGTACTCCACGGTGAAAACCACGTCTTTGGCAGTGAAAGGCTGGCCATCATGCCAGGTAGCGTTTGGGACTAAGTAAAAGATATAAGCGTTATCTTGGGG
>NZ_JAKKUR010000131.1 GCF_021890735.1 Thermanaeromonas sp.
CCGCCACCCGCCGGGACACATCCCGCGGCCGGGCTACATCGCAGACCACCGCGCCAGGCTTTAAATATTCGGGTTCAATGATAGCTTCGACCGCCGAGCTTACCGTAAGGATGACCTCTGCCCCTTTAAGGGCCCCTTTTAGGTCCGTGGTCACTCGCACATCATTTCCGGTATCCTCTAAAATACGCCGACGCAAGCTTTCTAGCTTCTCCTTATCTCTGGCTACCAAGGTTAAGTTGCGGCACTCCCGGGCCAGGATCCGCGCGCAAACAGAGCCGATGGCGCCAGTAGCCCCAATTACCACCACAGGAGCGGCCTCTATATTGATTCCCATAAGTTCTGCTGCCTTCCGGGTCCCCTCCAAGGCGGTAGCCACTGTATAGCTATTACCTGTCGTTACAGGGATATTTAAATGCTTGGCTATGGTTATTCCGGCATCTCCCACCACCGAAGTCATGGCGCCTAAACCTACAATCTCGGCTCCCAATTTTTCCGCCAGGCGACCGGCCTGGATGATACGCTTAAGGACAAAGCTTTCAGGAAGGGTGACCATCTGCCGGCTGGTAAGAGGGCAGGAAATGAACCAGCCTTCGGTACTGGCGTGCTCTGAGCGTATGCCCGTGATATAAGACGTTTTAATGGGCGGCATCCACAATAGGAGCTTCTCCACCAGGCGTGAAGGTAATCGAGAAGCTATGGGGAACTTACGGGCCACATCCCTCACATCCAAGGGGTGGATAATGAAGGCGAACTTGTGCAATTTTTAAGCCCTCCTTATGCGGGTCTCTTTTGCTTCTAGCATAAATCAACAGCCAGCATTTGTATGTTTTGAGGTGCCTGAAGGGGGGAAAAGCCATAAGCAATAACCATAAGTAAGTGATGTGATTAAGCCTGCAAGCTTTACCATGCCGATTACTTAAATCCAGACCTTTTATGGATACTCCTTAAAAGTTCAGTATCCGCGGTTCAAAGCCTAGACGGTCAAGGAGGGTGTTGTAATCTTCTCGGGTAAGTTCTTCCGGGCGTTTACCGCTTAATACGACAATAACACCCTCTAAAACATTAGTACCAAAGGAGCGGCCCTGAAATTCCGGGGTAGTGGTAATCAAGGTTTTGATCTCACGCTTCCTTAATTCTTCTATATCTTTAGGTGTTACCGTATTGGTAATGATAATTTTTCCCGTAAGCCTTTCCGGCATAAACCGGCGTATAAAATGAAAATCTCCGGCTATGATTTCAGCTTCGTCATAAAAACGGGTATACCGGGGCTCAACTTTTTCCTGCTCTTTACCCGTGGGGTAGAGCATTTTAAAGGGCAAAAGCCTGACCACCGGCGCCACCACATAAGCCACCCTGCGAAAAGTGGGCAAAGAACGTAAAGGGATGGGTAAGCCCAATCCAAAGATTAAATCTCCGCAGGTGACCTGAGCACCTGCTTCAGCTAAAGCCTCGGCCAAACCGAAGCGGTCCACTGCGCAGACTACCAAGGCTTTTTTGCCTCGAAAATCGAACCCCTGGGCAGCCAGTTTAGCGATTATCCTGCGCTCTAAAGTATCCTTAAGTCCCCCGCCATCTACAATGGGCGTCTTCTGGGCTGCCCTCACCACCCGGGCCGCGTCACGCAAAAGATACTTCCGGGAACCGACACGCAGGTATAGATCCATGCCGCCCAAACCGAAGGCATCAACCTTGCCGTCCATCTCGCGTATTAAGGAGATCATCTTCTCCATGTCGCCGTCGGTTCCAATACGCGAAAGCTCGAAAGGCACACCTAAAAACTCGGCCCGGGCCACGTGATCCCTTTGCGAAGAGCCCAGGCTTATACTTACTACCCTTTTTAACATCTCTTTCTCCCCTTAACTTCCTTAACATTTAATTAAGCCAAATAGCCTGGAGCCAATTAATCCCTGCATTTCCCTTAAAGTTAGTCGCCTTAAACTTTAGCGAAGCGCTCCTTCCCTGCCGGCTAACTTGCGGATGAGGCCACGCAACCCCTCTACATCCACTACCCGGTCCTCCCGGATAGGGGAAGTGCCGATCTCTACCCCTATTACTTCCCGGCCTAGCAAGGCCTCACCGAGTTTTATCCGGTAGTCAGAACCGAGAAGGACTACCACGTCATATTCCCTCAACCGGGCAATAATCTCCATGATCTCGTTTATTAGCTCCAGCCCGTTTTTCTTCCGGACATAATCCCAGCGTTCAGCCTCGGTAAGAAGAAAGATGTATTCTACCCCTTCCTCTTCTAGCATCCGGTGCAATTCTTCTTTATTGGCCACCGGAAAGCCGACAACCGCTATTCTCAAGCCGCGGCGGACTTCCCCTAATTTTTCCAGGCGGGAGATAAAACTGCGGTCTACCCCGACCTTCTGGGCTACCTCCTCCTGGGAAAAACCCCGGACCCTGAGATCAAGTATGCGTTCTATAGCAGAGTATATCTTACGCCGGTCAAGAAGCTTTTCCCCCACCCGGATAAGATCCATATTTTTCCTCCGTGCACAAATTTGTGCACGTAAATTATAACAGGAATTTCCTCCTAACTCAAGCCCGCGATAGGCTTAAATTATGTGCAAAATTACGTCCATATATTTCCAGCATACCCGTAGGTAAAAGTTAAATTATACTTAAACGGCCTCTGCCAGGCCATCTCCCCTTTCTCTCCGTTCCCTCTCCGATCGCTCCCTAATATATGGAATGAAATGATACTGAATTGACCTTCTCACGATACAAATGGAAGCCTATCTTATCTTCGCTCCCGAACACACCTAGAAAAATCCTGTCTTCCAGCTTAATAGCCCTCCCATTGATTTTGGATATGGCAATTTAAGCTAATCCACTTAAATACCGCCTATACTCCTCCAAAATCCGAATAAGCCCTGGTAAGCTCCCTTCTTTGTTTATAGCCTCACGGATACGG
>NZ_JAKKUR010000132.1 GCF_021890735.1 Thermanaeromonas sp.
CTCTCTTCATCCTCATACAACAGGTCTAAAACTTCCTCCCGCAATACCTCGTCCGGCCTACCCTGAGCCCAGATGCGACCTTCTCTCATCAAGACCAGCCGGTCGCAGAGTGTCGCTGCCGTCTTTAGTTCATGGGTGACCATCAGAGTAGTCAGGCAGCGGGAGCGGTGGATCTCCTTAACCAGGGCCATTATCTCTATCCTTGCCCGGCGGTCCAAGCCGGTAGTCGGTTCGTCCAGCAATAGAATATCTGGCTCCTGGGCCAGGGCCCGGGCAATAGCCACCCGCTGCTGCTCACCTCCTGAGAGATGGCCGATGGGGCGTTGGGCCAAGTGGCTCATACCCACAAGCCTTAGCATACAGTCCACAATCTCCCGGTCGATAGAACCGGGCCGGCGCAGCAGACCTAGGCGCCCGTAGCGCCCCATCATGACCACTTCCCAAACATTTACCGGCATCCGGGGATCAATGCTCTGAATCTGCGGCACGTAGCCGATACGCCTGCGTAAAGTATGGGGACAACCCCTGTTAAGCGAGTATCCCAGCACCTCTACCTGTCCCCGAAGCAGCTTTCCCAACCCGTTTACCAGAGTAAGCAGGGTGGTTTTTCCTGCCCCGTTTGGCCCTATGATGCCTACTAACTCGCCCCTTCGCACTGTCAGGCTAACGCCCCGCAAAGCTACGTCTTCCCTATAGGAAACTACAGCATCCTGGATCCTAATTATCGCCTCATTAGAAGACAACAAACTTTCGAGCCGCCTCCTACAGGTGATCTCAGCTTTGGCTTCTCTTAAGGGCATTCAAAAGCAACTCGACGTTTTTCTCCAGGGCAGCGCTCCAAGTATCAGTCTGTGGAAAACCGCCAGGGAAATTGGATATGGTGACCTGCGCCGCTCCCAACTCCTTAGCTATGCCCTTTCCAGCATCCGGACCGCTCTGGAGGTTATCGACTACCAGCTTTACGCCCGCCTGCCTTCCCTTACTTATAAGTTCCTGTATTTTTTGCGGATTGAGTTCCTCTGGCCGCCCGTAAGTAGCCACGATGTCAAAGCCCGCCCACTTTAAAAACCCCTGCTGCATCTCAGCACAAAGCACTTTCACGGTGCTAACATTAGCAGCTTCTAGCTTAGCGCGTATCTCCTTTTCCTTTTCCTCAATAGAGGAAAGCAACCGCTTGGCATTTTCTTCATAATAAGACTTGTGGGCCGGATCTTTTTCCATTAATACTTCTGTAATTTTTTTAACCGCCTCCTTTTGCACCGGAGGTGCCATCCAGTTGCCAGCTACGGCAATCTCAATAACTTGCAGGTCCTTATTATGTACAGAATCAATCAATTCCTGAGTAAACATCTTCCCTTGCCAGTCGTGGCGCAAGAAGAGCTTAGCTTGCGCTAGCTTCTGCACATCGCCTGGCTTAAGATCAAAATGCCCTGGGCATGAAGTAGGAGGAACAATATTGACCACCTCTACTTTATCACCGCCTACCCTTTGAACGATATCAGCAATCAAGGATGTTCCAGTAGCAACCTTGAGTTTCTCAGCTTCCTTTGCTCCGCACCCCAAAACAGCTAGAGAAAGAAAAAGCAACGCCATTGCTCCTGCAAGGAAGGAATAAACCCTTTTAAGACCTTTGCTGCGACCTCCCCAACGGCTACCAGTTATTTGGGCCATCCCTTAACTAACCTCCCTAAGTCTATTTATTTATGCCCGTCCAGTAAACCTTTCTCTAATACTCTGCGCAAAAAGTATTCGCTTAAATGGAAAAGTATATTTTGAAGTTATATCTGGCCAAAGGGGTTATGGTTTTCGAGCGGTAAGGACGTACTTTTCGTGGGTATTAACAATATTCACCTCCTCCAGCCCAGCCTGCCTGCATAAGTTTTGCATCTCCTGATCGTCGGGCAGCAGGTCGTTGCCCACCACGCCACCTATTGACTTATGCAGTTCATTCACTGCCTCCCTGCTCATAGGGTGACAAATAACAAGCCTACCGCCCGGTTTTAGAAGACGAGCCATTTCTCTGAGTGCCTGGGGCTTATCGATCACGTGGGGAAAACAGGAATTACAGATGATTTCATCGAAGGTATTGTCCTCAAAAGGTGTACAGGTTATATCGCCTAAAACATACTCCACATTTTCTATATTCTTAGCTTTAGCTCTGGCTAGCATCTCCTCGGCGATGTCCAGCGCCACTACTCTGCCGTCCTTACCTGCTGCTTCCACAAGAAAGGGCAGTAGTACACCCGTACCTGTACCCACATCCAAAATATGGCTTCCAGGTTTAATGGCTAGCTCCTTTATAATTGTGCTTAGGCACTGTATTGTTTCCTCGGATAATAAACTATCCCACTCGCCGGCCTTTTGATTGAAATATTCGCGGTGAGCCGTAGGGTGAACTATAGCCATCAATATTACACCCCCGCGATTTTGTGAAAAATAAATAGGCCACGAACCCCTTTCCCCTTCCGCGGAAGGAAATGTCGGGCCTCCGTGGCCTCTAATTTTCCCTCTTAATGTTGTACCAGATTTCGACGTGGTTGCTTGTGCTCTGCTATTCCTTAACGTACAACAGCTTCCCTGGGCCAAATCTTAATACTTTTTCTACAGAATGTCAATCAACTTTCATCGCAAAGGGTTTTGCCGGAGGGCAAAACGAAACTACATCAGTTGCTTCTTAAGGCTTTCTATCTCTTCAAGGCTAAGCCCTGTGGCTTTGGCAATGGTATCAATGTCAACATTAAGAAGCAGTAAGTTTTTTGCTACTTGCAGTTTGGCTTTACGTTCACCTTCAAGTTTACCTTCAAGTCTACCTTCAAGTCTACCTTCAAGTTTACCTTTTTCTTCACCTTCTTTTAATCCCTTTAACCAAGCCTCCCGCTGCATTTCTTCTAGCACCAATTCCAGGTTGCTTATCA
>NZ_JAKKUR010000047.1 GCF_021890735.1 Thermanaeromonas sp.
CCTGCACCCGTTGCCGGGGTACGGCGAGGAACCTCGAAGAGGCCCTTAAAGAAGTGGCCGGGGTTTTAGAAGCCACCGGCGTGGAAGTCAACCTTAAAAAGATCCACGTCCGCACGGAAGAAGAAGCCCTGGCTTGGGGATTGGTCAGCTCACCCACCATACGCATCAACGGCCGGGACATCCAGCTGGACGTGAGGGAAAGCCTCTGCGAGTCCTGCGGTGACCTCTGCGGCGAGGATGTCGACTGCCGCGTCTGGGTATACCAGGGCAGGGAATATACCGTAGCTCCCAAAGGAATGATCATTGAAGCCATCCTGAAACATGTTTACGGTGGCGGTATAGAAGCCCCAGTAGAAAGGGAGCCGCTTAAGGAGCTACCTGAGAATTTAAAGCGCTTCTTTGCGGCCAAACGTAAAAAGGAAGAAGAGATGGCCGCCGGTACAGGTGAACAGGCGGTACAAAGTAGCTGCTGCGTCCTCCCGTCTTCAAAGTGCTGTGAATAAAAGCGCTTGACCCGCTCTAGAATAAACCCAGGCCACGGGTTAATTCCCCGTGGCCCTTACTACTGGTGGAGGCGGGGGGAATCGAACCCCCGTCCGAAGGAACACCCACAGGAGCGTCTACCAGGATAGTTTCCGCTTTGTATCTCGCCCCGGCGCCCCCCGGAAACTAGGTGCCTCCGGGGCCAGCCTGCTTTTAATTTCTCCCTGGGCCCGCAGGCGAAGGCCTTAGGGATAGCCCGCTACGGATTACACCCACTCCCAGCTCCGCGGGCGGGGACTGAGGTGGATGTGGCTGCTATGCTTTAGGCAGCCAGGGCAAGTTCTTCTTTGGCACTTATTAGGGTCCACCGTTTAACGAGCAGGTGGGATCTCGCCTGGCAGCTCCTGCCAATGTCTCCCCCGTCGAGACCAGTACGCCCCCACGCATAATATATATTATAGCACAGCAATCCCGCGCCATATGACCTAATATATATTATAGCGCAGCCCCAGCCTTATTTCCAGTCCCCCCAAAATCTATCTCTGCCGCTCCCGGAAAGCCCTTTCCATCTCCCGTTTCATATCCCGCTCCCGGATGGCTTCCCGCTTATCATAAAGCTTTTTACCTTTGGCCAGGGCTAGCTCCACCTTAGCTATGCCGCGGGGAGTAAAATAAACTTTTAAAGGGATAAGGGTATAACCCCTTTCACGGGTCTTACCGATAAGTCGGCGGATCTCGTGCTTGTGCAATAGGAGTTTCCTTGGCCGTTTGGGTTCGTGATTAAAACGGTTACCCTGTTCGTAGGGACTTATATGCATATCGTAAAGGAAAACTTCCCCGTTTTCCACCCGCGCAAAACTATCCCGGATATTGGCTTTGCCAGAGCGGAGCGATTTTACCTCCGTTCCTGTAAGAACTAGGCCTGCTTCCAAAGTTTCTTCTATAAAATAATCATGGCGGGCCTTGCGGTTTTCCGCCACCACCTTGATATCCCGGCCCATAGTACTCCACCTTGGTTTATTTTAAGCTTCATTATACCATGGGATCTGGGGAAACTGTCAAGCCGGTGGTATTTTTAGGAAGTAAGTTCCAGCCTTTCTCGTACCATTTCCGCAATTTCGGCTGGAGTTTTGCCTTCGGCCGATATTACAGGTGCCTCCGTGCCAATGTCCTCCCTACCTAAAAGATTAGAATCCTGCCCGCTGATAATTATGGCTCCATAATTTGCGAGGTCTTTAGCCTGAAGCACACCTGTATCTATCCAATCTACCTCGAACCCTTGTTCGGCCAGATGATCACCTATAGCACTGATGGTGCGCTCTACCGCCACCCGCTTGCGCACACTTTTCCCTCCCTTCTCAGATCTAATATGGACGGTATGCCTCTCTTTTATTCGGCTAGTCCCGGCCATTCCGGTTGTTCTTGCCGGTGGTATGGGCGCTTTCTTTTTTTATCTTTTTGTTTTTCTCCAGCAACCTTAACGACCATTCCCAATGCTGCACCAAGAGCTGTCTTTCCTCAGGGGTCAGGTCGGGGATGCGCTTGAGGAGGTTGCGGAAGAGGGGATCTGACAGGCTGGATTTCAGGTGGGGTTCGCGTAAAAGTAGGGAGAACAATTCCTGAGTCTCCGGATTAACGGTATAAACCGTCCTTTCCCGGAAATCCGTTAATCCCAGGAGGTAATCAACGGAGACCTGGAAAAACTCGGCCAGCCTGGTCAAAGTTTCCGCATCAGGCCGGCGCTTATCCTTTTCGTACATGGCTATAGTGCTCTGGCCCACGTTCAAAAGCTTGGCCAACTCGGCTTGAGAAAGGCCTTTTTCTTTGCGTAAGGCTGCCAGTCTTTGGCCCAAAGAGGGCACGGGGACACACCTCGTTGCCAATGTAACACGCTCCGTGATATTAGGCAATATGAATCACGAAATGTTATTTTTTTACCCTGGCAGTCCTTGACATAATTGCATTTTGTGATTATATTATTAACTAGCAACTGGTCCTATATGCCGAAGCTCGTGAGACAAGGTACGGTGGTCCCCTTGCGAAACCAAAAGCTATACGAACTCAGATTACAGCGCAGGCTGAGCCAGAGGCAGGTAGCCGAAGCGGTGGGAATCACGCAGAGCGGTTATGCCATGATCGAAAGAGGCTGCAGGCATCCGCGTAAAGAAACTATGAAGAAATTGGCTGACTTTTTCGGTGTCACGGTGGATGAACTTTTCTTCCAAGGCGGGCCACCGGAAAAAGAATGAGGTGATAGAGCAGGCAACACCTTCCATCCCCTAAGCTACCCTTGACATTTCAAGGGTAGCTTTTTTTACGTCCTGGAGAGTTCCAGGATTATACGTCCGTCCTGAATTTCCAGGTGGCTAAATTTAAAGTCTAATACAGGCGGAGGCAGCTCAATATCAAAGACGGGCTGAGGGAGGAGGACGTCCCATACAGACCTATCTAAAGATATGCCGGATAGTTCAACTCGCCGCGGAGTAAAGATTAGATTGTGAGGCCCAGCTATATCCAGGGTCCCCACAAGTAGAAAACCCGGTCCGGGGATGCTCAAGGTTCCCGGGGACAGCAAAAATTTTACGTTCTCTAGTGGCTTCTGCCCCTCCAGGAGTACTTTGTTAATCTTTTGTTGGCTAAATTCTGCCACTACGGTACCGCGGTCGTAATTTATACGGATTCTATCCGGCGTAAGTTTCTCCCAGGGAAATTGAGGGAGACGTTGAAACAGGGCCATCAAAGTGGGTATAGTTTCCTGCCAGGACGTCTCTAAAGCCAGGAGGGCTTGCTCGTACCGGGCGGCTTGATTTTTAATTATTTCCAAAGTTTTTTCCCGTGCCCTCTTGATTTCTTTTAACTTCTCTTCAACCCGGGTTATCTCTAAAGCCGCGTCGGCCACCTCCTTTTCCTGGCGCTCTATGGTTTCTCTAAACCTTTGGGCTTCTTTGTAAAGGTTTAGATGCTCTTGTACCTGGTTGAGAAGGAAGCGTACGTACTGCTGGAGCAGTTCCCAGCGGATAAAAAGGTCGGCCCAATCTCGGCTGAGGATAGCTGCCATAAGGTACGGACCTACCGTATGTTTTTGGAAAAAACGGAGGGTGCTATAGAAATTTTTCCGGGTGGAAGCCAACTTCTCGTTCAATTCCTTTTCTCTTTGTCGGGCGGAGGCGAGTTCCTGGGTCAAGATTCGGTGGCGGGTAGACAAAGCGAGTTTTTGGGCAGCTAGAGCCTGAAGGTTGGCGTCCATACGAAGGATTTCCTGCAAAAGAAGATACTCCTGGCTTTCGGTGTCCTCAAGACGCCGCTTGAGCTCTTCGCGGGCATTTGTACTTGCAGCCCAACTACTTTCGGGTACTGAAAATAAAAAAAATCCCAGCACTACGGTGAACACCAGCCTCATGGGTTTTTCCTCCCTGGCTTATTGGAAACTTTTTCCGGTAGCTTTCAAAAAAGTATTCGCCAAAGGGGAAAAGAGTTCCTTCTAGTTAGTGGTAAAAAATACCATCAATAGTGATAGGTTATTCCATAGCCCGCCCGGGGGTATTCCCAAATAATATTCTCCGGACATATTTTCTGGCAAGCCCCGCATTCCACGCACCGGGAATAGTTAATCTTAAGAGCTTCTTCTTCCCATTCGAAAACTTGGCTGGGACATATATAGGTACATGGTTTATTGGCGCAGAGTAAACAATTTTGGGGATCGCGCAGGGCAATATGGGATGTATCGTCCACGTTAATCTCCAGCAATGGTAAGGGATCTTCAGGAAATTTGGCTTCCAGCATCATAAAGCCTCCCAGTGACGCAGTGCCGCCCAAAGGTCGCCTAAAGTTTTTAGAGGAAATTGTTTTGACCGGAGGATGCCAGTGAGGCGCTCCCTTTTTTCTTTTTCATTCAAAAGGTCTACGGTAAAAAATTCGCTGGCCAATTCATTAAGGGTGCTGCTTATTAGATAATCTGCGTCCGAACGGTTTTGGTAATACTGTAAGTCACCGCGGCGGGCCTTAATATCCTCCATAAAGAAAGCCCGGTTTATCTTTAAAGCGTAGTTTGCCAGCATCTTGGCGGAAAAGTCACCCTTGGCTTTAGCCTGGATTACCGTCTCGGCCGCGTACTTACCGGAAAGCATAGCCAGATCGGTGCCCCTGCGACCGCTTATCATCAGCGCGGCGTCCCCTACGACCAGCACGTTATCCCCGTAAAGCTTGGGGAGGAAGGTATACCCACCCTTGGGGATCATATGGGCTTGGTATTCTACCGGTTCTGCCCCCTCGATAATCCTTTTCACGAAGGGGTGCTCTTTTAGCCGCTTAAGGAGCAGGTAAGGGCTTAAACCATGGGAGGCCATTTGATTTAGGTAGGCTCCCACTACGAGGGAAAGGGTGTCTCTGTTGGTCCAGAGGCCGGCTTTGCCGATGGCTGTGGAGGTAGGAAAGCCCACTATCCCTATGATAGCTCCTTCATCATTTTCCAGCTGGAGCCGATCGTTGATCTTTTCCTTGGGCAGGCTTAAAACTTCCTTAACGTAAAGGGTATAAGCATAGGCAGGAGGAACCTTGGTGAGAAGACCGGCCTTGGCAGTAAGAAAGGGGAGGACGCCTTCGGCTATAATGACTACGTTAGAAAGTAAGATCTCCCCGTTGTCTAGCTTTACTCCTTGCACGGGCCCGCGCGTAAAAAGGCCTTTATCAAAAACGAAATCGCGCGCATGGGCCTTCAGGTGAAGTACCGCTCCTGCTTTAGAAGCTTCCCCCGCCAGCCAACGGTCGAAGCGGGAACGGAGTACGGTAAATTTATTGTAAGGCTGGCGGGCAAAACGTAGGCTACCGAAGCCTACGCGTACGGCCGAATCAGTATGCAAAAACCACAGTTCCTCTGTTACTACCGGCCGTTCTAAAGGGGCCGTTTCCCAAAAAGCCGGAAGGATCTCGGATACAGGTTGAGCATAAATCGTCCCACCGAAAACGTTCTTGCAGCCGGGGAATTGGCCTCGCTCTAAGAGGGCTACCGACAGACCGTTCCTGGCTAAGGTAAGGGCGGCGGTGCTGCCCGCGGGTCCTGCGCCCACAACAATGGCATCGTAGCTCTCCACTACTTACTACTTCCCCTCTAAAAAAGTATTCCTTGGGTATTTATTATCTACTTCCTTATTATGGACCCGCGACGCAGTTTTATGCTCGTTTCATTCTTTATAAATCCGTGGAACGCGGCAACTTATCGAAGTTAATACTTCATAGCTAATGGTATCCAGCCAGCTCGCCATCTCATCTGCAGTAATAGCTTCTTGCCCTTGCTTTCCCAAAAGAACCACTTCCGTCCCGGGGGCGACTTCTTCTTCCAGGCGGACCATAAACTGGTCCATGCATATCCTCCCCACCACCGGTGCCCTTTTACCTTGTACCAGTACCCATCCCCGGTTGGACAAAATACGCCGGTACCCGTCGGCATACCCTACGGGGATGGTGGCGATAATTTCCTCTTTTGAACACTTGTAAGTCCAGCCATAGCTTATAGGGGTGCCGGGAGGCACGCGCTTTACCTGGGTTATCTTAGCCTTCCAGGCTAAGGCCGGATGCAAGTCAACATCGGAAGCCCCCGGGCGGGGGTGATAACCGTAAAGGGCTATACCCACCCGCACCATATCCAGGTGGGAGGGCGGGTACTCCAGAGCAGCCGCACTGTTGGCGGCATGTTTTAGAGGGATGTTTATTCCTTCTTGCTGTAATTTGTTTATAACCTCTACAAACCTTTCCAGTTGCCGGGCGGTTTTATCTTTTTCTACCTCATCGGCACAGGCAAAATGAGTAAAAATACCTTCTAGGACCAACGGCCACTCCTTTATCTTACGGCAGAAGGCCACTATCTCCTCGTCTCCCCTTAAACCTATCCTCCCCATCCCTGTATCCACTTTAATATGCACTCTCGCCTTTTTCTTCTGCCGTAAAGCTTCTCTAGCCAGGGCTTCAGCCTGGGGCAAAGAAAATATAGCGGTAGCTAGATCATGTTCTACCGTCAATTTTGCCGTTTCTACCGGAGGAGGGCTTAAGACAAGGATGGGAGTTGTTCTAAAACCTTTTTTCCTTAAGACTAGGGCCTCTTCCAAAGTGGCCACGCCTAGGAAAGAGGCCCCCTCTTCCAAGGCCGCACGCGCAACTTCTACGGCACCGTGGCCGTAAGCGTTGGCCTTAACAACGGCCATTACCTTAACGCCGGGTTTAAGCCTTTTCTTTATCTCTTTTAAGTTGTGGCGGATGGCCCTTAGATCAACTTCTGCCCAGGTACGGCCGTGTATTTGTTCCTGTATCACGAAGCTTCCCCGCTTTCCAAATTAAAAGTGGGACCCGCTGTTTCATCCTACACTCAACCTCCACCAAGGAACCTGCGGGTTTCATCCACTAAGACCCCGTTTAGAGCCAGCAAGGCGATAAGGTTGGGAATAGCCATGAGGGCATTAGCTATATCGGCAAAGGACCAGACGATCTTCAAAGTAGTCACCGAGCCTACGAAGACCATTATAACCCATAGCCAGCGATAGGGGTAGACAGCCCAGGTACCGAAGAGATATTCTACGGCCTTTTCACAATAGTAAGACCATCCTAGGATAGTGGAATATGCGAAGGTTAAAAGACCTACGCTAAGGACTACAGGGCCTATCCCCCCAATAGTGCTGAAGGCCTGGCTGGTCAAGGCAGCCCCATTTAAGCCCGTAGTCCAACTTCCTGTACTAACCAGAACTAACCCGGTTAGGGCGCAGACTATCACCGTATCCCAGAAGGTTCCCGTGCAGGATACCAGGGCCTGCCTTACGGGATTACTGGTCTGGGCCGCAGCAGCTACAATGGGCGCGCTACCCAGGCCCGATTCATTGGAGAAAAGGCCGCGGGCAACCCCGTACCGCATAGCGGCTATTACTGTAGCGCCGGCGAAGCCTCCTACCGCGGCCTGGCCGGTAAAAGCGCTCTTGATTATTAAGGCGATACTCTGGGGTATGGTCTGGTAGTTAAAGGCCAAGATAATGAGGCATCCTAAGATATAAAATACAGCCATGAAGGGCACCAAAAGTTCGCAAACCCGGGCGATACTTTTTATACCGCCGATAATAACCTGGGCCGTGAGGAAGGCCAAGATAAGTCCCGTGATCCATCCAGGAATACCTAAAGAAGCTTTAAGCATTTCCGCAATGGAGTTGGCCTGGACCGAAGAACCGATGCCGAAGCCGGCAATGGCGGTGAAGAGGGCAAAGAGAATGCCCAGCCAGCGGAGCCTTAATCCCTGTTCTAGTACGTACATGGGCCCCCCCGCCATTTCACCCCGCTCATTGGTAATGCGGTACTTCACAGCCAGCAAAGCCTCAGAATATTTAGTAGCAATACCGAAAATTCCTGTGACCCAGAGCCAGAAGATCGCTCCCGGTCCCCCGGCTGCCACCGCTGTAGCCACACCTACGATATTCCCCGTACCGATGGTAGCAGCTAAAGCGGTCATTAGGGCCCCGAAGTGGCTGATATCCCCAACCCCCTCACGGGTCCGGGTAAAGGAGAGTTTAATGGCCTTGCCAAGATAACGCTGGACCCCCAAGCGAAAAGTAAGAAAAATATGCGTACCTACTAACAAAATAAGCATGGGCGGTCCCCAGACTATATCACTCAACCTTCCTAAAAAAGCTTCTAGGGTTTGCATAGCTTTTCACCTTTCCTACAAAAACTTAGGGAGAACGGTAGACCCTTGATATATTCTATTTTTACCCGCCCTTTACCTTGCAAGACTTATAGGTGCCCCCGCACTGGCCGAAGATCTCGCCCGGCAGGGTGTACGGTTTGTAACGCATAAAGATATTTCCAGGACGGATATTGAAACCGCCCTTTCCATAGTGAAGAAAACAGTAGCGACCTGATGTTCACTTACCGCGCAGATTGCGGGAACCTCGGTTTTTCCAAGATAGTGCGGGTGGTATATCCGGATTTGACTGTAGAGATGAAGAGCGAGAGGACAGCCGCCTCTGGCCTAAGTCGGGGCATGGCCTCACCAGGCTGACTTATAGTTCGGGCAGTTTTTCCTTGACTTCAGCTCAAAAAGGAGGAAGAATTAGACATGAGGGTTTAACCATACATAAGGAGGTTCGGACCGTTATGGAACTATACGAGGTTTTTAGCAGGCGCCGTAGTATTAGAAAGTATAAGCCCGATACGGTCCCCCGGGAAATTATAGATAAGATTTTAGAATACGCCATGTGGGCCCCATCAGGGCGGAACTGGCAACCGTGGGAATTTTTAGTCGTGACGGGAGCCAAAAAAGAAGCGTTAGCTGCCTGTTACGGCAGGATAGCCGAGCTTGCCATGCCTCCGGCCGGACAGCGCACCCCCGAGCAAGAAAGATATTTACAATGGGCTAGAACCTTCGGAGGAGCGCCTTTAGCCATTGTGGCACTGACACCTGTTTACGGTGACCCGGCTATCAGGAAGATGAACCTGGAAAGTGTCTCGGCGGCCTTTTGCTATCTGTTGCTAGCAGCTACGGCCGAGGGATTGGGTACCTGCTGGATGACGGGTCCCTTACGTAACGAGAGCGAAGTGCGGCAAGTGCTGGGTATTCCGGAAGATCGAGAGATCGTGGCTATAACTCCTATAGGGTACCCCGATGAAGAACCTGCCGCGCCTCCCCGAAAAGGCGTGCAAGAAAAAATCAAATGGATATAAAAAAACAGCATTGGGCTATTTTCTTATTCACGCGCGTCACTTCCTAAGCTGCATAGATACAAAAGCCTGTACGAAGCTGTTGACTTGATAGGCGGGCGCTTGTGCGGCAAGTTAATTGACAAATCATGACAACATATAATAAAATCTTCCCGTCAGTACTTGATATATCGAGTACGAGTGTCATCTCACCCGCTCAGGGCAAACCCGCCGAAAGGCGGGGGCGCAAAGCCACGGGCCTAAGGCTTAAAAAGCTATGGTAGCCGGGCTGCCGGGGAGATTACTTTTTGCTTACTTTTCTCCTTGGCTGCCTGAAGAGGCAGCTTTTTTGTATGGGCAAAGAGTTCTAGACGGTGCTATCAGGCTGCACATCTTAACTCTTTTGTACGTGGATAAGTCCTCCTATGGTCTTAGCCTGGAAGGGGATGAAAAGAGTGATGAAAAAAGATTTCGGTGGAACATTACGTACTAGGATGATCTTGCTATTTGGGCTGATTGCTCTCGGTGGCTGCTTATTGCTTTGGCTGGTCAGTCAAAACCGTGCTGCCAGGGCTCTAGAGGCCGAAGCTGAAGACGCCATGCTTAAGGTGGCCAAACAAGTTGCTGAGACCCAGGACAGCCGTATGCAAGCCCGCATATATGTTGTGGAAAGCCTAGCCAATAGAAGTGTGATAAAGGGTAAGTCTGGCGAAGGGGAAGCTAGGTTAGAGGAAAAAATACAAACGCTTGCCGAAGAACTAGAAAAAGCGAAAAGCTTGGGATTTAAGCGCATAGCTATTTTGGATAGGCAGGGTAACGCCGTCTATCATGATGGAAGCCAGGCTAATCTTGCAGATAGAGATTATTTCCAGGAAGCCCTCAAGGGATACACTTATGTTTCAAGTAGTATGGTGAGCAAGATAGACCAGACCATAATTTTCGGCTATGCCACGCCTATACGTCATTATGCTACAGGTGAGATTACGGGTGTCCTTGCAGGTATAGTGGATGGAGCAAAATTTAATGAACTCATAGGAAGTATAACTTACGGTCGCACGGGGTACGCCTTTGCCGTTGACAGTAAGGGGAAGATTATAGCTCACAAGGACGTCCAGAAAGCCTTGGCTCAGGAAAATATTTTAGAAAACGCGCAAAGCAATCCCGACCTAGAATCATTAGCAAGAGTTGTAGCTAAAATGATACAGGGCGAAGAAGGAGTGGCTACTTGCAATTTTCAAGGCCAGGAAATGATTGTAGCCTATGCCCCGATCAAGACTACAGGGTGGTCCGTGGCAGTGATTGCTCCCAAGGTTGAGGTTTTAGAGAGGGTAGCCGGACTCAAACGCAGCATGCTGTTCCTTTCCATCATAATAACTTTCGCTGCTCTTGCCCTTACCTTCGTAATGTCGAGAAGCATCACTACCCCTATCCTCGACTTAACCCGGGTAGTGCAGAGATTCGCAGAATGTGACTTCACCTTCGACGAGAAAGATAGATCTGTAGCATATTTGAAGAGGAAAGATGAACTAGGGCAAATCGCCAATGCTTTAGCGTTAATGCAAAAAAGTATAGGTAGTCTTATTAAAGATATTAAAACAGGTATCCAGACTCTTACCAGCAATTCGGAAGCCTTAAGTGGCGTATCCGAAGAGATCGCTTCTTCCTCTACTGAGGTGGCCAAGGCCATCCAACAAGTGGCCGCAGGGGCCTCGGAGCAGGCGGGACATCTGCAGGAAATAATCGGGCTTATCGAGAACATAACAAATAGCCTGGATAAGGTTTATAATGAGTTAGGTAGGGTTAAGGCTAGTAGCGAGGAGACTACCCGGCTCGCAGATACAGGTAAGAAGGAGCTAGATAGTCTTATTGCCTCTATTAAGAGTGTACGGGAGGCATTCAAGGCGGTTGTTGAGCGGCTTGAAGTGCTTAGAGGGTCGGTTAGCCAGGTGGAAGAGATTTTGGAAGTAATCAATGGGATAGCGGAACAGACGAACCTTTTGGCCTTAAACGCTGCCATTGAAGCAGCTCGAGCCGGCGAGGCAGGACGAGGTTTTGCAGTGGTAGCGGACGAAGTAAGGAAGCTTGCCGAGGAATCCCGGAGGTCTTCGGAGAAGATAAGAGCCTTACTAAACAACATCACCTCGGAAACAAATGAAGTGGTAAGCACTTCCGAAGAAGTAACTAAGCAGGTAGCCAGCCAGCTAGAGAACGTAGAGCAGACTATCGAAGCTTTTGACAAAATACTCGTGTCGGTATCCGCCATAGCTCCCATGATTGAAGCGACCTACCGGGAAGTAGACGGTACTGTGAAGGCCAAAGACGTTGTGCTCGATCGGGTTCAGAGCATAAGTGCAGTAGCTGAGGAGACCTCGGCTTCGGCACAGGAGATATCGGCTTCTGCAGAGGAACTTTCGGCGTCGACCCAAGAAATAGCCGCCAATGCTGAACAGGTCATGGAAGTAGCTAAGCGATTGGAGGAGCAGGTAGAACGATTTAAAGTGTAGGAAACCATTCTACCATGCCATATAGTCCGGCTTAGTAGCTGTCCCTTGGGGACGCCCCAAAGGCTTTGAGGGATAGATTCGGATTAGCTACCCCAGATTTAATTACCTTGCCTTTAACCCGGGCCTGGCGAGGTAAAACTGAGGGTAATCCTAGCCTATCTA
>NZ_JAKKUR010000048.1 GCF_021890735.1 Thermanaeromonas sp.
TTTTGACGCTTAGGACCCCCATTTTTCGTGTCTAAATTTCTGGGTCCATTATAGATCCACCTGCTCCTTAATTATCTGTTCTCTCATCCTCGGGTTCAGGGAAGCGTACGTCACCACGTCCACCTTTTTGCCTATAACCTCTTCCAGTTCCTGCCTGAGCGCTACCAGGTCCAGCAGTGTCTTCTGGCCTTCAAACTCGATAAGGAAGTCCAAGTCGCTGTCCTCGCTTGCCTCACCCCGGGCAAAGGAGCCGAATACGGCCGCCCTCGCCACCCCGTGTTTTTTAAACACGGGCACAACCTTTTTTTGAACTTACTTTTTCCAATTCAGTTCGAAGGCGCATATTTTTTGCTCTCCTTCTCCCCCGTCTTCCTTGGCTTCCTCATAGAAAAATATTATACTCCGTAAGAACCTGACATTTCCAGCACTTTTACAGCCAGCACACCTCATCCGCTACGGAGGCCTGCTTAGGCCTGGAAACCCCGCATCTAAACCCAGCGGAGAACCCGGCTGAACCCTCTGCCGAAGCAAGGATATCCCCTGACAGCAGGCGTATGCTACTAATATTGGTAGACACACCCTCACCGGCTCACCGTTCCATCCCCAAAAGGCTAAAAGGGCAGGTTCCCCGTTCGCCGCAAACTCTGAAAGGAAAAGGGCTGGAGTAAAAACCCGACCCCTCCACCTTAAGTCGTGTATACACCCAGTGTCTCCCGGCAGGCGAAAGACCCCAACACAGGGCTGGGCATTATTTCTCCCCAAAATCCCCGGTGTGTAGCCTCCCAGGAGGACAATATCCAATGTCCAGACAAGTTCATCCCGCCCCTGCTTCAGCTAGCTAGCTCCCCGGTATCTTTTCATAGTGACGCCGATTGTCTGTCAGAAGCACGAGCCATAACAAAACTGCCGTGCTCCGATCAAGAGGTCCAGGTCAGCCACGGTCAACCTTCATTTCCGCAGTTTTCCCCCGCCAAGGCCGCATCAAGTTATGCACTGCTCGCAACATGCCCTAGTATACTGTCCCACGTATCGGCTAACGATCGGTGTTAGGACGTTTCAGGTATCTAAGTAAGAACATTACAGGTTTGACATCCAAGGAACCTTATCGCTCGATATCCAACTCGTTTTATTTTTGACCTTTTTGCGAAAACAAGTTAAACAGTAAAGCCCTTTATCCACGCGGTTAATAACTAACCCGGTTCGGGAAAAATATGCACAGTCACTTAAACTCTGCTTTTGTTTCTGCATGCTTGGCGCATATCTTTTTTTCTTTAAGTTCCTTAAGAAAACCCTTCCTCTATTTTCTTTGGTTTTTTCTAGGCATCTATCGCAGTAAGATGTGGAAGGAGAATGGAGTAATTAGGTCGCGCGATACAGTCTTCACAAATGGCGCGGGTGGATAAACAACAAAAACCAATAAAGGGTTTTTTGTGCTTCTTGCAAAATCCTTTCTTAGGCACAGTTGGTACAGCAAATACAGTATCTATTTGCCCGCATTTCAAGCAAAAAGCCAAGTCGTTCCTGCGAGGGGTAAAGAGCAACGCAAACATCGGTCAAAAGGGCCTATTTCATTCCGATCCCAAGAAGGCGCCATTAATTATTTCTCTACTCCCGCGGTACAATCTACGCCTTCGGTTGCTTAGGGGCTAAATAGCGAATACGCCCCCTCCACAAGTATCTGTTAACCGTCGTGGCGTATCATCATTCCATCTGGAGAGTTACCGAGCTTCTGAGATGCTAAATTTAGGAAGATACGTGCTCCTTAAAGCCGAAAAAACACCACCCTATTCTCTTAAGATTTTTTCCAGGCGGCTTGCATATTTTTTGCCTTCCCTGTCGTCCGCAATTATCTCTATCTGCTCAGCACTACGAACTCCAAGGCCAAGCTCTACCGCTCTCGATATTTGTTCCTGCTTGAAGATCGGTACTTCCATAATCTTTCTATTACTGCCTAAATCTTTTAAAACTGCCAAACCTACGGCATCTAACGCTACACGGTCTCTAGAAAGGAGCATAACGTTTCCCTCCCTCCTCGTTCCTCGGTCTGGCCCCCCGTCAACAAAAACATCAACTCCGTCCATCAGAACGAAGTCCGGGGTATACGCCAGATTAATTTCGGCGATCATCTTTCCCATATGGGGCGAACTGTGGAGTTCGCTCATCAAAGAGTACCCCCTGCGCGGAGTTATTCCCACCGCCAGCTTCAGAGACATGCTGAAAACCCCTCCGTAAGCATGGGTCTTCAAGGTACAGGTGCCGATATTTACGTCTGCGTCTAAGACGGGTTTAGCCACATAAAAACCGTTCCTCCAGTGTAAACCTTCCCTCCAGAATTTCACCCAGCCTTCGGGAGGAAGCTTGTCGTAGTTAATTAACTTTACTCCTAATCTATCGCAAAGCTCGATTACCCCCTTTTGCTTGAGCACGATTTCAGTCAAAGGGGGGCCACTTCTTTCCCCGACGGCGATAGAGGATGGACCAGCCGCCTTCAACTCAATTAATAGCTGCTCCAGGGTATCGTTATGGGTGGAGCCCGGCGCCGGGTCGGCTGTGTTAAAGTTGGGCTTCACCAGTATACTCTTGCCCGCGTATGCTAAAGGCCCCAGGAGCGCCAACAACCTCTTAACCCCTTCTTTCCTGTCCCGGGTCTTTACCAGATATACTTTTGCCGTAGCTGTAGGTTTTTTACCAACCAAACCCGATTTGGTGGTGGCGTCGTAACTGGACTCAGGTTTTCTCATCATTGGGTCTTCCTTTTTCCTCCAACTTCCCGGCGTGCACGATGCAAGCCCCAAAGCCGTCATACCTAGACCGGCATAATAGCACATTCGAATAAAATCCCTCCGGCTTAATACTCTGTCTCCAACAATGGCGGTTCACCACCTACAGGACGCTGGAGGTGCGGGCCTTTAAGCTGTTTAGTCTCCTAAGCAAATTGGAAAATCTTTGTATAGGACCTATAATACCCCTGGGGGGGGTGGGTCAATGAGATAGTATATCGAGGAATTCAAAGAGCAAACCTTGGCTGAATGTCAGGAGGTCGGTAACGTAGCCCTGGTCGCCAGGCGTCACCAAATCTTCGAAAATACTATCTATAGCTGGATTAAAAGGAAGTGCAAAAACGGCTCTCTAACCTCTGCCTGAAGCTAAAAAAAAACAACGCCTGGAAGAGCTCGAAAAAAGGCTTAAAGCAATCAGCGCCGAAAATAACCGTCTAAAAAGCCTCTTAGCAGAGAAAGAGCTAGGAGCTGGCCATTCTTAGGGAGCTTACACGGCCAGCTATGCTATTAGCGGCTCTCTGCTCCTCATCGGGCACGTAGACCAAAGCTCTCCGGACTGGCAGTTTAGGGCTTTGCATAGGTTCTCCAGTGTGGCAAAATCTATTCAGGCTCTCTTACCTCCAGGGTATAACGTCTATCTCACCTTCCGCATTAAGGCGAAGCCTTATTTTTCTTTCTTCCTTGGTGAAGAGATAGATTCGCACACCTATTTTTACAGAACTATTTTCATAGGCATGTTCGATAGTAACTACGCCTTTTTCTTGTACCGTGACTGCACTTTTGGCTCCGCCCCGGGTGCCCAGTTCCCTTACGTACACATCCTCTCCTGCCTTTATTTCCCCGCCTCTAAAGGCACCATGGATCATAACCTTCTTTCCTGCTTCGATATAAGAATTGTCACAACCTATACGGCTTACGGTCACGCTTCCTGAGGCGATAATTTTGGAGTTAAGCACATAACCCACAGTCACATTGCCGTTTTCTATTTTGTCCTGCACTTGAATATGGCCTAGCAATTCCATAGCCTCATTATATAGTTCCTCTATATCTTCGATGCTGACTATGCCAAGGGGCATCCGTACTAACTTATACTCCATGTTGTTTAAAAACCGGGTAAGGGGAGGATACTCAAAGGGGAGCTTCTTGACGTACTCTTTAAGGACCTGAATAGATGATGGAATACCAGGATACTTCCGTTCAAGCAACAATTTGACTAAAGGACCGATGATCCTTCCTGTGTACTTCTCTTTAAGCTGGTTGAGGGCCAGAAGTAACTCTTCTATCTGAGATGATAGACTCTTTAGGAGCGAAAGACCGTTCCTTAGGAGAGCGAACTTCTCTCCAGCGATTATAGTTGAAGCGTGGACGTTGCCCTTGATCATTACAGAATCCAAGGCTTTAATACTGGCTCCAGAAACTGTACCCTCTATAACGGCACTTTCCCCCGCTTCGACCCGCATCCCCTCTAGTACATTACCCTTGACTATAATATCGCCTGCAAATATGATGTGACCAGAGGACTTATCGACGTCTTTATCGTGATGCAATACGTTAATGATCTTTATCTCCATTCCTCTAGGTATATCGATGGCTACCGGCCTACCTGGTTTGGTAGCTACAACTTCTAATCCTTCCTTTGTTAATGTAGTGCCCTCCCCAGCTTTCAAGGCTACATCTTGGGGCTTAGGGGGAAGGATTATATTTCCTTTTAGATCACGGCCAGGTTTTCCAGGTTGAGCAGGATGCTTGCGGGCGAGAATTTGGCCTGGTACGGCAGAAGTATAAACAAAACGTTGGTGCAAGTCTACTTTCTCTTCCGTAGAGCTTTCTATCTTTATTTTTTCCTCTAAACTGAACAGGAGTTCAATTTTGGCATCTTGACCAGGTTCTGGAGGAGTACCTCTAGCTATAATCACTTCTTTCTCTTGTGGATTGACAAACAGCCTTTCTATAGTTTCCCAATCGATACCATGTACGACACCTAGTTGTTTCAATTTATTCGTTAATTCACTCAATGTTACCGGCAATAGAATTTCCTCAATAGGTATTCCTTCTAACCTTAAGATTGGGGCCGGAGGAGAATCCTTAAGAACATATCTGATACGACGAGAGGGTTTTAATTTTAATATCGCCACCATATTATCCGGAGTTACTTCTAGAGACCAGCTCCCTTCACTCTCTTCTGTCAAGGTAGTAACCACCACATGGTCGTGGATACTGATGGGGATGGGCTGGTCAATCTCGAGATATTCTCGCTCGTTTACTTGTAGTTTTACTCCCGGCCCCAGGATAACAGCAGGGTAAGGACCGTCAGGGGGATGGTATACTAGAAGCTTTCCCCCTTGCAAAGCTACATATACCGAAAGATTATCATAAGAAGTGCTCATAGGAACCTTTTACCCCTCTTGGCCGTCTTTGGTCGGCTGGATCAAAAACAAAACACCAGGAGCACCCGCCTTGCACCTGGTGCGGTAGCTTAAGACCCCCACGCGCAACCCGACTACCATAGCCCTTAAAAGCCTCAGGCCCGTGGCTTTGCGTCCCCGCCTTTCGGCGGGTTTCCCCTTAAATGGTAGGTTGTAAGACCCCATGATGTTTAAGTAAGCTCTCGACAGGCTATTTTTATTTAGAAGATAGCATAGTTATTGGTTGCTAATCAAGCATAATTCTACCTTAGGCCCGTGTCAAGGTTAGGGACCAGCAGTGAGGGGTTAGAAGCAGGTACTTTACCGGTAAACCTCTGCTTCTTGTTGCACGGCCGCAGGTGGGAATATGGATTTCCATATTTTGCCGGTCATAGAATTTAAGCAGATTGAGGCCCGATAATGGGGCACAACCGCGCTGCATGCACCACACTATTTTCCCTTCATGCCATCCTGGATCCATCTCCGTATCTCATCCCGGCAATTCATAAGTTGAAGTGGTACTTTATCCAGCCAGCTCAAAACTTCCCTCGCCAGGGAGGTTTTCAATCAAGCCACGCACGTCAAGTATCAGAGCTACCCGGCCGTCTCCCATGATGGTAGCGCCTGCGACACCGGGTATCTTGCCAATGTAGTTACCCAGAGACTTAATTACTATCTCCTGCTCGCCCAGAAGCGAATCCACTATAAAACCTGCCTGCTTTTCCGCCACCCCCACAACAACCACGGCAACCCGCCCCTGCACCTTCCGGACATCTCTCCTTATTCCCAGTACTTCACCCAGATGCAGCAGCGGCAGCACTTTCTCTCGCACCACCACTACTTCATGCCGCTGTACCTTCTTCACCTGAGCAGGTTCAACCTCAATAATCTCAATAACATTGGCCAGAGGGATTGCATACACCTGGCCGCTTAATGTTACCAGCAGGGAACGGTTGATGGCCAGGGTGAGGGGTAGCTTGATGGTGAAACAGGTACCCTCACCGGGAGTTGTCTTGATATCGAGGATCCCATTGATCTTCTCCAGGCGGGCTCGCACTATATCCATGCCTACGCCGCGGCCCGAAACATCTGTCACTTTATCGGAGGTGGAAAAGCCTGGAAGGAAGATAAGGTCGAGAGCATCCCGGCTATTCATGCGTGCGGCCTGTTCGGGTGAGATAAGCCCCTTTTCTACCGCCTTACGCTTTATCACCTCTGGGTCCATGCCCCGGCCGTCATCCTGAACTGTAATGACGATCATGTTTTCCTGGTGAAAAGCCTTGAGGATGATGGTTCCGTGCCGCGGCTTGCCAAGACGCACCCTCTCTTCCGGCGGCTCGATGCCGTGGTCGATGGCATTGCGTAACAGGTGGATGAGAGGGTCGCCGATTTCTTCTATCACCGTGCGGTCCAGCTCGGTCTCGCGGCCTTCAACAATGAAATCTATCTCCTTACCAGCCTTGTTGGCTAGGTCTCTGACCATACGCGGGAAACGGTTGAATACCTGGTCAATGGGTAACATACGGGCTTTCATGACCTCTTCCTGGAGTTCAGAGGTGACCCGGCCAATATGCATGGATATTTCTTCCAGCGTCTGTAACAACGACTCGTTTCCCAATTTATTCTTGAGCGCATTACCTACGTCGACTAGACGAGTACGGTCTATTACCAGCTCGCCCACCAGGTTCATCAGGGTTTCCAACCGCCGGACATCCACTCGTACCGTCTGAGTTTTATGCCTCTCGACTGTGGAGGCCTGCTGGGAGTGCTCTCCCACTCTTCCGCGGGCAACAACTGCAGCTGAACCTGGCTCGGAAACCCTACCCGCCTTTGAAAATTGCCCAGGGGCTGAGGTGGGCGCCTCACTGTGAAGTTCTACCGGATTAACCTCTACCCTCCGGATCTCGGAAATTGATTTAATCACATTGGCCAGAGTATCGGCATCTTCCTTCGATATTAGTATCAGGCGAAAGCTGGAGCCGAATTTCTCCGCCTCCAGTTCCTGGGTGTGGGGCTGGCTCTTGATTACCTCGCCGTAATCTTCGAGGTTGTTAAAAACCAGGAAGGCCCGCGCGCCCTTCATGCGGCAGTCAGGCTCCAACTCTACGTAAATCTCATATCCCTGGTAACCCCTTAATTCAGCCTCCCGGATGACGTTCTGCTCGACTTCGGTTAATTCCAGCACCGTATCCTCCGGTGCTACTGCTGCTTCTGTCTCACCTTCAAGCAAGGATTCCAGCTCGGCGACCAGTCCGCCTACCTCCACACCGCCTTCGGTACCGCCGACCAGCTGCTCCTTCAGCTCGCGCAGCTTATCCAGGCACGCCAGAAGCAGGTCCACCACCTTTCGGCTCACAGCCAACCGCCCCTGCCGCAGTGCGTCCAGAACGCTTTCCATCCTGTGGGTGAGGGTCGCCATCTTCTCAAAACCCATCGAGGCCGAGGAACCCTTAAGGGTATGCGCAATGCGGAAGATCCGGTGCAGAAGCTCACTGTTTCCCGGGTTCTGCTCCAGAAGCACGACGGCCTCATCCAACTGCTGCAACTGCTCTTCCGCTTCGTCCAGAAAGATTCCCAGATATTGGGACATATCTATATCAGTCATTACTGTTGTCTCCTTTCCCCAACCTATTAGTTTCGTAGAAATATCCCAACCCAGTTAGCTTTCTTACTTCCTCGGCCACTACAGCAAAACCGCGTCCGTGCTCACCAGCCCGCGAGCTTATATAGCAGCGTTTAGTGCCAGGAGGTTGGTCTGTTCTGCTATCTCCGCAACTTCTTCGCCAATTTGGTTGACCTGATTAAAACGGTGGTTTACCTCATTCAGTTGGTCTCTCACATGCTGGATACCGGTAGCCACTACTTTTAAAAGCCTGTCCATTTCCGCCAATGCCGAGCGGTTGGTCTCTGCCAGTTTGCTCAATTGGTGATGGGCAGCAGCCGCTTCTTCCACAGAAGCATTGACTTCCTCGATTGTGGCAGAGAGTTCCTGGGCACTCGCTGCCTGGACCTCTGCCTCCCGGGCCGCTTCGTCTGCCTTCAGGCGGCTCCACAGCGCCAGAAGGTCTGTGTGTGCCATAATGAAACGTCCTACGCTAACGCCAAAAAGCAAGTCACCGGAATTAATAACATCGTAGGCAGAAGTCTTCGGGGGACTTTCTTGGGGTTGAACCATAGGGAGATCGTTTGAAACAGGAATATTAGAGGTATCCGTTTTGCCACGTCTTTTGAAGAAAAACATAATGCTCCCCTTTGGTCATATACTTTCTTCACTTGCCAATGCCTGCACGTTAGACCTGTAGCAAATTATTAAGACCTTGACTATACATTGACAACACAAATACCACAATGCCGGCATCTAAAAGATATCCGAAGCTGGGTTATTTCGACCATATAATGGATAGCCATACCACATATTGGACAGGCAATTTCTGGTCTGGGATTAATGCAAGGGTTTTCCTCGTATATAGAACGAATTTGTCTTATAGTGGTTATTACATTAGACCAGGGTATAGATGAACACACTCAAAATTACCCCCCATTTCTTTAAAGCGTCAATAATGCATAGGGGCCGCCCCGCAGCTGCTGTGGGCCGCTTATGGGCAGCCCCCACAATAAACCCCGACCTTTCTACACCTTGAAGCGCCCCACCTGCTCCTCCAGCCTCTTGGCTACTTCCATAACCTGCTGAGCGTTGGCCGCTATTTCCTGGGTGGATGCGGATAGTTCCTCAGCCGAAGCTGAAATCTCCTGCGCTGAGGCCGAAGCTTCCTCTGATACTGCGCTCACGCTCTGCACACGGTCCAGCACCACGTCCTTGGCCTTAACGGTACTGTCAACTTCACGATAAGTTGCTTCAATCATGGGCACTATCGCTGCCACCGACTCTAATATGGCATCAAAGGCCTTAATGGTGTGATCTACATTTTCCAGCTGGCTGGCTATTTGCCTGGTTACTTCTTCGGAGGTGGTCACTACTTCGTTGGTCTCCGAAGTTATGTTGTTCAGTAGAACTCTTATCTTGTCTGAAGAGGCGCGGGATTGCTCTGCTAGTTTGCGTACTTCATCCGCTACTACAGCAAAGCCCCGGCCCGCTTCCCCAGCACGTGCCGCCTCAATGGCTGCATTCAAGGCTAAAAGGTTCGTCTGCTCTGCTATACCATTTATCACTTCCAAAATCTCTTCTACCTGGTTTACTGAGCCTTTAAGTACTTCAAGTCTCTCTACAACTATCTTAAAGGCTTCACGTACACCTTTGATGGAAACGATGAGGCTGTCCAGCTCCTTTTTACCTGTGTCAGCCAGCCGGGAGGTTTCCTCGCTGTTGGCCTTAACCCGGCCGAGTTCAGTGTAGACTCTCTCCAGGCTGGTCGTTATGTTCTCAATAAGGCCCAATATCTCTTGCAAATGACTCGCTTGCTCAGATGCTCCTGAAGCGACTTGCTGGATGGCCTTAGCCACCTCATTGGAGGAAGAAGCTATCTCTTCAGAGGTAGCACTTAAGGTCTCGGAACTGCCTGCCAGGGTCTTAGCATCTTCTTTGATACCGGAAAGAAGCGGTCGTATACGGGCCTGGAGCTGATCTACGGCCTGGGCCACCTTCCCTATCTCGTCTTTACGGCGCAGGAACTCTTCAGGCACCGGCCGTGTAAAGTCTCCACTAGCTATAACCCCAAGCTGCTCTACTTCCATGATTAGAGGCGTGGTAATGGTTCTGGCCATTACGAAGGTTAGCACCAGAGCTGCAACGATTATCAGGAGTGATACTAGTAGCATAGTCTGTTTCAAACCAGCGGCCTTCTCCAGCACCTCATCATTAGGAACGTTGATACCTACAGACCAACCAGTAGTCTTGATGGGAGCGAACCCAACATATTTCTCCTGGCCCTGGAAGGTATATCGCCCTACACCTTCCTCACCCCTCGCCATCCTGGAAATTACGGCTGCTAGAGAGGTTAGAGAAGAATCGGACTTGGCCCGCTCTATAAAGTTTTCCTGGTTCAATACCATCTCTACATCTTTATGGGCTATGATCTTGCCCGTACTGTCGACGGCAAAGCCATACCCTGTGCGGCCGTAGCTAACGGAGGAAATCAGTTCATTGAATTTGGTTCCATCCACTATACCCACCAGAACGCCCACAATTTCGCCCGTAGCGTAGTGGCGTATGGGCGTGGCAAAACCGAATATTGTAGTCTGGTCAACCTTGCTCACAAGGGTACTGGATACATAGGTCTTTCCCTCAAGGGCTTTACGGAAGTAATCCCTGTCAGCCAGGTTGGCCGTACTGCCATCCTGGTAAACAGCGTTACCATTTTTGTCAATTATAGCGAAGCGTTTGAAACCCAGGCTTTCTGCCCATTTCAATTCATCCCGTAGAACCTGCAACTTTTCCTCTAATGTGGCTTCCCGATCACCTGCCCTGCCCCGAATAATAGTGTTGCGAGCTATACTTTCTACAACATAAATCCGGGCCTGGAGCCGACTTTCAACAGTTTCGGCGACCTGTTTGGCTGTTTTAAGTAAGGCCTCTTCAGCTTGTGCTTCCAAAGCGCTTCCAGCACGGTTCTGGCTTACCAACCACAACACCAGAGACCCTATGAGCACAATAAGCCCAAATAAAACAGTCATCTTGGTTCGCAAACTTCCACTAAGCTTTTCCAGCATTTTGTTTTCTCTTGCCTCGCTAAGTTTCAACATGCGAGACGACTATTGCCTCCCTTCATGTGCATTTGTTTTTTAGGATGATTGGTATACTTTGTTTTTAGAAGGCCAGCTATATCAAATCCACTGGCCATCCTATCATGGCTTTAATGTTTCTATCCAACCTGTTTCCCCCACCGGCTTCACTTCCGCACTTCCCGAGCAGAGGTCTAGCTCCAGGTACCGGTTGTAGGCCTGGTGTTATCGCCAAGTTGACCCTGGAAGTCCGCCGGGTGATCCCCGCCGAAAGTCGGTCCAGTAGCAGGATAAACCTTACGAGCCAGCAAAGCGCCCCTAAATGTGTGGAACTTCCCCGGTTCGAAGGCTTCTTTAGGGTTGACGATTTCTTCAACCACCAGATAGGGTTGTACTTTGCCCAGGTCATAGAAAATGGCGGTTTTGCCCAGCATCTTCTGATGCATACTGGCAAGCTCTATCAACCCCTGCTCGGATACTTCTGTCAACAGCCGCAGTATGTTTACTACGTTGCGATAGATCCCTTTCTTTATCACCCCGGTGATATGCCGACAACGTTCAGTTGCCCTGCCCTGCGCCCTCTTGGCTCACACTCTTAAGCATTTCCTTCTCGTCGACTCCAAGGAGCAGGTCCAGTTTGATTATGATAATTAGCTTATCGTCCGTCTTGGCCAGTCCTTCCACAAAAGCGGCGTTTACCGTAGTGACAGCAGGCGCAGGCTCAATAGAGCTTTCATCGATTGTCGCCACTTCTTTGACGGAATCAACAACCAAGCCTGCTTCCTGCC
>NZ_JAKKUR010000011.1 GCF_021890735.1 Thermanaeromonas sp.
GCGGTAGGCATTGACCCTTCCTACTACAGTATCAAACCCGAAAGCAGGATCCACAGCCCTTTCTACTCGCCACCTCACTTCTTCATTTTGCAAGTAGGGATAGCGGGACCATACCAGAGCTGCCGTAGCGGCCACCTGGGGGCTGGCCACGGAAGTTCCTGATAAGTAATCATAGCCCAGGGCAATCCCGTAGCTATGTATGTAGCTATTGTGGTTGGGTGTGGTGGAGAAAATGTCTACTCCCGGAGCAGCTATATCCACCCAAGGGCCGTAGTTGGAAAAGAAAGCCCGGGCATCACCGAAGTCCGAAGCCGCTACTGCAATACACTCGGGGTAGGCTGCGGGGTAAAAGGGCGAAGAAGTACTATCGTTACCCGCCGCAGCCACTATTATAACCCCCTTACTCCAGGCCAGCTTTACGGCCCGCTCCAAGATCTTAGAAGGTCGCGGGCCTCCCAAGCTTATATTTATCACTTTGGCGCCGTTCCGGGCAGCCCAAAGGATGCCGCGGGCCACCCAACTGTAGAACCCCTGCCCCTCGTCACCCAGGACCTTAACGTTATAAAGGGCAGTACGGTAGCCTAGCCCGGCCACCCCTAAAGCATTATCGGTAACCGCTGCGGCAATACCAGCCACATGGGTACCATGGCCGAATCTATCATCAACGGTACGGCTGTTGGTAAAATTAACGTTGGCTACTATCTGACCGGCCAAATCTTCGTGGTCTTGGTCAATACCAGTGTCTAAGATGGC
Source organism: Thermanaeromonas sp. (assembly GCF_021890735.1). Taxonomy (GTDB): domain Bacteria; phylum Bacillota; class DSM-521; order Neomoorellales; family Neomoorellaceae; genus Thermanaeromonas. The sequence goes on from NZ_JAKKUR010000011.1 coordinate 754, forward strand.
CACAGCGACCCGTCTGTCTCCGGTGCTAAGGTCCCAGGCTTGCGGCGCTTGAATTCTAATCATGGCCCATTGCTTCTCGAAGTAGGGATCGTTAGGTACAAAGACAGCTTGCGCTACATAATCAGGTTCTGCAAACTCAACGTGCGGGTTCCGCGCATAGCAAGCCGCCTTCTCCACCGCCTTGCCCTGCGGTACTTCCACGACCTCCACGCCTAGCTCAGGGATTAACTCAATTACCCGGCCGCCGTTATCTTTATGCACCCTGTCCACCTCTTCGCGGGACACATTAGCAAAAAATTTAACTAAAACCCGCTCACCAGAGGAAGCTTCAACCGGAGGGCCCGGTGGTAGAGAAGGCCGGGAAACCGCCGTCTCCGTAAAGCAGGGCCCCAGCCAGTATAAAAGTAAACCTATAACAGCACTTACTCCTATGAATACCCTGACTAACGTTTTCCGCATTTTCTCTTTTACCCCTTTCCGGCGTAAAATCTTTTTCAGGGTTTACGGCCCCTGGCTCTACTTGTGTTGCCAGCTTATTCGGCTTTCGCTGTTAAGATGCTGGGGACCGAAGTACCTTGGGTAGCGCTTTCGCTGCCAGTTGTGCGTCCTCCACCGTTACGCGGGCGAGAAACCTCTCTGTCTTTACCGGTACTTTCGTGGCCGGTTGCCCCCACCGCCTGCTTAAGGATGAGGTCCAGGTCTGCGGCCGAGACTTTGGGCGTTCCTACATTGATGCGCGGCAAGCTCAAGGGGTTGCTACGCCGCGTAATTACACCGTATTGAGTTGTGAAGATAAGTCTAAAACCCAGCCGGGCTGCTATATCCCGGGCTTTATCACTAGCTCGTCCGTAAGGCCAGGCGAGGGCATATGCCTTGCGACCCAGGCTATTTTCTAAATCCTGTCTAGATTTTGCCAAATCTTCCAAAACCTGTCTCTCGAATTCTTGTTCCGTCTCCCCGGCCAGGGGTCCTTCCAATGATGGCCGCTGAACACCGTCCCTTCCGCGGCCAAAATAATGCTGGTTATAGGTGTGGGAATGGATGGTTATACCTTGTTCGTCCATTTCTTTAGCCTCTCCCCAACCAAAATGGCGCAGGTTGTTTACACTTTTGCCCATGTAGGCTCCGATTACAAAAACTGCTGCCGGCATTTTACGGTACTTTAGCTCAGGAAAGGCAATCTCGTAAACACTACTGTAACCGTCGTCTATCGTTATAAGTACGGCATTCGGTGGGAGGGGTCTACCCTCCCAAAATCCCATCAGCTGCTCTAACCCAATAACGCGATAGCCTTTCTTTAGCAAAAGGTCTAGATGGCTCACTAGGCGCTCACGGGATATAGTAACGGACTCTTCTGGAGAAGCGAAGTGGTGGTATATTAAAGCAATTACTTTATCCCTGTAATAAACAGGGCTCCCGGACCCGTCTTGCTCTTGTCCACCAGTTTCTCTGACTGCTGAGACCTCGGAAGCAACAGGGGAGGAAAGCACAGAAACGTTTTGTTCTTGGCGCTTTGAGCGGTAGGCCCTAATATAGAAGTTTCCAGAGGCCCCATACCACGTGGCCAGAAGAACAAGGGATAAGAGGCAGAGTATTAGGACAGGATATAACTTCTTCATGGCCCTTCTTTTTCTCCTTAACTAGCTCCGCTTTGCCTGTAAAAAAGTGCTGTGTAGAATTTTAGCTATATTTTACCACTGTCTTAAATAAAATCCAAGATACAACAAATAAGCCAGGACAACCTGCGACCTTCCGAAAACGGGAGCACATGAAAGCAGGTCTTAAATTTTATCGAGTTTAAGTCATAAAAAAAATAGTTCTCGTTTTAAATAGCAGGAATCCCGGCTGCCTTGGCGAATAACATTAGAAAGTTAATACCACCGTCGCCTAAGAATGTGATATTGCCAAAGGGGGACGGAAATGGGGGATGCCATCTTCGTACAAAAGTCGGGGCTGTTAGGTGTGGGGATAGTGGCCAGATGCGGTGTACTCACTCCCCACCAGCTTTCCGGGCTGGCGCGGCTCGCCCAGGAACTGGATTGCCAAGCTTGTAAGCTGACTACCCGCCAGACTCTGATCTTCCTCATCCCGGAAGATAAGCTTGACCAATTAAGACAAGGGGTAGAAGCTTTAGGGCTCCGGATAGGGGTGTTCGGCGAGATCGTCCGCAACGTAAAGGCCTGCGCAGGGAGCAGCCAGCTCTGCCAGCGTTCACTGGCGGATGTCTATGAGTTGGCCGGAATAATTCAAGACAGGTTCATGAACCGCCCCGTACCAAATGACTTCAAAATATCCGTGGCCGGCTGCCACCGGGGTTGCACGGAACCCTTCTGCGCCGACTACGGGGTGGTTGCTACTGGAGAGGACTGCTACAACGTATATTTAGGGGGCCGGGGAGCAAGCAAAAAGCCCATACATGCTTCCTTACTTGCAGAAGGTATAAGCTCTGAAGGAGTTATTGCCCTTTTAGATTACATACTGGAACGGTACACCGCCCTAGCCCAACCCAAGGAGAGGCTGTGCCATACCATAAGCCGGGTAGGCTGGGAGGCCTTCCGGGCCCCGGAAGAACTACTGGAAAGGTTCCGCCGGGGAGAAGAAGGAGATTTTCTTAGCTTCTTGGCTCAAGCAACCAAGGAGGGAAAATAAACCATGTCGGCCAGAGAGATAAATGTAACTACCTTGCGCCGGGCTGTAGACAGGTGTTGCAAGACAATTGAAGAGTGCGGCACGTGCGAAAGGGCTACCTGCCTTATAGGCTTCGCCCAAACCGCTTTGGATTATGCCCGGACTAAAAACACCACCCGCGTGCCCCAAGGCCACAAATTCGTCCCGGAAAACGATCTGCGTGTCTATTACAAGGACGATCTCTTGGAGGCCATAAGCGAGGTTCTCCTTCAGTGCCAGAGCTGCCAGGACAACCACGAGGACGATTGTGTCATAAACGTTACGCGCCGGTGCCTGGAGAGGGCTCTTTGGGGAGAGTACATAGGCTTTAACGGCAGTATCACCGCCTACCTCATGGAAGTAGGCAAGCTTCATCCCGAGATGGGGCAAAGGCTTGTTAAGCTTTACCAAGAAAAGAAAAAGTCTTCCGCCTGAAATAACCTTACATAGGGGAAGACAATCTAAGAAGTAAAGCAATAAGTTAGTAAAAGATAAGGAAATAAGTGGCAACTAAAACTTAAAAAAATAAAACCGAAAAAGATTAACCGGCCGGTTCGGGGGCTAAATCTACGAATTTAGTAAACTCGGGCAAAAAGGCCATCTCCACCGTGCCCACAGGCCCGTTCCTATGTTTGGCCACTATTACCTCGGCAATCCCTTTTTTATCCGTATCCGGGTCGTAATACTGGGGGCGGTAAAGGAAGATAATAACGTCAGCATCAGCCTCTATAGCGCCGCTCTCCAGGAGATCGGCCATTACCGGCCTTTTATCTTGCCTCTGTTCTACTCCGCGGTTGAGCTGGGAAAGGACTAGGACAGGTACGTTCAGCTCCCTCGCCAGGGCCTTAAGGGCCCGGGAAATCAAGGCTATTTCCTGCTGGCGGTTATCGACACGGCGGTGGGCCTGCATGAGCTGCAGGTAATCGATAACCACCAGCCCCAGACCACATTCGGCCTGCAACCGCCGCGCTTTGGCCCTTACCTCCATTACAGTTATGGCCGGGGTATCATCTATATAGATGGGTGCTTCGGCCAGGAGGCTGGCCGCGCTAACTAACCTGGCCCAATCATCTTCTTTGAGGTACCCCGTGCGCAGCCGGTGCTGCTCCACCATAGCTTCCGCCGCCAGCATCCGCTGCACCACCTGGTCGCGAGACATCTCCAGGCTAAATATCGCCACGGGGACTTTTTTCTTTATGGCTACGTTCTGCGCTATGTTCAGGCAAAAGGAGGTTTTCCCCATCCCCGGCCGGGCCGCACATATTATGAGGTCTGAGGGCTGCAGCCCGGAAAGGAGACGGTCTAGATCATGGAAGGTGGGCAGGCCCGTAACCTCGCCCTTGTGGCTCGCCACCCGCTCCAGTTGCTGAAAAGTATTTACCAAAACTTCCTTGATGCTTACAAAACCTTCGCGGTAACGACCCCCTGCTACTTGTAAGATTAATCTTTCCGCTTCATCTATTATCTCTATTACATCCCCGTCTTCGTCATAAGCCCGTTCTGCTACGCGCTGGGCGACCTGGATGAGCTGGCGGAGGGCGGCCTTTTGGGCCACAATACGAGCATAATAACCTGCATTGGCCACACTGGGTACCACCGTGGTCAAGGTAGTAAGGTAAGATGCTCCACCGACGGCCTCCAGCTCACCACGCCGCCGCAATTCCTCGGTGACCGTAAGAAGGTCTACGGCTTCTCCCCGCGCCTCCAGATCAAGGCAGGCGCTGTAAATTAACCTGTGAGCCTCACGGTAGAAATCTTCCACCCGCAAGACCTCGGCAACCTGTAGCAGGGCGTCGCGGTCTAAAAGGATGGCGCCCAAAACGGATTGCTCAGCCTCCAAGCTATGGGGCGGCACCCTTTCCAAAAGTTCCTTCAAGGAACTTCACCCCTCTTTACTTCTGGGGTAACAACAGGTGCTCCAGAGCTTCGGCCACCGTATCCACTGGTATAACCTCAATACCAGGCAGCTCTTGCGGCACCTCCGCCAAATTAGCTTGGGGCAAAATAACATAGCGCATCCCCGCCTGGCGGGCCCCGTAAATCTTTTCTACGATGCCGCCTACGGGCTTCACTTTACCTTGGATGGAGACCTCACCGGTAACAGCCACATCCTGCCTGACCGGCCGCTTCTCTACCGCACTTATAAGAGCGGCAACCACGGCCAGGCCTGCGGAAGGCCCGTCTATATTGGCTCCCCCTATTACGTTTACATGCACATCGTAGTCGCTGAGGTCCCGCCCTGTCAGGAGGCGGAAAACGGCCACCGCGTTGAAAACGGAGTCCCTGGCCATGCTCCCTGCCGTCTCGTTAAACCGCAGGTTCCCCTTGCCGGGCTCCCGGGCCGGAAAGGCGATGGCCTCGACCTCTAATACGGACCCCACAAATCCTGCTACGGCCAGGCCGAAGACCCGCCCTACCTCAGGCTCTTCCTGGGCCCGGGCGGTTACCAGGGGTACCAGGCGTGCGGCCCTGACCACCTCTAAAACATGATCTACAGTGATTACCTTTCTCCGCCGACCTCTCTTTTTGTACTGCTGGTATAAGGCCAAACCGTAAGCATCGGCCAGAATGTTTACCGCCTTACGACCCTCTAAGGTATACTCAGCGATAAGGGAAGGAACAGCAGGCTCAAGTTTAACCCCTAACCTTTCTGCCGCCTGCTTCACTATGGTTTCTATCTGGGAGGGGGTCAGGGGTTCAAAAAAGACCTCGGCGCACCGTGAGCGCAGAGCAGGATTGAGCTCCTCGGGATCGCAGGTGGTAGCCCCTATCAGGATAAAATCGGCCGGAGCCCCTTCCTCAAAAAGCTTCCTTATATACTGGGGCACGTTCTCATCTGCCGGGTCGTAATAAGACGAATCGAACTTTACCCGCTTATCTTCTAACACTTTAAGAAGCTTATTCAAAAGTATGGGGTCCATTTCCCCTATCTCGTCAATAAACAACACCCCTCCGTGAGCCTCGGTGACCAAACCCAGCTTCGGCTCCGGCACCCCGCTTTCGGCCAGATCCCGGCGGGCTCCCTGATAGATGGGATCGTGGACCGAACCCAGCAAGGGGTTGGTAACCTCCCGCGGGTCCCAGCGCAAGGTAGCCCCGTTCACTTCTACAAAAGGCGCATCCGGCCTAAAGGGAGAGCTGCTAACCTTTTTGGCTTCCTCTAGGGCCAGCCGCGCTGCCGTAGTCTTTCCGACTCCCGGCGGGCCGTAAATAAGTATATGCTGGGGATAGGGCGAGACCAGCTTGGCCAAGAGGGCCTGAATGGCCTTTTCCTGGCCTACGATCTGGTCCAGGCTCTGGGGTCTTAAAACCTCCATGGCCGAGCGCGCCAGCTTCACCTGCTCCAATTTTTCCAGCGTGGCAAGCTTCTTTAAGGTGTAAGGATTCTCCGGCCCTCCGTTTTCTTTAAGGATCTGGCGCCTTATCTCCTGCAGGTACTCCTCATGCCGCTCCTGCATTTTTTCGGCCACCCGGCGCTCTAAATTATCCTCTACCGAGCGCCGGGCGATGAAATCGGCCAGCTCTTCCTGAATATCTTGTAGGATGCCGGGTATAGCCTCTAAGGGCGGCACCGTATCTATAGTAGGGTCCTCGTATACGAGCTTTTGCAGCGCCAAAACCCGCTCCGGAAGTTTCTCGGATTGAAGCAGGTCCAGAGCTTCTAACTTGCTCGCCTTTAAAACTACCTTGTCCGTGCCGAATATATCGCAAAGGATCCCGTACAGGGCGCTAACCTGCCGGGAAAGGAAATCGTGTTCTCCGTGGAAAAGCGCTCTGGCCTTTGCCTTCTTAGCCATCTCTTAACCCCTTTCCGTAACCACCTCAACCGTAATCCTGGCCTGCACTTCAGGGTGAAGGCGCAAGATAACGGGATAGGAGCCCAGTACTTTAAGGGGCTCCTCTAGTTCAATTTTACGCCGGTCTATGGAAATGTGGAAGGTGTTTTCTATTGCCTGGGCTATTTCTTTATTGGTAATGGAACCAAAAAGTTTGCCCCCTTCTCCTGCCCGGGCGACCAGGGTTATGGTAGAGCCCTCCAGAGTGCGGGCCAGTTTCCTGGCCTCCTCTAGCTCCTTTTGTTTTTTCCTGGCTTCCCTGGCCTTCTCCCGGTTCAGTTCTTCCAGCCGCTCCTCGGTAGCCAGTACGGCAAGCTTCCTAGGTAGAAGGTAATTACGGGCATAACCGTCCGCCACCTCTACCACACTACCCCGCTTGCCCAGTTTGGGAACATCTTCTAAAAGAATAACCTTCATAAAAATAACGACCTCCCTTTAAGAACCTTTTTCCGGCTCCCGCCGCCATCCTGCCAGGGTATCCACCAAACCCAGGGTTGCCAACACCAACAGGCCCAAAGGCAGGTTAAACAGGAGGAAAAGGAATACCATGAGCTTTAAAGCTCCCGGCCAAGGGAAGCGGTGGGCCCAAAAGGCTACTAAGGCCAGCCCGTTTCCTGCCAGCAAGGGGAAATAAAAGTATAATATGTTTAAACCTACAATTCTTAAGAAATCCAGGTGCCAGTAATCTCCGGCCAGCCACAAAGCCAGGCCGCCGATGAAGCCCCAGATGGCATACCAGGGGAGCTGCCAATACCGGAAGGGAGGAAGCACCCTGTTTCTTAAGTTTAACCGGCGCAGTACAGCCTCTGAAACCAGGTAATTTATCAAGGCCATAAAAAGGGAAACCAGGACCAGCATCCCGGGCAAAAGGAGCTTAATATAGTTCACGGTGACCTCCAGGGAACGCCGCAGGTCCTCCAGTGTATTGCCTTGTTGTAAAAATCTGTCTAATAGTCCCGACCGCTTATAAAAATCCAACACACGATCCGGAAGATGCTTAAGGTCCTCTAGCAAGTCTAGGGAGGACCATCCCAAGATATGGATGGAAAGGAACAGGGAAAAAAGCAGGGAAAAAAGTACCATTACGCTGCCCGCCGCGACCATAATTCCCGGAGGGACTTCCCTTTTAAATAGGTAACCGTACAGAAGTCCCAGACCGGCAAACTGGATAAACAGAAAAAGCGCGTTAAAAATCCCGCTAAAAATACCCACCAAGATACCCGCTACCAGAGTAGCCAATACTCCGGTACGCAAGTCCTGGCGAACCACCAGCACCACAATAGGGACTATCCACAAAATATTGGTTATCACCTGCAAGGGAGGTAGCACTATACCCAGCAAGGCCAAGACCGCAGCTAAGGCAGCCACCAAAGCCCCCTCGGCTAACGGTGCGAGAGCACTGCGCTCACTCAACTATCAGACAGCCCCCTTCCCCGGGTTTGTAATAACGGTTTCCCCAGGTTGGTAATAACGGTCGTAAAGACGTATAGCGGTTCTAAATACGAGGTATAGAGTTCCTAAAAGGTAAGGATATAAAGGAAAGAGGGAGCAGCTAGGCAAGCCCCCTCCATCCATGACATGACTTACCGCTTTAAGCATACCTCAAACTTGCGGTCTTACTCCACCGTAAAGGGTAACAAGGCCATTATCCTGGCCCTTTTTATCGCCCGGGTAAGCTGCCGCTGGTGCCGGGCACAGTTTCCGGTAATCCGGCGAGGTATGATCTTGCCCCGCTCAGTAAGGAATTTACGTAATCTATTCACATCTTTATAATCCACCTGATCGATTTTATCCATGCAAAAGCTGCAGATGCGCTTGCGCCCACGCTTGCGATCACGCGCCAATTCTCTCACTCTCCTTAAAGCTTGCTTTTAAAAGGGAAGATCGTCTTCTCCCAGCTCTACCTCGGTACCCAGATCGCTTAAGTCGGGAAAATCTCCTATATCCTCAGCGCTTGAGCTTGCTGCTCTATCCTTGGGCCAATCCAAAAAACGTACGTCATCGGCCACCACTTCGGTAACCTGCCGCCTCTGCCCGTCGGACGTCTCATAGGTCCGCACCTGAAGACGCCCCTCCACAGCCACCAAGCGCCCCTTCCCCAGATGGCTGGCACAGGTTTCGGCCAGCTTACGCCATAAGCTTATACGGATAAAATCGGTTTCCCGCTCACCCTGCTGGTTTAAGTAAGGGCGGTCTACGGCCAAAGTAAAGTTAGCCACGGCCACCCCATTGGGTGTATAGCGCAATTCCGGGTCCCGTACCAAGCGACCTATAAGGATAACCCGGTTTAACATGGCCCTCCCCCCAATTGGCCAACTTAAAAGGAAGCTCCCCATCCTAAAAAGGGGCGTCAGCTGGCCTTCTCCTCTAGGCGGGCAATAAGGTAGCGGATAACTTCGTCCGTTATCTTAAAAACCCGCTCTAATTCTTGGGCTACGGCCGGCGTTCCTTTAAACTGCATAAGAACATAATATCCTTCACGGTATTTCCGTATCTCGTATGCCAGCTTCTTTTTACCCCATTTATCGACCTGGATGATCTCGCCACCGTTCTTTTGTATTAATTCGGTGAATTTGTTAACAACCGCCTCAATCTGCTCCTCATCCAAGTCGGGTCTTATAATATAAAGGGTTTCATAGCTCCGCACTCTTTACACCTCCTCCCTACGGGCTAAACGGCCCCACCCTTAAGAGTGGAGCAGGGAAGCATTTTCCGCTGTATTATAGCATACCGTACCGGCCTAAGCAAGCTTAAATTAGCCTTGCGCCAACTCTATACTCCTTGTCTGAGGCGTTATCCTTAGGTCTCTTGCCCATATGTTTAAGGTAGCCTTAGGAGATAGTTTCTTAAACGCCGGTTAGACGGTCCTCCCCTTCGGCCTTCCCCAAGGTACCTGTTTTGTCTAAAAGGAAAAAGACCAGTAAACTGGGAAGGCAGAAGGAGGTGAACGGCTATGGCAGTACTAGTCACCCCGCGAGAATCCTCCCTGCGCTTGACCTTACAGGTCGGGACGGGTGAGGGCGGGGAGCCCATCTACCGGGTGCGCACCTACAACCGGGTAAAACCTCAGGCTTTAGATCAGGATGTATTCGACGTAGCCCAGGCGTTGGCCGGACTTCAGGTCCATCCGGTAGCAGCCATAACTAGAGTAATAGAAAACGACCTGAGTGCCGGTGCTTAAAAATGTCTGAAAGGGGGCAGGGTGAATGGTATCCAGGCGGCTAGAGCTAATCTTCCAAAACGCTTCCGGCCGGCGGTTTACCTTAGTTTTGCAAGACCCCCGGACTGATCTTACTTCCGGCGAGGTGCAAGCTGTCATGGAGCTAATCCTCGGCCGTAACATCTTCACCTCTAGCGGCGGAGACTTAGTCGGTATAGCGGGGGCCCGGCTGGTTAGCCAGGAGGTAAAGGAGTTTATCTAACAGGGAGGAAACGGTTGATGGAAGAGCTTTGGACCTATATGGGCAATTACGGGTTCCCTATGGTAATGGCCTTTTATCTCTTGATCCGCTTTGAAAAAAAGCTGGATATCTTGACCGCGGCCATAGACGAGTTGGTCCATATCTTAGAACAGGCTAAGGTTGTAACATCCTAAGCCCAAAATTTATCTTAGCCCAGGGCAGTCGGGAGGCGGTTTCTTAAGCTCCCGGCTGCCCTATCACTTTTTTAAGGCTCCTTTCTAACTTGGAGCGCGGTATAAGGATCAGGCGCCCGCAGCCCAGGCACTTGAGCCGGAAATCCATACCCGTACGCAGGACCTCCCAGCGGTTGCTTCCGCACGGGTGCATCTTACGAAGCTCTACAATGTCACCCAGCCGGAGCTCCATAGCCTGCACACCGTCCTTCTAAAGGATTATCGCACAGCTTCTAATGTTTTGAGCGCTGCTTCAGCGGAAATACGCACCTGCCACGAAGGATCTTCCAGGGCCCTTTTTAGGTAGGGCGAAGCCTTAAGATGCCCTAGCCGGCCCAAAGCATAGGCTGCAGCCGACCTTACTCGGGGGTCTTCGTCCTCCAGGGCTTCTAAAAGTTTGTCTCCTGCTTCTTTAAAACCTGCTTCACCCAAAGCACGCGCCGCCGCCGTCCGGACAGCAGCTTCAGGCGCTTTTAGCGCCCCGATAAGGTGGGGCAAGACCTGCGGCCCACCGATGCAAGCCAAGACCTCCACGATACGGATAATAGCCTCTTCGCTGCTCCTCTCCAGGAGGGGAAGAAGATACGGTAGGCCGGCTTCTCCAAAAGCGGTCAGCACCTGCGCTATACGAGCCGGGGGAATCCTGCCTCGCGGTTCAGTTAAAGCTAGGGCCAGGGGTTCAAGGCAGCGCGGGTCACGTAGAAAACTTAAACCCGCAGCAGCAGCTATCTGAACGCTCTCATCCCGGTCGGCCAAGGCACAAAGAAGGGGGCCTACGGCCCGGCCCTGGCCCGTAATACCGAGGACTTCCGCGGCCAGCGCCCTTACCCTGCTAGGTCCCTTCTTTAATAGAGCCAGCCACTCTTCCACCAGCTCTTCTTCCTTGATCCATGCTTTAAGATCTTCCTGTATCCCGGGGCAGAGTTTGGGCCAGCAGGTCAAGATAATTTCCGCTACTTGCTCCGGCCTGAGATGCCGCAGGAGGCGCTTTAGCCTTGGCGTAAGCCGCGCGGCGCAGGAAAGTTCTCCTTTTAACCTCTCCGGGTCGACGTTCTTCTTAAACCACCCGCCGAACAACGGCCCCACCACTGTTCCTTTTTCTAAAGGGTTATAACCTTTTCGGCAGATAACAGGTGCTCAAGGATGGTATACATGTTAGTTATACTGCCTACGCAAAGCTTCTCTTTAAGCTGGTAGTAGTCAAGGCAAGTACCGCACGAAAGTATCTCTACTCCCCGCTGCTCCAGGTTAAGAAGGGTAGCCAGGGCCGGTGAACCTTCGCAGCAAAGTTTGACGCCGCTGTTGATGAACAAGAGGCAGCGAGGCATAACCTCGCCGTCGGCCAGAGTCTGAAGGAAGTTGCGCATCAATAATTCGCCGAGCTCCTGCGCTCCCCTCCCTAAGGTGTCGGAGGTTATCAATATAACCTGCCCCGGGTGAACGCTTAACTGGGTAGAGGGCAGGCCCTCCTTGCGGATATGGATGTAATAGTCGGTGCCCCTCTGTTCCACCTCCACAGCGCACTCTAAACTACGGGCCAGCTTGACCACGTTATCCCGGGCTACCTCGTTATCAACTATGGTAACTACTTTCCCGCCATCTTTTAAGGCCTCCAAGGCCTTCTTCGTGTTGATCACAGGCTGCGGGCAAGCAAGTCCCCGTGCATCAACAGTAGTCTCCAAAGCCCATCCCGCCCTTCTCCAGAAGTAAAACTACCGCCTTTTATACTTCGACACGTAAGGATTTTTACCTTCCGCCTTTTAGCTCCGCAGGAAGGCTCCGTAAGCCTTGTAGGACATGAAAATATCCACTTTGCTGGCTATCTCCAAAGGAGCGTGCATGGAAAGAAGGGGCGGGCCGCAGTCGGCCACTTCCGGGCCGAAATAGGCGAGATACTTGGCAATAGTGCCACCGCCGCCCAAATCCACTTTGCCCAATTCGCCGGTCTGCCAAATAACCCCTGCGTTATTAAATATAGCCCGCAGTTCAGCCATAAACTCTGCACTGGCATCGTTGGCATCGTATTTTCCCCGGTGGCCGGTATATTTGTTGAGCACCACTCCCCGGCCCAGCAAGGAAACATTGGTTTTATCAAAAACCCCTTCATAAGTAGGATCTAAACCGGCCGTAACATCTGCAGAAAGGGCTTTGGAGGAAGCCAAGATACGCCCCACGGTCAAAATATCCGCCAGCCCGGCCCGGGCCGCCAGCTCGACAACCACCTGCTCTAGAAGGCGTGACTGGGCCCCGGTATTACCGGTGCTGCCTATCTCCTCTTTATCTACCCACAGCACAACAGCCGTATGTTGGGGACGCTCCATCTCCAGAAGAGCTTTAAGGGCCGTATAAGCGCACACGCGGTCGTCCTGCCCGTATCCGCCCACCATGCTGCGGTCGAGCCCCAGGTCCCGCGCCGGACCAGCAGGTACCAGCTCAAGCTCGGCTACGATGAAATCTTCTTCTACCAGGCCGAAGCGTTCGTTGAGGAGCTTAAGTATATTTAGCCGTACCTTATCCTTTGTATCCTCTCCTGGGTAAGGGATATTGCCCACCACCAGGTTTAGATCTTCTCCCGTTACGGCCTCCTCCATATTTTTCTTCATCTGTTCCTTGGCCAGATGGGGAAGGAGGTCGCTTATGGCGAAAACAGGATCCGCCGGATCTTCTCCTATCACGATTTCCCTCCGGGTACCATCCCTCAAGATGGCCACTCCGTGAAGGGCCAAAGGCAAGGCCATCCACTGATATTTTTTAATCCCGCCGTAATAATGGGTCTTAAAAAGGGCTAACCCTCCGCTTTCGTACAGGGGAGTGGGCTTAAGATCTAGGCGCGGGGCATCGATATGCGCTCCCACCAGGCGCAAACCCCGGTCTAAAGGAAGCTCCCCTACCACACCCAAAACCAGTACCTTCTGCCTCCATTCCCAGAAAAACTTGGTCCCCGGCACAAGGCCCTGGCTGGAAGATAGACTGTTTAAGGAGACAAAGCCCTTCTCCCGAACAAGGTCCAGGGCCAGGCGCACGGCCTCCCTTTCGGTTTTAGCCTGACTTAGAAAGCTTTTATATCCTTCGCAAAAGTCAAATACGGCCTCCTTGTCCCCCGGTGCCAGCCTCTCCCAGGCGCTTTTTTCGGAAAGCCCGAGTTCCTCCTTTAACCTCTTGCCATCCCCTTTCATCTCTTCTCTTTCCTCCTGTTGCAAAATTTTTGTACTTAGAAAAGGCTTTGGATATCGACCAGTCCTTTTAACCAAGCAAAAAGGTCGAGAAGGGGAGGGGTAAGGCGGGAAGCTGCAAGCTCCCGTGCTAGGGGCAAAAAGAAGGGCAGCTCTAAAAACCAACCCTTTTCAATCCCCAGCTCCAGGATCCCCAGACCCAGCGCAAGATATATAGCCTGGCTCATCAAGCCCAGGACCAACCCCAGCACGCGGGAAATACTCCAGGGCGTAGCGGCCCAACTGCGGACAAACTTAAAGGCTAAACGTTTTAAAACCCAGAGGGAAATATAAAAAAGCGCTAGGAAAGCCAATATTTTAAGCAGCCCCAGGGCCAGCTCGGACGCTATGGTTTCTCCTAGGGTAGCCGAACTTCCACCGCTTTTCTCTATAACTTCCCATAACCGGGCCCTCAAGGAAAAGGGTAACGACCAATTGGAGAGCCAGCCATCCACTTGCTTCATAACCGGCGCGCTCAGTTCCTGGTCGAGGACAAACCGAGGAAGGGGGAGGTACGGAAGCAAAATATTAGCTACTTTATGGCAGATTCCGAAGCTCTCGTCAAGCCAGCGGACGAAGGGATCCGTCAGGTTTAAGGATAAAAGAGCAGCGACTAAATATCCTGTAAGCCCGGCTACCAGGCCGGCAAAACCTAGGCGGTAACCCCGGAAACCTGCCCATACGAGCGCTAGAAGGAGAAAGAGATCCACATAATTCACTAGCTAGAATATGCCTCCCAGGAAAAAATCGTAAACGCCCTTCCAAGTTATCCAAAAGTAATTATAACAATAAAATCCCCGTTCAGGGGATTCCCCTGGTCTTTCCCCGTGCTCAGGGATCTCGGGTGGAGCGGTCTGCGGGTGGGGGAAGGTATCGGGCCGCGGTATCTCCCTCGGCCACTCTGGAAAATCGATGCGGTTATACAGTGAGGACCACCTCCTTACGTTGACCTAATTTAACTTCTCAGACTAAAATATCCCCTCCTTTGAAAAAAGCTATACTCACCCACCTTACATTCTGGGTTGAAACGTTAGCGCAGATATTCCACCAGGTAGACCAGCAGGGCGGCTATACCCCCTGCCATAAGGGGCCCTACAGGTATTCCCCCGAAGAAAGCTACGCCGATTATGGAGCCAAGAATCATGCCGATCATCATATGGGGATAGCGCCGGAGAAGTTCCAAACCCTGGCAGTTGAGCAAGGTGGCCAGAAGCCCGCTCAAAATTGCTATAAGGCCGGTAGTATTTGTAAAGGAGCGCAAAATTTCCGCCGGCCCGACGTGCCCGTGGGTAAAAGGGATGAGAACCGAAATAACTAAAAAGATGAGTCCTATCTCCAGGGCCCGCCGCTCCAGCAAAGGGAAAAAACGCTCTAAATTAACGAATTCAAGGACTAATAAAATGGCTGCCGCAGCGGCAATGATGTTGGAGCGGCCCAGAATACCCAAAAGCATGATTAAGATTAAAATTAGGGTAGAGGCATTCATGACCAGGAAATCCCCTTTAGGCTCCCTTAAGGAATTATATGCCCCCTTACCCTGGTTATAGTCTCGGGTAATCGGACCTTATTTCCCTCTATTCCCCTCCTGAATATCTTTTTATCAGGCCCCCGTTATAAACAGGTACCACCTTTAAAATCCCCACCCTGGAGCTGTACTCTAGATCGGGCCCGAAGCCCAGTTCTACAAGCTGAGCCCCGTGCAGGCTTTGCTGCAATACTTTAAGGATGTCGGTTCCTGCGCTGCGGTAAAACTCCCTGGCCACCAAGGCACCATCCCTTAATATGTACTGGCCCTTCTTTTCTAATTCGCTTACAAGGAGACCGGCCGTTAAAAAATCCTCCAGAGAAAAGCGGTCCCGGGTCCCAGCACATAAAATCGTAACATCCCCGCCACCCATCCCGGCCACCACTTCTGCCACCGCCGGAGCATTTATTAAAGCTGCCAAAAGCACCACACGCGCCGAGGAGGCCTTCCGGATAGCCCGGGTACCGTTGGTGGTGGTCATAATAATCCGCTTTCCCTGAACCATCTCCGGAGTATACTCCAGGGGCGAATTCCCCAGATCGAATCCCGGGATCTTCACCGCTCCTCTCTCTCCACCTAAAAGGACCCGATCATCCCCCAGCCTTTCCCTCATCTCAATGGCTTCTTCCGGGGTGATAACCGGTATAATCTCCAGGCAACCTGCCTCCAGCGCGGCGGCTATAGTGGTGGTAGCCCTTAAAGTATCCACCACGAGGGCGATTTTTCCGTTTAAACCTTCATCGGTGGCGCTGCCAATGGTAGGAAATACATCTATTTCCAAACCTCTATCCCCCCAAATCGCCTAACGTTACCTTTAATAGTGTAGGGCCTGAGCGAAGATATTCTTCGCCCCGGCCCTGATTCCTCCTTTAAGAAACAACGGATTTTAAGGTGGCCCTCAAAGTATCCCCCCGCAGGCCCACCCGCAAGGCTTCTAAGGCCAGCACATCCTGGGGCTGCACGTTGCCTAAATTCACGTTGGGGCCGAAACGCAAAATGAGTTCCTGTTGCTGGTGCTTTTGGGGCGCCTCCCATATTATGTCTTCGAGCCTTGGTATCCGGCCGGCTAAAAATTCTAAGTCTTCCTCTTTAATGAGCCCCCGGCTATCGTAAATAACCACACCCTGACCTGACTCCCGGCCCTCTACTATAACTTTATAGGCTCCGTCCTCGAGATCCCGCTTGATCTGATTTAGAATAGCCGTATTCTCCAAGGCATCCCGAGGGTCCTTTTTCCCTACCTCGCTTAAAACTCCCAATCCCAGCTCCCGTGCCCGGCGTATGGCGTAAGTCCTCATTTCCTGGGTTAAGGGGACGGTCCCATCGGAAACTTCAATAAAAGTATAGCCCAATTCTTTTGCCGTCTGCAAGTAAAGCTCCAGTTTGCCCTGCCAGCAGGCCACCTCCAGGAAAGTGCCTCCCGGAAAGATATCTATGCCGAAGGAGCGCACCAGGCGTATCTTTTCCCGCAGCAGATCCGCGGGGTAAAATAGCGAGGTGCCAAAACCAAGTTTTAGGAAGTCTATATATGGTGCGGCCACCCTTAAAAGATCGTGCAGCTGGGCCAAACCGAGCCCCTTATCGATAACCATGGTGAGGCCCTGTTTCCTGGGCTTCTTTTGCTGCCGCCCCGCCAAAGGAAACTCTAAAATACCGTGCCAACCACAAGAGTTGAGGTCTTTCTCCATCACTTTTACTTTCGCCTCCTTGAGGGGGAGTTTTTAAAACCTAATTCCCTGTTTACTTTATTCCATAAACTCCCCTAAGGAGACAGTTTACCGGTGTAGCCCGTAAAAAATAAGGGCCACCCCTGCAAGAATCATAAGAAATTTTTCGGCCGTTACCTTCCCCGCCAAACCCCACAGGCCGACCGCGGTAACCATCATCATTACGGTGGGACCTACCAGGGCCAAAGCAGCATTTATTTTTAAAGCCGTATCCACCCGGTTAAACTTAAGCATAAGACAGGCTGCCGTCATTTCCACCAGGCTGGACAAAAAGCGCAGGGTGGCCATGCTCAACACGTACTTGTCAAGAAAAAAGAAAAACATGGTAGTCCCTCCCGTAAATCTTGTATGCCGGGCCGGGACAAAATAGAAGCAGGACTTAAAAAAGGAGTGATAAAGCCTTGCAAGCCTCCATGCGGCTTCCCTTCGCTCTTTTATGCACCGTACCGTTCATTATGGTGCTGGGAAACTCTATGCTCGTGCCCTTGCTGCCCAAAATGAAAGAAGCCATGGCCGTAAGCCTTTTTCAGGTTAGCCTTTTTATCACCGGCTTCTCCCTCCCGGCAGGTATCACCATACCCTTCGCCGGATTTCTCTCCGACCGCTTCGGCCGCAAAATAATTATGGCCCCCGCCCTTATCCTTTACGGAACCGGGGGCCTCCTGGCCGGAACCGCAGCCCTTCTGGCAGCCCAGCCTTATTATCTTATTTTAGGCAGCCGCATACTCCAAGGCATAGGCGCCGGGGGAACCTACCAGCTAGCCATGGCCCTGGTAGGCGACATATTCCAAAGCAACGAGCGGGCTAAAGCCTTAGGCCTGCTGGAAGCCTCTAACGGGCTGGGCAAGGTTATAAGCCCGATCGCCGGAGCGCTCCTGGGGTTAATAACGTGGTTTGCCCCTTTCTTTGCTTACGGTTTTCTCGCCATCCCCGTAGGAATAGCCATATGGTTGATAGTGCGGGAGCCTAAGCAGGGTATAGGCCAGCACCGAACCATAGCAAGTTATTTCGGAAGCCTAAAGCAGATATTTAAAGAAAAGGGGACGGGGCTTTTAGCCTGCTTTCTTGCCGGCATGACCGTGCTTTTTCTTTTGTTCGGTGTCTTAAGCCTGGTGGCAGATAGTCTAGAGGCGAAGGGGTGGGAAGGGATTAAAATAGGGCTTCTTCTTGCCCTCCCCGTAGGTTCCATGGCCCTGACTTCTTACCTCTGCGGTAGCTACCTGCAGAAAAAAAGCGCAAGGATATTAAAGCTAACCCTTGTAGCAGGCCTGGGCCTGGTGGCAGGTGCCCTCCTCCTTATGGGCTTCCGGCTACCTATTTATCTTTTTCTAATAGCCCTCATCCTTTTGGGAGTAGGCACGGGGAGCGTCCTGCCCGCGGTAAATACCCTCATTACCAGTTCAACCTCCGCTTCCCAGCGCGGAGGTATCACGTGCCTTTACGGTTCCATGCGCTTTTTAGGGGTAGCCCTGGGCCCGCCCGTCTTCGGCCTTGCAGCTACTTTAGAAAACCTAACCCTTTTTGGCCTGGCGGCAGCTTTGACCTTCGCTGTAACGCTGCTCGCCGCTTTCCTGGTGCACGTCAGGGAGATGCTGCCGCCCGATCTCCTTACCCAGACTTGAGCAAGTTAACTTGGTTTCAATCATTCAACTCCTTTCTTTCGCCCGTTTCCAGGTAGATGGCTTCTTCGGCAATATTGGTAGCGTGATCAGCTATGCGCTCCAAGTACCTGCTTACAAAGAGGAGATAAGTGGCCTGGGTTATGGTCCGAGGGTTTTCCATCATAAAGACCAGTAACTCCCGGAAGATCTGGTTATGCAATTGATCGACCTGGTCATCGGCTTCGGCCACGGCGTAAGCCAGTTTAACATCACCATGGACATAAGCATCCAAGGCCTGCTTCACCATATTTTGAGCCAGCTCTGCCATGCGCGGGATGTCTATCAAGGGTTTGATGAGGGGCTGGCCCGTGGCTATTATCCTGTTGGCCGTACGGGCGATGTCTACCGAATAGTCGGCTATCCTTTCCAGGTCGGTTATTATCTTGAAGCCGGCCGCGATCTTCCGTAAATCCTTGGCCATAGGTTGCTGGGTAGCAATGAGCTTGAGGCACTGGTCCTCTATCTGAAGCTCTAGCTCATCTACCACAGTATCCCCCTCAATAACCTCATTGGCTATCTTAGAATCGAGCTTAGCCAGGCTCTCCACCGCTTTGGCTATCACCTGCTCCACGATACTCCCCATGCGCAGTATTTCCTGTTGGAGGCTTTCCAGGGATTGGTGGAAGTTGTGACGTATGCTTCCTGCCATGGTCCTATCTCCCCTTAAGGTTTCTATAGTATTATGCATATTATATTCCACCTCCTTTATTCTGTCACCTTCTCTCTTTTGTGAATATTGTATACTTTACCTTCCATCTCTTCCCAAATTGCTTCCATAAAATTCCCTATCTTCTTTAGATACACATTGCGGTTGCCTTTTATCTTTAGTACCTTTGGGGAACGGATTTGTCCTCCAGATCTTTAAATACGCGCCGCCGAATTTTTCTTTAGTGCCGCGCCCTGGTGGCCTTCCCGTTTACCCTCTTCCCCTTGTAACCTTCGCCATCTTCCGGGCCCGCCAGACTGCTTCATCCGAAGCGCCCGGTTATATAATCCTCCGTACGCTTGTCCCTCGGCCTGGTAAAGATGATGGCCGTATCGTCGTATTCTATTACTTCTCCGTTTAAAAAAAAGGCCGTGGTATCCGAAATCCGTGCTGCTTGCTGCATGTTATGAGTCACAATTACGATGGTGTACTTTCCCTTAAGAGATAAAACCAGCTCCTCTATCTTTAACGTGGAAATGGGATCCAGAGCGGAAGAAGGCTCGTCCATAAGGATCACTTCCGGCTCCACGGCCAGACAACGGGCGATGCACAGGCGCTGCTGCTGGCCGCCGGAAAGGCTTAAAGCAGAGCTCTTCAAGCGGTCTGCTACTTCATCCCACAGCGCGGCCGCTTTTAGGCTCCTTTCTACAATTTCGTCCAACTGTTTTTTCTTGGTTATCCCGTGCACGCGGGGACCATAAGCCACATTATCGTAAATGGACATAGGGAAGGGGTTGGGGCGCTGGAAGACCATACCCACGCGTCTGCGGAGGGCTATAACATCGGTGTCCGGAGCGTAGATATTTTGGCCGTCCAGAAGGACTTCCCCGGAAAGGTGGGTGTTTTCAATAAGATCGTTTAACCGGTTAAGGACCCGCAGGAAGGTGGACTTCCCACATCCTGAAGGCCCTATGAGGGCGGTTACGGAATTCTCCGTTATAGTCAGGTTTATATCTTTCAGCGCCCAGGTATTTCCATAGTAAAAATTTAAATTTCTGACTGTTATTTTGGGTTTGCCCATAACACCCTCTGCCCTGCTTTTTGTTTCCCCATGTAATTATAAGCAGTTATCATTAAGTATGAGTTAGTTGTTTATTAAGCTTAAATTAAGGCTGCGCCTAATGAAAAGTGCGCGGGCCGACAAAAAAGCGGCGGCAAGCTTAAAACCGACTTGCCGCCGCAAGCTAGCTTACGTTTAGAACAAGCAAGTATTAGAATAAGCCTTTAACTACCCCCGTCTCTACATCTACATCGATCCTGCGGAAAGCCGGATCGGAAGAGGTGCCCGGCACTAAGCGTATCTCTCCGCAGAGAGGAACGAGGAATTTGGCCCCGGCGAAAACCAAAACATCCCGTATGGGCAGGGTCCAGCCTTTAGGAACGCCTTTAAGGTTGGGATCGTGGCTCAGGCTCAAATGAGTTTTGGCCATCATGGTGTAGAAGTCGGGATACTTTTCCTGGAGAACTTTGGCTTTAGCTTCGGCAGCCGGCAGCCACTGCACGCCATCCGCACCGTACACTTCGCGGGCTATTAATTCCACCCTCTCCATGAAGGGCATCTCTAAGGGGTAGAAGAATTTGAAATCTACCTCTTCCTGGCTGGCATCTATTACTGCATCGGCCAATTCCAGGGCTCCGTCGCCGCCGTACCTCCAGTGGTTGCTTATGGCGCAGCGGGCTCCCGCCTGCTCCACATACCGCCGAATAAGCTTGTGCTCTTCTGGTGTATCGGTGGGGAAGGCATTAATGCATACTACCGGCTTGACACCGGACTTCTTCACAATGCCGATGTGGTGCAGGAGATTTTCGATACCCTTCTCCAGCAAGGGGAGGTTTTCCTTAGTGTAAGCCTCATCCAAGGGACGCCCGGGCACTACCGCGGGCCCGCCTCCGTGCATCTTCAGGCTCCGCACCGTAGCTACGATAACCGAGACGTTGGGTTTAAGCCCGCTGTGGCGGCACTTTACGTTTACGAATTTCTCAAAACCTATGTCCGCACCAAAGCCGCTCTCCGTACAATGGTACTCGAAAAGCTTAAGCCCTATGCGGTCACCTATGATAGAGGATTGGCCCACGGCTATATTGGCGAAGGGGCCGGCATGCACCATTACGGGCTGGTACTCAGCAGTCCAGCATAAGGTGGGGTTGATGGATTCCCTCATGATGGCGCACATGGCGCCTGCTACCTCTAGATCTTCGGTGGTGATGGGGTTGCCTTGCCGGTCGTAAGCCACTATTATCCGGCCAATGCTTTCCCGCATATCCTTAAGGTCGCGGACCATGGCCAGAATAGCCATAAGTTCTGAGGCCACGCTGACCATAAAGCCCGACTGCATGGTAACGCCGTCCATCTCGTTACCTAAGCCGATGACTATGTTCCTTAGCGCCTGGGCGCCCAAGTCCATTACCCAGCGCTGTTCGATCTTTTTAGGATGGATATTGAGGCGCCTTAGGCCCCTCTTGGCCAGCTCTTCATCAGTATAGTTGGTCTCGTGCTGCATCCGGGCAGTAAGGGCTACCATCATAAGATTGTGGGCGTTGGTAATGTTGTTGATATCCCCGGTTAAGCCTAAGGAAAATTCTGTCATGGGTATGAGCAAAGCATTGCCGCCGCCAGCAGCGGTACCCTTTATGTTAAAGGTCGGTGCAGAAGATGGCTGCCGGATACAACCCCCGGCATTCTTACCCCTCTTGGCCAGGCCTTCTATAAGCCCCAAGGTGGTAGTCGTCTTACCTTCTCCCAAGGGAGTAGGGGTAACCGCCGTAACTTCGATGTACTTACCGTCGGGCTTGTCCTTAAGCCTCTCCAGAATCTTCATATAATCCAGCCGACAGAGCCTACCGTAAGGAATTACCTCGTCCTTTTTTAACCCGAGCCTGTCCGGTACTTCCTCAGGTTTGGGCATGTTCTTTTCCGCTTCTAAAGAGATCTGCCAGTCGGGCATTTGGGTAGGATCCCAGGGCATGAAACTTTCAGCCTCCTTTGCCGGAAATGGTCTAGCCATTGGACCGGTTATACTTTTTTAAAATTATTCGCCATAAGAGGAGCAGTTCCTTCTAATACTACTTCCAAAAGGATAAAAAATTAAACTCAGGGAAAACCTCTTGATAAACCCCACTAAAGGAGAGAACCCTCCTGGCCCGCACATGGTTTACGCCACATAGAACGCCTGAGAAACCACACTCACATTTAGATAAGCTCCAGACTTAAATCCAAGGCCGAAACGCTGTGGGTCAGGGCCCCCACGGAAATGAAATCAACCCCAGCCGCTGCCACCTCTGCCACCCGGTCCAGAGTAATGCCTCCGGAAGCTTCTATTAAAGCCCGCCCGGAAGCCATTTTTACCGCCTCCCGGATCTCTGCCAGTTCCATGTTATCGAGCAAAATAAGATCTGCTCCGCCGTCTAAAGCCTCGGCCACCTGCTCCAGGGTCTCCGCTTCTACCTCCACTTTCGTGGTAAAGGGTATGGCCTCCCGCACCCGTTTTATGGCCTGCACAATACTTCCGGCTGCCTTTAGGTGATTATCCTTAATGAGCACGGCATCCCCCAGATTCCACCGGTGGTTTACCCCCCCTCCCATGCGTACGGCATATTTATCCAAAAGCCTAAGTCCAGGTACGGTTTTACGGGTGTCGCATATCCGAGCCTTATAAGGCTTAACCCTTTCTACGTAAAGGGAGGTGAGGGTGGCGATGCCGGACATGCGCTGGAGGAAATTTAGGGCCACCCGCTCACCTCCTAAAATGGCCCAAAGCGGCCCTTCTACCCTCGCCACCTCCTGCCCGGCCCGTACACGGCTGCCGTCACGGACCAGGGGGGTAAGGGTACAACCCGGGGGACAAAGCTTAAAAACGAGCTCAGCCACAGGTAGCCCCGCTATTATCCCCTCTTGTTTGGCCAGGATCACCCCATAACCCCGGTCAGCAGGAGAAAAGAGGGTCATGCTGGTTATATCCCCGGCCCCCAAATCTTCCTCCAAAGCCCGCTTGACTATATCCGTTACCGTAAGCACGTTAAGCATAACTTGCTTCCGCCCTCCTTAACTAAGAAATGCCCACCTATGGCTGCTGTTCGGGCGGGACAGCCAAAGCAGCTTCCGGCCCTCTTAACTAGGAAATGCCCTCAGTACGCCAAACCTCGAGGGGGGTTACTTTCAACTCTTCTTTTCGCAGCACTAAATGTCTGCAGTAGGCGGGGTCAACCCCGGGGAAGTCTGTCCTGTAATGAACCCCGCGGCTCTCTTTGCGCCAGGCCGCAGCTTCCACCACCAGGCGGGCAAGGAGAAGTAAATTACTGAGTTCCGCTTCCCGCCGGGTTCTAGCCTCCTTTTTTAGCAAGGGCCATAAGGCTTCCAGCCGGGCAGTTGCTTCCTTAAGGCCCGGCCCGTTACGCACCAACCCCGCCCAGCGCTCCATTGTTCTTTTTATCAACTTCTGTTTGTCTTCCTCAGAAAAAGCCTCCTCCTTAAGCCTGCACGACAAAGGAGGGGGATTGATAATCCTCCATTCTTTTTGCAAAATGTCGGCCGCTATCCGGCCCCCGAAGACAACGGCTTCTAGAAGGGAATTGCTGGCCAGGCGGTTGGCTCCGTGCGCGCCCGTGCAAGCCACCTCCCCGCAGGCATACAGGCCTTCTAGATTTGTCCGGCCGTAAAGATCCGTCCGCACCCCGCCTATCCAATAATGGGCAGCCGGAGCTACGGGGATCCAGTCACGGCATACGTCCAGGCCCAGCCTGCGGCAGGTGGAAACCACAGTGGGAAAGCGCTTCTCCAGCATTTCCGTATCTAAATGAGTGACGTCTAAGAAGACGCAGCGTGTGCCCGTACGGTCCATTTCTTTCATTATGGCCCTGGCTACCACGTCCCGAGGGGCCAGCTCGGCGAGGGGATGGTAGCGGGGCATAAACCTTTCCCCATGCCTGTTCCTTAAAACAGCCCCCTCTCCCCTTAGCGCCTCCGTAATTAAAAACCCCGGGGCTCCCGGGTGGGCCAGGACAGTCGGGTGGAACTGGTAAAATTCCAGGTCCATGACCTCCGCGCCGGCCCGGAAGGCCATGGCCACACCATCCCCCGTAGCTACCGGCGGATTGGTGGTAATAGGATAAAGCCGGCCGGCTCCTCCGGTAGCCAAAACCGTGGCTCTGGCCAGGATAGCCTTAACCCTCCCCTCTCCGTCTAAAACCAGCGCGCCGTAACACCGGCGGCCGTCAGCCAGGAGGTCCAAGGCCATGGTGCGGGGAAGGAGACGGATATTCTTTTCCGCAGCGGCCCGGGCGGCCAACCCCTTCCATACCACTGCCCCCGTGGCATCACCGCCGGCATGGAGTACGCGGCGGTGGCTATGGGCCCCCTCTTTGCCCAGGTGGAGACCCCCGCCTTCCCGGTCAAAGGGTATACCCCACTCCATAAGCTCCTCGACCCGCCGAGGTCCTTCGGTAACCAGGACCCTTACTGCCTCCGGATCGTTTAATCCGGCACCAGCCCTTATGGTGTCCCGGGCATGGAGTGCGGGTGAATCTTCCTCGTCTATAGCTGCTGCAATCCCCCCTTGAGCGAGTTCCGTCGAGCACTGGGAAGGGTCATCTTTGGTGATCATCACGACCCGGTACCGGGAGGCTACTTTTAAAGCCGTGAAAAGACCTGCTATACCGCTACCTACTATCAAAACATCGGTCTCTTCCCGGGGGAGAGAACTCAGGTCAAAATTAACCAGATAGGAAGGTATCCCTTGCATGTTTTATACCACTTCCAACATGCGCTTTAGGGCCCGGTAAGCCCTCTGCCGGATATCTTCGGGAACTTTGATTACAGGCTGCATTTCTTTAAGGCACTGGGCTATTTTGCTTAAGGTGGTGAGTTTCATATTGGGGCAGATAAGGCCCGGGGAAAGAAGATAGAATTTTTTCCCAGGGTTTTCCTGCTGTAAGCGGTGGATGATACCCATCTCCGTACCTATGATGAATTCCTGTGCGTCGCTTTCCCGGGCATATTTTAATATGGCGCCGGTGCTTCCCACAAAATCCGCCGCCTCGCACACCTCCGGCCGGCATTCCGGGTGCACCAGCACCTTGGCCTGCGGGTGGGCGGCCCGCGCCTCTTCTAATTCCTCTAAGGTAGCCCTGTAATGGGTGATGCAAAGCCCCGGCCAGGGGATTATCTCTTTGTCTGTGAAGCGGGATACGTAACTGGCCAGGTTGCGGTCCGGCACAAAGAGGATCCGGTGGTGGGGTAGGGATTGGACAACCTTAACTGCGTTACTGGAGGTACAGCAGATGTCGCTTTCTGCCTTAACTTCGGCCGGTGAATTCACATAACATACCACCGCCGCATCAGGATATTTCTCCTTTTCCCGCCTGAGTTCCTGGACATCAACACTTTCTGCTAAGGGGCAGCCCGCAAAAGCATCCGGCAGAAGCACCGTTTTATCCGGGGCCAGAATACTGGCTGTCTCGGCCATAAAGCGCACGCCAGCCAGCACTATTACTTCCGCATCAGCTTCCGCTGCATAGCGGCTCAGCTCTAAAGAATCACCCACCAGGTCGGCGATGTCCTGTACTGCATCCTGCTGGTAATTATGGGCTAAAATGACGGCCTGTCTCTCCCTTTTTAGTTCCTGTATTTCCCTGACCAGCTCATGCATGCCCTTTCCCTCCCAGGCAAAAGACAATACATCTGTCTTGTCACTTTTTAAGGCCATTATAATGCGGCTTTTTTCTCCCGTCAACCTCACTTTTAAGCTTTTTATTCATGGCCATTTTATTCCTTCTCCAATAGAATACCCGCCCCGGCCAACTCCGCCTCGATAGCTTCCAGGACCTCTTCCCTTTCTGCCGTCACCGTGTGCAGGTGGACGCCCTGCTCTGTTAAGGTGTAAAGGGGTTTAGCCCCGCTTTTGTGCAGGCTTTCTAAAAACTTGTACACATCCCTCCTGGAGGACAGCATCAAGAAGCCACGCAGTTCCCCGTAAAGGGGATGCTCCACTACCACATCCAGAACCCGCCCGCCGTTATCTACTATTATTAGAAGCTCCTTTTCCATGCCCGCCATATCGTGCTGGCAGGCAAAGGTACGCTTATGCCCTTCTTCGGCAGGCCCTAACATATATCCCTGGGGGGTGGCCAAAACATTCGCTCCGCCGGCCCTTAGGATCGCCATATCCTGAACTATAACTTGCCTGCTTACACCCAGCCTCCGGGCAAGTTCGGCCCCTGTGATGGGTTTACCAGCCCTTAGCATCTCCATTATCCTCTCTCGCCTTGCAGGCCCCTTCACCTCGCAGTTCCCCCTAACGATCCTTAATCTTTCGGGTGTTAAGGTTCTATTCCCCTTTCCCGTTCTCCGGGGCCACCATATACATAAGCTCCCTTTCCCCTTCCCGGCCTTAGGCCTATTTAAAAAACATTTGGCGGATGCTTTCTCGGTAGGGCGGCCGAAGGATGCCTTTTTCGGTAATAATGGCCGTTATATAACGGTGCGGTGTTACATCAAAGGCCGGGTTAAAGACGCTGATACCTTCCGGAGCTACCGGCCTCAACCCGAAATGGGTAACTTCTTGGGGATCCCTCTCCTCGATGGGAATTTCTTCTCCCGTAGCCAAGCTGAGGTCAAAAGTAGAGCTGGGAGCGGCTACGTAAAAAGGCAAATCGTGCTCCCGCGCCAAAATGGCGAGGCTATAGGTCCCTATCTTGTTGGCCACATCCCCATTGGCCGCGATGCGGTCTGCGCCAACCACCACCGCCTGCACCCAACCCTTGCTCATGACTACTGCTGCCATGCTATCGGTAATAAGGGTTACGGGTATCCCCGCCTGTTTAAGCTCCCAGGCTGTTAGTCTTGCCCCCTGCAAAAGCGGTCTTGTTTCATCTACGAAAACATGCATTATTTTACCGCGTTCGGCTAGATAATACACCGGGGCCAGGGCCGTGCCGTAACGGGCCGTAGCCAGGGTACCCGCATTGCAGTGGGTGAGGATGGCGTCTACCTCCTTCAATAGCTCGGCGCCGTAACGCCCTATCTCCCGGCACATGCTTTCATCTTCCTGTTGTATAGAAAGGGCTTCCTGTAAAACTAACTCCTTAAGTTCTCGTACCGTTAGGCCTTCGGCCCCGCTTACTTTTTCCTGCACCCTTTTTAAGGCCCAGAAGAGGTTTACAGCCGTAGGTCGGGAAGATGCCAGGTATTCAGCAGCCTTTTTTAACTGGGTACAAAGCTCTTCTTTGTCTTGAGCCGGAAAATCTTTAACGGCCAAATACAGCCCAAAGGCCGCCGCTATACCGATGGCGGGAGCGCCCCGCACTTTAAGTTCTTTTATGGCCTGCCAGACTTCTTCCTTCGTCTCCAGCCGTATGAACACCAGCTCACCGGGCAGGCGTGTCTGATCAATGATCTCTAAATGCCCGTCCCTCCAGGCGACGGGCGCTAAAATTGCGGCCATTTTGTCATCCCTCCCTAGCTTGTCGCAACACGGATTTGCTCGAGAGTTTTTACTTTGGAGATATCTTTTCTGTTTACGGCCAAGATTGTAATATAAAGGCAGGAGGTGGTATACCAGTGTCCAGCTGCATTTGCTGTGTTTTAACTTGTATGGATTATAGAATCCAGCCCCTGGTCAGCCGCTGGCTAGAAGGCAGAGGCTTGAAGGGCCATTATGACTACATAGCCCTGCCCGGTGCCAGCCGCAATTTCTTATCAGAAAATAAACTCGCTATGATAGAAACCTCTGTGAAGTTGCACCAGGTAAAGGAGGTATACCTGGTCCACCACGAAGACTGCGGAGCCTACGGCCTAGGCAACCTGCCCCTTGAGGAGCAGCTCAAAAAGCACCGGGAAGACATGTATCAAGCCGCTAAAATTATAAAGGAACGGTACCCCAATTTAATTTGTCACCTGGCTTTTGTTCGCCTTGACGGAAGTATAGTAGAATTGTCTTAAGGCTCAACCGATAGCAGTATACTATAGCTTAAGCGTTTCGTTCAAATCGCGAGCGAGGAGTGTGGGTTTAGCTATTGTACGACTTGCCAAACTCTATGTCCGGCCCTAAAGAGAAAGTACTTATTTTTGGATGTTCACACCGGGGGGAAGGCTTGGGTCGGCTTCCCTCGGGCCAGATCATTTTCGTTCCCTACGCCCTTCCCGGAGAAGAGGTGGAGTGCCGTATCACGGAGGCAAAGCGTGACTACTCCCGGGGCAGGTTAGAGAAAATCTTGACTTCCTCCCCTCACCGGGTAGAGCCTCCCTGCCCGGTATATTACGCCTGCGGCGGGTGCCACCTGCAGCACGCCGATTATTCCTTCCAGTTGGAAATAAAAAAACGCCAAGTGGAGGATGCTTTATCGAGGATAGGAAAGCTAAAAGATTTCACCTTGAAGCCTCTGGTGGGGCTTAACCCTCCTTGGAGGTACCGGAACAAGATCGGGTTACATGCAGGAGAAATAAACGGCGTCCCCCGCTTAAGTCTTTACCGGGAGGGATCCCACATCCTGGTGGACACCCGTGATTGTCTCCTTGTTCCCGAAGATATGGTAAAAGTTTGGCAAGCAGTAGAGGGTTCCCTGCCTGCAATGCAAAATCTACCTGAAACGAAAAATAACGGGCTGTCCGGTGCCATCATCCGTAAGTCTTTTCACACAGGCGAACTAATGTCTATCCTCGTCGGTCTACCCGACCTTCAGGGGGGCCGGACCCTTGTCCAAAAGCTCTGTAAGGCCGGGGTGTCTTCGGTAATCGCCCTATTCCCCGGTAAAGGCGTGCGCGTCCTAGCCGGCCCCGGATATCTATGGGAAAGAATTGGTTCCTTCCGCTTTCGCCTCTCTCCTCTTTCCTTCTTTCAAGTCAACCCCAGGCAGACAGATACCCTTTATAAAATTGTCCTGGACTACGCAGGCCTTACGGGAAAGGAAACCGTATTGGACGTTTACTCTGGTACCGGCACCATAGCCCTCTTTTTATCTCCCCGGGCGGCCAGGGTATATGCCTTAGAAGTATCTAAGGAAGCCTTACAGGATGCGTATGCTAACGCCAAGGAAAATAAAATAGATAACGTCTTTTTCATCCACGGATATGCTGAAAGGACACTTCCCCGGCTCCTTAACGAAGGATTAACACCAGAGGTTATAGTCCTTGACCCTCCGCGGCAAGGGTGCCACCCGAAGGTGCTGGAGGCGGTAGCCAGCATAAGGCCGCGCTGCCTTATCTATATTTCCTGTTACCCGCCTACCCTGGCCAGGGACCTGCTTTATCTGTGCCGCCGGGGATATAGGGTGAAGGAAATACAGCCTGTGGACATGTTCCCCCAGACCCATCACGTCGAATGTGTTGCCCTGGTGTATCCCGCATAAAACGGTGCTTCCCATACTACGCCCCGAGATTAACCGGAAAAAAATAGGCTTGCGGTAGAGGAAAAGGCAAATTCCTGTCGAAATCTTTGTTAGGGGTTGCTAGATGAAAAATCCACAAAGGCTTCTATGGCTTAAGGGGAGTGTTGGCCATAATGAAGTGGCAAAGTTTTTTTGTATTGCTTTTATTCATCCTGGTAGGGCTGGGGGCTTTTTTATCGCTGTCCTTTTCGCCACCGGCAAATGACGGCATCGCAGGGCAGCCTGGTACTGCGGCTAAGAATGAGGAGCCGGAAGGGGGCAAAGGCGCGGGTCTATTTGTGCCCCCGGAAAAGGGGTACTGGATCGAAGTACGCGTGGCGGACCAGAAGGTGCGTATATACAAAGACGGCCAGCTCGAAAAAGAGTGGCTGGCCTCTACAGGAACGGCGGACAAGGGATGTATACCTCTTCCACAGCCTGCCCATGGACCGTAACCAACGTATCATCCCCGAAGAAGCTGCCAAACTCGGTACCCCTGCCTCCCACGGTTGCGTCCGGTTAGAAGTGGATAACGCTAAGTGGATTTACGACTATATCCCGCCGGGTACCCCTGTTTATATTCACTGACCGCCTGTATGTCAAACAGCGGTATCTCAGCTCCGGGGTTGGGGGGTTTTGGGGCTGCCGGTTTTATCCTGAATGAACTTTTCCTTTTCCGCCGAGATCCCTTCTGCCCGTCTCAAGATAGACCTTACAAACTCCTGTCGCTTGTGCTCTAGCTCTTCTCCTAACCTTTCTGCCTGCCAGCGCTGTTCATCTATCTTCCGGGGGTTATCGGGCAACGCTTTACCTCCTCCCACGCAAAAGGTCCGTCTTTATTATGGCCCCCGGGAGATAACTCTATGTACAATTCCTTACCCACCTCAAAGCGACCCCCGCTTAAAAATCGCCATCTGCGGGAAATTTGACTTATGGCTCATTCCTCCAGTGCAACCACCCGGTTAACCAGTGAACCGATCCCCTCGATGTAAATTTCGATGGTATCTCCCACCTCCATGGGGCCCACTCCTTCCGGAGTGCCCGTTAAAATTACATCCCCCGGCAACAGAGTCATTACCTGCGAAATAAAGCTAACCAGATAGGGTACCGGGAAAATAAGCTGGGAGGTCCTGCTTTCCTGCCTGAGTCTCCCGTTAAGCCGGGCCTGTATGAGGAGATCACCCGGTTCTATCCCGCAAACTATATACGGGCCCAGCGGCAGGAAGGTATCAAAGGATTTAGCCCTGGTCCACTGGCCATCCTTTTTCTGGAGGTCCCGGGCCGTAACGTCGTTGGCCACGGTGTAACCTAAAATATACTCGCCCGCTTCCTCTTCTTTAACCCTGTGACAGTGCTTCCCTATAACTACAGCCAGTTCTGCTTCATAATCCAGCCTTTTTATACCCGGCCAGTAAACTATATCTTCTCCGGGCCCTATGACGCTGGTAGAAGGCTTGAGAAAAAGCACGGGCTCTTCGGGGAAGGGCTGTTTCATCTCCAGGGCATGGTTCCGGTAGTTAAGCCCCACACATACCGCCTTGCTGGGCTGGCAAGGTGCAAGAAGTTTCACCTCTTCCAGGCGATACTTTTCCCCGCTTTCTGCATACCCATGGAAGGGGTCGCCCTCCAAAGCGATAATTTCCCCATCCTCCAGCCGGCCGTACAAAAGTTTCCCTCCGGCCAAAAACCTTACCAAGACCGTCTTCCGTTCCATATTAGAAGACCTACCTCCTTTATACCAGCTCCTGCTAAGTAAAGTAAAATTCATATATGCTTTTGAGACTTGGCCGTAAGGAGGCTTTCTGGCCCATTTTATGCTTAAGGTGTAGTTTGAAACAGTTTTGCTTCAACCGTTACAATTGACTTGAACGTGAACATTCTATAGAGGAAAAGTCTTCTCTCTTAAAGGGTTGAAAGGTATGGTGTACAAAAATAAGAACAGGAGCCGCTGTGAGTTAGTTTACCAGGGCAAAGCTTCCCGGCGAGACATTTTAGAAAATACTCCGGCAGCACGTCTCCAACCCTTGCGTATCAGGGGAGAGGATGAAAGCTTTTCGCCCCAGGGATGGAAGAATATGCTCGTTTGGGGTGATAACCTGCCTGTACTTAAAACTTTACTGCAGATGAAGAAAAAGGGGGAACTTAAAGATAGCCTGGGGAGGCCAGGCGTAACCCTCATTTACATAGATCCCCCCTTCTCCTCCCGTCAGGAGTACACCGCGAGCAACGGGCTTAAGGCCTACGAAGACACCCTCACGGGCCCCTCT
The DNA here is from genome assembly GCF_021890735.1 of Thermanaeromonas sp. GTDB lineage: Bacteria > Bacillota > DSM-521 > Neomoorellales > Neomoorellaceae > Thermanaeromonas. Next base: position 32,348 of record NZ_JAKKUR010000011.1, read on the forward strand.
TTCATAGAATTCTTGCGTCAAAGACTCCTTTTTTTATACGAGCTTCTAACCGAGGACGGCAGTATATACGTACATCTAGACGAAAGAAAAAGCCATTACATCAAGGTGATTATGGACGAAATCTTTGGGGAGGAGAACTTCCAAAGGGAAATTGTATGGCGTATAGGCTGGGTCTCAGGTTTTAAAACCCGGGCCAAAAATTGGATACGCAACCACGACGTGCTCCTCTTTTACACCAAATCCCCCAATTTCTATTTCCACAAGCTATACCTGCCGTACCCCCCAGGGTATAGGCGGCGGGACGGCCAGCCCCCACGGGGTAAGGGTTACCCCTTAGAGGATACGTGGAACTGCTATCCCCAGGACCGGTTAGACTCCATTCAAATCATGAGTTTCTCCGGCGAAAAAACCGGATTCCCCACTCAAAAAAACGAAAACCTCTTAGAAAGGATTATACTGGCCTCGTCCCGTAAGGGCGACATAGTCCTGGACGCCTTCTGCGGCTCTGGTACGACTTTAAGCGTGGCCGAAAAGTTAGAGCGGCGCTGGATCGGCATCGACAATAGCGAAGTGGCCATCAGTATCACCGAAACGAGGCTCCTAAATTTAAGACGAAACATCGGAAATACGGGAGAAAAATTGAGCCCGCGGCCTTTTATTCTTTATCGCGGCTTTTTGTCTTAACTAAGGGAAGTAAAGCTAGCCCATAATCTCATCCGGCCGGAAGAAGAGGTTTATCTCCCTCTCGGCGCTTTCAGAAGAATCGGACCCGTGAATAACGTTCTTACCCGTCTCTAAAGCATAGTCTCCCCGTATGGTCCCCGGAGCGGCCTCCTGGGGATTAGTAGCCCCCATAAGCTTGCGCAACCCTGCGATGACGCCGGGCCCTTCCAGGACCACGGCCACCACCGGACCGGAGGTAATATGCTCCACGAGCTCCCCGAAAAAGGGCTTCTCCCGGTGCTCAGCGTAATGTCTTTCCGCCATTTCGCGGCTTAGGCGCAACATCTTCAGGGCCACAATGCGGTAACCTTTGCGCTCAATGCGGCCTAATATTTCCCCCACCAATCCCCTGGCCACTGCTTCGGGTTTTATCATGCAGAAGGTGCGCTCCATATCTTCTACCATACCCCTTTCAAGCATAGAAGGTGAAAAGTAAGCTTGAGTAAAGTGTTTACCCCCTCCCGGCGGTCCGCAGGCCGCAGTGTGCACAGGGCTGGCGCTACATCCGCCGCCAGGCCTGCTTTAACCTGTTCGCCGTCTTCGGGCTCCTTACGCTGGCGGTGATATTCTTCTATAAGGGCCGTAAATTCCTCGGCCTCCAGGGTTTCCTTCTCCATCAGAGCCTTAGCTATAATATGCAATTCTTCCATATGCTCCTTTAGGATCTTTTCCGCCCGGTTGTAACACTCGTCGATGATACGCCGGGCTTCTTTATCAATGGAGAAGGCCACAGCTTCGCTGTAATTGCGGTCCCTGGCCAGATCCCGACCGAGGAAGGGGGTTTCATGCTTGCGCCCGAAGGTTAACGGCCCCAGCTCATCAGACATGCCGTATTCAGTAATCATCTTGCGTACAAGCTCGGTAGCCCGCTCCAGGTCATTTTGGGCGCCAGTACTAACTTCTTTTAATACCAGCGCCTCAGCCACACGGCCGCCTAAAAGCATGGTTATCTGATCTATTATCTGCGATTTAGTCATATACCGCCGGTCTTCCTTGGGAAGGAGCAAAGTATAACCTCCGGCCCTACCCCGGGGAATAATGGAGACTTTGTGCAAAGGATCTGTGTGGGGAAGGTAATGCCCCAGCAGGGCATGACCGGCTTCATGGTAGGCCACCAGCCGCTTCTCGTAATCGCTGATAACCCGCGATTTCTTCTCCGGACCGGCGATGACCCGTTCTATGGCTTCTTCCATCTCCTCCATGCCTATCTTCTTTTTCCCACGGCGGGCGGCGAGCAGAGCTGCCTCGTTTACCAGGTTGGCCAGGTCCGCTCCGGTAAAACCGGGTGTGCGTCGCGCTATAACATCTAGGTCTACGTTAGCATCCAAAGGCTTCCCGCGCACGTGAACTTTAAGGATGTCTTTCCGGCCGTTGATATCAGGCACATCCACCACAATCTGCCGATCGAAACGCCCCGGCCTGAGGAGGGCAGGATCCAGTATATCCGGCCGGTTGGTCGCCGCTATGACGATGATTCCTTCATTGGGGTTAAAGCCGTCCATCTCTACTAGAAGCTGGTTTAAGGTTTGTTCGCGCTCGTCATGGCCTCCGCCCAAACCTGCTCCCCGCTGCCTGCCCACTGCATCGATCTCATCTATAAACACTATACACGGGGCGTTCTTTTTGGCCTGCTCGAAAAGATCCCTTACCCGGGAGGCCCCTACGCCCACGAACATCTCCACAAAGTCCGAACCGCTGATGCTAAAAAAGGGTACGCCCGCCTCACCGGCCACGGCCCGGGCAAGCAGGGTCTTCCCGGTACCGGGGGGTCCGTAGAGGAGCACTCCTTTGGGGATCCTGGCCCCCAGCTCGTTAAACTTGCGGGGGTTCTTTAAGAACTCCACTATCTCCTGGAGCTCCTCCTTCACTTCATCCATACCCGCCACGTCATCAAAGGTAACCCGCTTCTTATCGTCCGGGGTATGAAGCCTGGCCCGGCTCCTCCCGAACTGCATCACCCGGGAACCCCCGCCCTGCGTCTGCTGCATCATAAAAAATACTAGGCCTACCAAGAGCAGAATGGGTACGAGGCTGCCCAAGAGGTTGGTCCACCAGGCAGGTTCTGGGGGAGGTAAGGTCTTAACAGGTACATTCCGGTCCACCAGCTTCTCTATCAGCTCGGGTGAGGCCGGAGCATTGACGGAAAACTTGGTACCATTTTTAAGGGTACCGGTTATTTTAAAAATTTCTTTCTCGGGAGTTATGGTTACTTCCTGGACTTGTCCTTGATCGATTAGCTGATAAAATCTGGTAAAATCTAGCTCCTCAGTAGCCCTCTCCACAGGCGCCGATATCCGCAGAATGGAGACGGCCAGCAGGACTATCAAGAGATAAACAGCCAGGTTTTTGAAAACACGGTTCAACGATAAAGCCCTCCTCTCGCCCTACCCCGTCTAGGAGATTATATTTTATCATAATAAAATTATGAATGCAATTTTGCCTTTCAGGCGTCCTCTTCCATAACGAAGTGAAGGGCCCGGCGGGTCTCCGGTGTTATTTTAAAATCCTCAGAGAGCCGTACCCCTGCCACCCACACGATATCCTCTCCGGACACTATAATCGGCACCCGCTTACGTTCCCGCATATCAATGCCCGCATCCACAAATAAATCCTGAAGTTTTTTAGTACCCTTCATCCCCAGAGGACGAAAGCGGTCGCCGGGCTGCCAGTTTCGAGCCCATAAGGGCCCTGTGAGTTTATCCTTATCCACCCAAGCTTCCCAAGGGGGGCTGCTGACTTTAGCTGGAGGGGGCAAGATTTCTATCCGGAGGCGCTTACCTATTTCAGGTAGCGGTGTCACGCCTGGCACCTTTAGGGGATGCCGGAAATGGACGGGTTCGTCCTCTTTCTGCGGTTCTTCAAAAAGCAAAAGCCCGTTGCTGACCCGGGCTTGAAGGCCCCTGGGCAGGGTTAAGGCTCCGGCACCTTCCCGCAAGATTGCCCGTAACTGCTCCACGTGTTGGAATTCCATTCCCCCGCCCAGTCTCGCTACCGCGGCCCGCAAAACCCGGCGCTCTAAAGCCGCCGGTAACCCTAAAAGACCTCCCCCGTCTATCTTTAGATATCCCCGGCCCTGCTCTTTGATTACCCTGGTTAAGCCTTCCCGGGCCAATTCCTCCAAAAAGGCTTCTTCCTCGGCCAAAAGGGTAGCGGTACGCGCCAGCACGCGAATGATGGCAGGATTAAACTCTTTAGCCAGCCACGGAATAAGTTCGTGCCGGATCTTGTTTCTCCGGTAACTCTTATCCAGATTGCTAAGATCGCGGCAGGGCACCAGCCCTCTTTCCTGGCAGAATTCCTCGATCTCTTCCCGGGTAATAAAAAGAAGAGGCCTTATAATTCCCTCCCGGTAGGGTACCATGGCCTTAAGGCCCGTGAGGCCGCTACCTCGCAGCAGGTTTAAAAGCAAGGTTTCTGCCTGATCATTTGCCTGATGCCCTACCGCGATCTTAGCAGCTCCTACAGCTCTTGCTACCTCCCTTAAAAAACGGTAGCGAACTTCCCGTGCAGCTTCTTCCAAGGACAGCTTATGTTCCTGCTGAAAAGCCCGCACATCCCGGGCTTCTACCGTTACCGGTAAACCCCACCCTTCGGCCAGCCTTCGGACATAGGCTGCTTCCTCCGCCGAATTTTCCCGAAGGCAGTGGTCTAAGTGGGCAACATGGAGGCTAAAACCGAACTCGTCTCGCAGCTCCAGCAAGGAGGAGAGCAAGGCCAGGGAATCCGGGCCGCCCGATACCCCCACCACTACTTTTTCCCCAGCACCTACCAGTTTATACCTCTGTATGGTCTGCCGTACCTGTTCCAGTAGCGTAGCCATCCCGCTATCTTTCCGGCCACCTTCTCCGGTAGGTAATATTTCGGCATAACCGGTTCTTTTCCTCCTCCGGGTATAAGTTTTTTCGACATTTAAATCTCGGTCTTTAAAGCTTTCAATCTGCTTGTATCCGGGCTACTGCTATGCTCATATCATCGGCAGGGCGACCCGCGGCCAGGGCCACAGCCTGCTTTAGTAAACGATCGGCTAATTCCTGGGGATGGCAATCCGGCGCCCTCTTTAAAGCTGCCACAAGCCACCTTTCCTTTTCCGCAATCTCCTTATGCGCCTCTAATACGCCGTCGCTCACCATCACTAATACATCTCCCGAGTGCAGCTCCTCCTCTACCGTTTCTACAGGGATATCTTCCAAAATACCTACAGGTAAGGACTGGGACCTTACGGTCAAAACCCTGTTATCTCGTAGCAAAAAAGTAGGGCAGGCTCCGAGTTTCAGGAACTCCCCGCGCCCTTGGACTAAATCTAAGACGGCTACATCTAGAGTAGCAAAGCTTTCCGAAGGGGAACGTAACAAAAGCACCAGGTTCACAAAGCGCAAAGCCAGCTCCTGGGGAAAACCCGCCGCAAGAAGATCTTTCAAAAGCTCTACGGCCGTCCGGCTCTCCTTGCGGGCCTCACACCCGGCACCCATGCCGTCGCTCAACACCAACAAATATTTCCCCCCGTCTAACGGTCCCGCAAGAAAGGAGTCCCCGCAGGTCAAATCCCGGTCCCGGGCACAAGAAGCATATCCTACCTCCACAGTAAAATAAGGTTGTAGCTCCTCGTCATCAGACGCCGAAGCTTCCTTTACAGTTTCCTCAAGAACTTGGGCTAAAGCCTGAAACTGGAGGCCTAAATGAAGCCCCAGGGAAGAACCCTTATCCAGTGCCCGGCCCCGGGGCTGAACAGACAAGGCCTGCGCCAGCTCCCAGGCTTTACCGCACCTTCCTTTGAGCCACTCGGGTAGCTCGGGGGCTAAAACAGGTCCTTCCTTTTTTAATAAATCCTTTAAAACCTCCCTCAGCTTGTCCCCTTCCAGCTCCCAGCACACCTTATGTGCAGGGCAGCCCTGGCAGACAAGGCGTTCCACCTGCCTTAAAGTTCCGTTAACGCTGGTGGAATCGTTTTGCGTCCCTAACTCCAAACTTTCCCCTAAACGCCTAAGCGCATTGATTACCCGGTTCCAACGGTCAGAAAGGCCCAGGGCTTCCTTGACCGAACTTTCGTTGTTAGTCCGAATTATAGAAGCGGATAATTGTTTTAAGACCTCTCGCGGCAGCAAGAGAGCAATCAAGGCTACAAGACTGCTTTCTTTTAAAGCCGCATTAGCTCCCTCTGCTCCCAGGAAGTAGCCGGATAGCAAAAGGTGGGCTAAAAGAAACCCCCCTACCACCCCTAACTTGCCCAAATTGTAGAATGCTCCTGCCGTCAAACCCACCAGCGCCAGTAACCCGGCCAGGGCCGGAGCAGTTAAAGACGTAAGGCTGGGCAAAAAGCCCAAAACGGCTCCCGAAGCGGCCCCGGCACCGGCCCCGCCGATTAAGGCGGCCAGAAGTATAAATAAGCGGCCTATCAGGCTCTGAACAGACATGCCTCCTACCTTTAATTCCTGCAATCCTAAAAGCAAGCCCAGTGCGAAAAGGCCCAACCCCAGCAACTGCTCTTCTCGGTAACGGCTCACGACTGCCGCATTCCAAGCCATCGCTAACCCGGCTGCCAGAATAGCCTCAAAAATAAGGAGCATCCAGCCGTAGAAGGTGGGACCCAGAATAACCTGGCCTAAGCCCCGTATAAGTATAACGACTGCCGCACCCAGAGCAATAAAAGCTCCCGGAACCCTACTTACCTTCTTGTTTCGCCGGCATAGGGTATAAGTGAGGCCTAAACCTAAGAAAGTAGCGAGACGAAACCACCCTTCCGGTCCGGGTAAGCTCCAGGCGGTTCCCGCCCCCGCACTTAACACCGTAGGCCATAACAAGTTTGGCCTAAGCCCGGCCACAGCCATAACTATGGCTGCACCAAAAGGCTTTAACTCTGCAAGAATGGTGGCCCGGGATAATATAAAGGCCGCCCCCAGCCAGGCTGTAGCCCCCACCCCCTCAGCTACTCCAACCCTCGACACCCGTTGAGCACGCTCCGCCAACATACACCACCGTCCTTGTTTTACTGAAAAAATTATATCCCAGGGCTTATGCAATTCTTGTCGTCTAGGGATGGGAGGTGGGGACAAAGTTTCGACATGGGGCTAAACCCTTCCATCGTAATTCCTAGCTATGGGTTGCCCATGGAAGGAGAGGAATTAAAACAACAATTGGAGAATCTGGTTAATCGTGTTGATAGTATTGCTAAGCCTAAATCAGGACGTCACTTGCACTAAATCAAAAGGTTAATCATGCCCGGGAAGGTTAGAAAACCCATAAAACCACGGAAGTCCTAGCTCATAAGGTTTTAGCGATAAATCAAGGGGACTTGAATGAGGATAAGTTCTTCCTCTAACGCCTGGCTTAGGCTTACATTTCTGGAAGCAAACCTTGCGATTTTGGGCATAAATGAAGCCTGCTTGGCCACACCGGATAGCCCAAGCAGGCTTCAGGCGTTGGAGAACCTCGATTCTTTAAAGTTTTGGTGACCCGTGCGGGATTCGAACCCGCGTTCCCGGCTTGAAAGACCGGTGTCTTAACCCCAGGATTTGCCACCATGGAAGCCTTGGGATTCCTGGCTCCAAGGGATACCCTTGAAGCCTTACCCTCAGCACCACCGGATTAGCCTCTATAGGTTATATTCGCCACATTTTAGGTTATATTCGCCACATTTTCGCAAAATCCTGCTCAAGCAAGAAGGTTTTTGAACTCGTCAACGGTTAGTCCGGCCTGCTCCAGTATGCTTTTCAAAAGCTTTGGCTTCAGGATTTCACCGGAATGTACGGGAACAGTAACCAAGCTTCTAGCACCCGGCTTTCGCAAGTGGTGATGACTGCCCTGTATTCTCACCACCACAAAGCCAGCCCTCTTCAACGCACTAACCACTTCTTTACCTGTAACCCTCGGTAGCCTGCTCATGAGGCTATCTCTACCTGCACTTCGGCTATTTCAACGTCTTTAGTAGGCAGGGGCAGACCTTCCTGGGCTAAAGCCGCAAGGTGGCCTGCTATAGCCTCTTTAGCCCTCTCCAATGCTTCTTCAACGGTATCTCCCTGGGTGAAGCACCCCGGTAAGGCAGGAACAGAAACGACATAGCCCTTACCTTCCTCATCCCATTCGAGGATAACTTTGTAGCGGTAAAGCATCCTCTTCACCCCCTAACGTGAACACTCCTTACAGCCAAAGGGTAGCGGCTCTCCATGTTTCTTCAGGCTCTCGATGTACCCTCTTATGGCGTCCTCAGCCATTGCCAAAGCTTCTTCCTTAGTTTCCCCTTGGGTGACGCAGCCCGGTAGTGCTGGTACAGAGGCGATATAACCTCCTTCTTCGGCGGGTTCGAGGTAGACAATAAAGCGGGCCATGTTCTTCCCTCCTAAGACGCATTCCAGCCCTTACATAGTATGCCTTGGTTAAGTAAGTCTTAGCTTTTCTGTGGGCAAAATCCTGCTCAAGTGGAGGAGTTTTTTAAAAGGGCCTCTAGCTTTTGCCTTTGCCGCTCTTTCCGCTTATCCTCTGCTCTCCTGCTTCGGAAGCACTCTAGATTATCATTTGGCCCACAATAGCGTTTTTTTCGTGTGCCCTGTAAGACCACCCACAACGCTCACAAATAGGCACATGCTCCTTACTCTCGTTGACCACTTGGTTAAGCTCCCACCAGAAGTAGCCAAGCCAACCGAAAACCCTTGGTATGTCCACTTGATGTCGGAACTTGGAGCAGTAGTCTGCATGGCTAAAAAGCTCTCTCAGATTTCCGGCGACTATGCCATATCTTCCTTCAATGTCCGTTAATAACGCCTCACTTCCGCAGGCTTCTAAAGTGGGTGCAATATATGCCAGTTCTAGCGTAGTCCAGCCTTGTGCGGTAAACCTGCTAGCCCAGGAAGCTATCTCGTCCAATACTCCCGGCTTCCCTTCGTTTAAGTCTTCGATACACCGCCTCATTAAAGCCTTGTGGAACATTAAATCCATACTTCCGCCGAAGGGAAACATTTCGTTAAATGGTTCCGGCCACTGTAGCCAAACATTCAGGCTCCTATTGCCAAAACGGTCTAAAGCGGTAGGAAGCTCAGGCGACAACGGCTTCTCTTCCCAAACAACTGGCCCACATATTTCTTGGCTCTCGGTTTCCGGGCTAACCGACGGCGGAAGATGGCTTCCAGGTGGCGGCCAGGCGAAAGTAATCTTCCTCGTATTTTCATCTAGCGACACAATAGGCATAACTGGCCCTGGCTCTACCTTCAAAAGCCTTTCTTCATAACTCACCCTGTCGCCTTCAAAAACCGGCCTTGTTATCTTGATTTCTTTTAGGCCGGGCACCAAAGACACTCGGCCAACATTTAGCCACTTTCGGAAAAGACCCTCCGGTATTTTCCCCTCCCAGGACTGCGGGAGGCCTACCTCGATAGGAGGGTAGCAAAATCCCTCTTCGGTTATATGGATAACAACAATCCGGTTTATCGTTTCGCTGGGCACTGCACATTCCCAAACTCTAAACCCTCGAAAATCCCAGTACCAACGCTTGACCTCCCTTATATCAGGGAGCAGCCAAATAACAGGCTCGCCTCGCCACTCTTTTTGTGCTCGCTGTAAATCACGGGCATAAGCGGCATTAAGGGGGCTTAGCTCGAACAGGGGAAGCCAAACCTGAACCCGCTGGCGTGGCAATCCGATACCTCCCTGTCGCACGAAATGTCGCACGATAGATTTTCTTCTCATCAAGTTTATCATGGCATTGAGCAAACGAAAAGGGGGGCTTCTATGGTCACTAATCTTAGGCTTTTACGGGTGCGGAGAGGGTTGACCCTCAAAGATATGGCCGCTCAAATCGGCCTTAACGAAACCTGGTACTGCCGAATGGAGAGAGGCCAGAACTACATTCCGCCACACTACCGCCAGAAACTGGCCGAGTTTTTTGGTGTTCCCGTCTCCGAAATCTGTGACGAAGTGACTGGTTGGCCCATACTGGTAGACCAGCCAATGCCGAAGCTAGTGCGGAAGGCGTAGCCAGCGGGATAACCTATATCGTTCCCAAAGCCGCAGGCGTGTTGAGCCTGCTGAGAGGTGGGGGAGGGGAGACCATGTATTTGCGGGAAGCGGTAGAGGCATTTTCCCGAACCCGAAACCCGGAACTCTTGCGGCTTATTCTGAAAAAACATGGGAAGCGGGGTTTCTCTATCGCCTGCCGGGCGGCAGGCATAAGCCGGGGAGCGGGGAAGAGACTTCTCGGCATATACAACGATAACGGGGCAATAGCCCAAATAGCGAAACAGGTAGCGGGATTAAAAACTTCAAGGTGGCAATAAGGCGGCCGGGCGATATGACCCGGCCTTAAGCATTTAGAAAGGGGGAACTCCGATGAAACCTATCCCGATAAAAGCCTACGTAGGCGGCAGGTGGGCCGTAGTGGGAAAACTCATTCCCGGCGACCCTCCGGTATTCGAGCAAAGGATAAAAGCCGACGATATCCTTCGCATTGAAGGAGCGGCGGGGGTAGACCTGCAATACGACCCAGCACTACCGGAAAATACTTTAATCCGCCACATAACACCGTGGGGGGTACTGGAGATACCTCTACCCGTATTAAAAACTCACCGAAAGGCACGTATTCGGCAGGTAGGGCCTCTTCATCCGAAAAGGATTTACCTCCCTTACCGCTATTGGCGGAACACAACCGAGGAGCAGGAACAGCTTACATTCGCATGGGCGGGTGAGACCGTATGAGCCCCCCTGCTGAAAAGTTGGCCCGGGTTAACGACCCGGGCTTTTTTATTCCCGGCCTCTGGTGGACACCGGAGCGGATAGCCTTCCACAACGGCCAGGGGTGGAAAACCGTTCCCTGGCAAAAGTTTATCCCAAAAGGCCAAAAAATGCAAACATTAGCGGTTTCGCCAGTGGGAACGGACGGCCTTTGCCGCTTCATTGCTTGGGATATTGACGATAACAACCCGGTTTCGGTGCGAAAGCTAGTTTCCGGCTTACCGCCTGG
>NZ_JAKKUR010000049.1 GCF_021890735.1 Thermanaeromonas sp.
TAGAACAATAATTTTTGGCTACCTGATATATCTTTTCCACCGTTGGGTGTTCTGGGGATAGCTCTAAGAAAGCTTTAAGTACCGCCTTACGCTGGCGAGTGAGCCGGTGCTCGCTTTCTTGCAAACGTTGTAAATTATCCTGGACTGCATAAAATTTCTCTCGGTCTTTCAAGACTTTTTCGACATTTTCCATGGATACCCCCCCTTTAGCTTCCTAGCCTCACTTGCAATTTTTCCCAAAGGGAGGTAACAGCACAAGCTGCTTTAGAGTGCTTAACGGTCAGGAAAGACTGGCCACGTGATAATGCCCGGTTAACCTCCTCATCAAAGGGGATCTTCCCTACTATTTCTAGCCCCTGTTGGGCACAATATTTCTCTATTTCTTCACTCTTCTCTAAAGCCAAGTCAAATTTGTTTATAGCGATTACAGTCGGTACTCGGAAATGGCGGGCAAGATTTATTACCCTTTCCAAATCATGTTTACCTGCCACAGTGGGCTCTGTAACCACTAAGGCTAAGGAGACACCCGTCAAGGAAGAAATTACAGGGCACCCTATTCCGGGTGGTCCATCGATTATTATCAGGTTTAATCCTCTCTCCCGGGCCAAGTTGCGGGCCGCCTGCCGGACAACTGTAACAAGTTTCCCCGAATTTTCCTCCCCCACTCCTAGGCGGGCATGGACCAAGGGGCCAAAATTAGTCCGGGAGATATACCAATATCCTACCGCCAACTGCTTAAATTCTACGGCCCCTACCGGGCATAAGCGGAAGCAGACACCGCACCCTTCACAAAAAACAGGGTGTATCCGGAAATCCTTTATGGCTTCAAAACGGCAGGCTTCTTCGCATAGACCGCATCTGGTACACCGCTCTATATTAATACTTGCCTTATAGCCTCCCCAGAATTCATTGCTGCTTTCTTCTTCGGGATGGAGAAGAAGGTGTAAGTCCGGGGCATCTACATCACAATCTACCAACACTTTATTTTTAGCTAACATGGCCAAAGCCCCTACTAAGGAGGTTTTCCCCGTTCCACCTTTACCACTGATAACCAGTAGTTCAAACACCTTTCTTCACCATCCCCACTATTCTCTGCCATAGTTCCTTAAAGGCCGGTATCCATTCGGGAAATTTTAAAACAAGGGGGTGCCCTTGGGCATAACAAGCAGCATAACGCTGATCAAAGGGTATTTTCAAAACGACCGGGATACCTTCTTGATAACAATATTTTTCTACATCACCATCTGTAGAAGTGGACCGGTTTATAATAACCCCGCAAGGGATCCCTAGCTCCCGGGTTACCTCTACGGCCAGTTTCAGATCATAAAGCCCGAAGGGTGTGGGTTCTGTAACTAAAAGACAAAAATCGCTTCCGTTTATGGCAGCCACAACCGGGCAAGAAGTGCCGGGCGGGGCATCTATTATAACATCCTTGTCAGGTTGAGCGTGTTTCTTAACTGCTTTTATAACCGGCGGGGCCAGCGGTTTACCTATATCCAGCCGGCCTTCTACCATTTCTATGCTGCCCGCCCGGCCACTGGCGACTACGCCTATCCGGAAAGGAACCTCCCTTATAGCTCCCTCGGGACAAAACCTGCTGCACGCACCACATCCATGGCACAGCTCGGGAAAAACTAAAACCTTCCGGCCCGCTACGGCTATGGCATTGAAGTTACATATCTTAGCGCAAGTTCCGCAATAGTTGCATTTATTTTCATCTATCTCCGGGACTAAAAGGGTTACTTCCTCTTCTCGGGTATAAACAGGTTTTAAAAATAGGTGACCGTTGGGTTCTTCCACATCGCAATCGAGGAATTGGATGGGTACACTTCCTCCCAGCGCCAGAGCTAAACTCACGGCCACTGTAGTCTTACCTGTCCCGCCCTTACCGCTGGCCACCGCCACTTTCATAAGGTTGAATTCACCACACTTCTTGTTTATGGCTTAATCTAGGCTTAAAGCCCCGTTAGGGCACTCATCCACACAAGCACCGCACTCTATGCACTCTTCCTCGTTTATTTTAGCTACCCCTTCAACAGTTATAGCTTCTACAGGACATACATCTGCACACGCCCCGCACCCAGTACACTTTTCTTGCATTACTCGTGCAGCCATTAGGTACCCCCCTAAAGTAAATTAACATCCATGATGGTGGTCGTGCTGGCACGGACCGCCTTGGTTTCTTAAATTGCCCTTTAGATATTCCCGAACGATTTCGTCAACCAGGCCTCCTACGCCGGTGACGGTTTCGATCCCTTGCTGGCTGAACAACTCCATCGCCCTTGCTCCCATACCCCGGGCGATTACGCACTCTACACCCAAACTAGCCAAATATCCCGGCAGAAACCCCGGTTGATGCCCGGGATTGGGGATCACTGTCTTGCTTAAGATCTCCCCGTTTTCGACTTCGAACAAAGTATAATAGGAGCAATGCCCGAAATGTTCGGCTACCATATTGCCTTCTGTAGCTACCGCTATCTTCAAAACTGTCTCCCTCCCCTTCCCCAACCGAAATGCGGACCTACCGTGGCCCCAGAAAGAGGTGTCGCTTTACCTTCTTTTAGCTCTTCCAAGGCAGCTTTAACTGTAGACACGGCCGTCTGGTAAATTTTTATCCCTGCGCTTTGTAATACACGCATAGCATTAGGACCAACCTGCCCGGTCAGTAGAACTTCTATCCCTTTGTTTATCAGCAACTGGGCAGCGCTTATACCAGCCCCGCCTCCAGCCGCCACACCGTCATTGGGGATAGCCTCGATTATTTCGCCATCAGGTCCTGCTATAACAAAATAAGAGCAGCGTCCAAAACGCGGGTCTACACTGGCTTCCAGGCTAGGCCCTTGAGCCGTGACAGCTATTTTCACCTTTTACCCCCCTATAGATTATGGCCATTTGTTCATTTTGTATTATAACCCTATTATGACCATATGTCAATAAAAAACAGATAAAAACCATGGGAGCCATCCCTGCCTGCTTAAGCTAGAGAGCCCCCATGGTTCTAGCAAGCTTAAAAAGTTGCACTTTAGCGCTGGGCTTTAATGGCCACAGAAACAGTAACGCTCAAAACCTGCAAGGTAAGCAATACCAGCGATAGTAACTCCATAAAATATAATGGGTTTTTCCCCTAATAAAGGGGTTAGAGTATCGTTTACTGCTGTCGTCCCTGTAGCAACTATTATATCGCACCAGTCTAAAATCTCGGGCGTATGGGAAACGTCTTCCACTATAGCCTTACCTTTTTTCTGCCCAATATTATCCGGGTCTAAATCAACTACCCTTAAAGGAAAATGTTCAGCTAAGTTTGTGACCATAGCAGGTTGTAGCCCGATGAAAGCGATACGGGGATGTCCAAAACGTTCTCTTATATAAGCTACTAATTGTAAAGCACACTGCCCGGGTTCTTTATCCCGGCAATGTACGGTCTTATCCACTAGCTTTAAATACCGCATAACAGCATTGAGAGTGGCTACAAACACCGCTCTCTCGAAGTTGTTCTTTAAAGGCAAAGCAAGTACATCTTCTATAGTACCTCGAAAGTTGCCGGGCATGTCAGTAAAAGCTTGACCCCGGTTACCTAAAAATAGAGCTTCCATCATCACTTCTTTACCCTTTAAAAGAGGGAAATCATATCTTTCTGGCCGGCCGATGGCTTCCTCAGGCGTCAGAGGTCTAGCATTTATTACTTGTATCTCTTCCCTTTGTAAGCCATTAGCTGTAACCAACTGGCTAAATTTCTCCCGAATATCTTCTAAAAAGGCCATTTTCGCTCCCTTCCCCTAGTCAATTTCTAAAACACGTCCCACATCACCTAAAGTAGATAAAGTAGACTTATCCCTTAAGGCCCGATAAAGACTTACAAGGACATCCGGCTAATAAAACCTTGTACACGTTCTAACAACATACCTTGGTAATTCTCTATTTTACCCCGGTCGGATAAGGCGGTCAGCTCCGGGTCGAGGGGCAAAATGCCCAAAAGGGGTATACCGGCTTTAGCTGCCGCCTCTTCGGCCCGGCTCGGGCCAAAAATGTAAATTTCCTTACCACAGTCCGGGCAAAGGACATAGCTCATATTCTCTACAAGGCCTAATATTTTAACCTTCATCAAGCTTGCCATTTTAATAGCCTTGCGCACTATCATATTGGCCAGTTCCTGGGGTGAGCTAACGATCACAATCCCAGCCAGAGGAAAAGATTGCATCACCGTAAGAGGCGCATCCCCAGTACCAGGGGGCAAATCCACCAATAGATAATCAAGTTCACCCCAAACTACATCCGTCCAAAACTGTTTTACTGCGCCTGCAATGAGCGGGCCACGCCAGATAACAGGATCGTCTTCATGAGGTAACAACAAATTCAAGGAAACAATCTTTATCCCTAGCAAACTTTCTGCCGGAAGAATTCCTAAAGTGCTCCCCTGGAGGGATCGGTGAATGTTAAACATTTTAGGAATACTGGGACCCGTAATATCCGCATCGAGGATACCTACCTGATAACCTTCACGGGCCAGGGCAACAGCCAGTAACGCGGTTACTGAAGATTTGCCCACCCCACCTTTGCCACTCATAATACCAATTACATGTTTTATATGGTTTACGTCCTTGGAAGGGAGCTTTTCTGCTGTTTTCGTTTCGCAAGTAGCAGAAGTACACGTTTCAGGGTTGCAGGTCTCACAAGCTTCTTTACTCAACGTTTCCTCACCACTTTCTAATCTTTTTTGGCGTCTTGCAGCGCCTTCTGTTTTGAACTTTTAGCCAGGTAATCCTGGATAGCTTTATGGAGGGCTTCAGCACCCAAATTAGAGCAATGTATTTTGGGTTCAGGTAATCCTCCCAAAGCTTCGATAATATCCAGGTCGGTTATCTTCAAGGCCTCCTCCACCGTCTTCCCCTTGGCTAATTCGGTCAATATGCTGCTGGTGGCTATAGCTGCCGGGCAACCAAAAATTTCAAACTTCACATCTGTTAATTTGCCTTTCTGTACCTTTATATAAATCTTTAAATAATCACCACAATCAGGATCTCCTATTACGCCTATGCCGTCGGCATCCGGTAGGCAACCTACATTACGCGGGTTAAGGAAATGGTCCAATACGCTGGTATTGTACATAAGTCCACCTCTCAAGCTTACCTTCGATAGCCATCAGCTATGACAACAACTGCCGGGTACACAATCGCCTAGCCGGACATCTCTACCGCAACATAATCTTTTGGAATCTGAACCCATTCGTGTACCACCTTTGATTATATTAGGTGGTGAAAATATCCTAACCAATCTGCTACTCCCGCAAGCGGGACAACTCTGAGCTTCCTCCCGCTTATAGAAAACGCTCATCGCTCCACAATCGGTACACTTATACTCGAATTCGGGCATCCCCATCTCCTCCTAAAGTCTCTTTTTGTGCAGCCTTTATGGTCATTTGTTCATACGTATTTTATCCCGAATTTGAACGTATGTCAATTAAAAATAAAATCCTTAGCATATGACTTCGAACATCCTTGACAAGCAGGATTACCCGAGGCCACTATCTCTTCAACCGTCTCAGCCTCTATTAAAGTCCCATTAGTGGTTGTTCCCACCAGGCATCCCACCTGTTTAGCACGCTTAACTAAGGTGAAAAAATGGGGGTGAAGAAAAGGCTCACCCCACCTCTGGAGAAATACCAGGTTAGCCTCGGAGAAGTAAGGTTACCAACGTTTCAAAAGTATCTATGTTGAGGTGCCTACCTGCCCAGATGTCGCGATAAACAGTATGGGGACAATATGTACACATGGCATTACAATTAGGAAGTAACCTCTATCTGGATCCAGCTCAAATTTTAGGGCATGTTTTAAAATCCCCCATAGAAAGTAAATGTGACTATCCCTAAGAATTAATGAGCTAATGGTATAATAAAGTGGAAAGTGCTCCCCTGGCCAGGTTTGCTCTCCGCCCAAATTTGACCGCCATGACCTACTACAATCTCTCTAGCAATGGCCAAACCTAAACCCATCCCTCTTCCAGCCTGTAGTTGGGAAGACCTGGAACGGTAAAAACGTTCGAAAATATAGGGCAGGTCTTGGGGGTCTATGCCCGGCCCAGTATCAGCAATGCACACATGGAGATGATCTTTTTCTTTTTTTACCTGGAGTCTGATGAGCCCTGCCGGCGGTGTATGCCATAAGGCATTGGATAATAAATTCAAAAAAACCTGGGTTATACGATCAGGATCTATTCTTACTAATGGCAAGGAGCGTTCTACTTCGAGTCGAAACTCTATACCCCGGCTAGCAGCTTCAGCTGCAAAGGTAGTGGTCACCCGTTCTAACAATTCTTCCAGGGAAACCTCCTGAAAGTGGAGAGCAAGTTTTCCTATCTCCGCTAAGCTTAGCTCCTCTAAATCTTTCACGAGCCTAGAGATCCTTAAAACCTCATCATGTAAAGAAGCAATGAGTTCCGGGGTGGGCTCAGATACTCCTTCCTGTATAGCTTCCAGGTTACCCCTTAACACAGCTAAGGGTGTCCGCAATTCGTGGGCGATATCGGCCATTAAATTTTTTCGCGAATTCTCATAGCCTTCTAAGCTGTTGGCCATGGAATTAAAGGCTTGGGCTAGCTCACCTATCTCATCTTTACTAGATATATTAACCCGGTGATTCCACTGGCGGCTAGCAATTTTACGCGCAGCGGAGACCAACTCCCCTAAAGGTGTAGTTAACCGGCGAGCAAGGAATAATCCTAAGGCTATAGCTAACAAAAAGGCCATCAGGCCGCTTAAAGCGGTACCCAGCAAAACGCTATCCCTAAAATCCTGTTCTATGGAACGTATCCCTGTTTCGGACCTAGTGGTTACTAAAAGGTAGCCTATGGTATCCTGATTATAATTTAAAGGAAAAGCTTCTTTTAGTTCAGCCGGGTTTAACCTTTTACCGAGAAAGCTTCCGTCAGAATCTCCGATTACTTTACCTTCCTTATCTGTCAATATAATTCTTTCTAGGCCCCCCCGACCAGAAAAGCCCGGGCCGCCCCGTCCCCACCCGGGCCTGGGGTAACTAAACAGGGACTGTACCCCTTCAAAGCTCTCATTATTACGACGATAATAGGAAAGAAGGATAGATCGCCATTCTAAAATTCTAAGTTCTTTTTGCCGGTTTAAATAAGTGTTAAAGGAGCGACCGGCAATAATATTGGAGGTAATAGCCACCAGAGCTATGGCTACCAAAGCTACTGTCACCATAGCAGCAGTGATTTTAAAAGATAGCTTCATATCCTATCTGGGCCTGAACTTGTAGCCCACTCCATAAACAGTAAGTATATATTGGGGATTAGCAGGGTTTTTCTCTATCTTCTTTCGCAAATTGCTTATATGGGTATCCACTGAGCGCTCATAACCCAAAAAAGCCTCTCCTAAGGCTAAATCTAATAACTGCATACGAGTGAAGACCCGACCTGGATGGCGCGCCATAACCGAAAGAAGGGCAAATTCAGTAGGGGTTAGTTCTATTTCACGACCCTCTACCCTTACTTCCCGCGTAGTAAAATTTATGTAAAGATCGCCAAGGGTTAATTCCTCATGTCGATATGCGTCTTTAGCCTTACTTCGCCTTAACACCACTTTTATGCGAGCCACCAGCTCTCTCAGGCTAAAAGGCTTGGTTATATAATCATCTGCACCTAGCTCTAGGCCTAAAAGTTTATCTACTTCTTCACTCTTAGCTGTTAACATAATTATAGGAATATCGGATTTTTGTCTTACCTGTTTGCAAACTTCTAAACCGCTTAGCCCTGGCAGCATCCAGTCGAGGACTACTAAATCAAAATTGTGTCCTTCTAAAATCTGTAAGGCCTCAGGACCTGTAGTTGCCGTTTTAACTTGGAATCCTTCACCAGCTAGGTAGCTGGCTACCATTTCCTTAATTTTTTCTTCGTCCTCTACTACCAGGATTAACGGTGCACCCATCTTTTTTACTTAATAACCTCCCTGGTATCGTCTGCCTTTTATTCAGACCATGGATGTTCCTCGCTATGGATATTCTGTACAGGCAGGGGTCTGATGACCCCCGCCTCTCCCATTACCTGCTATTCCCACCACTTCCCAGGCCAAAACCACGACCCATTCTACCCTGACCTAAGCCATTCCCTCTAAGCCCGGCCTGGCCGTTACCAGAGCCATTATCAAAGCCCTTCCCAGCCCAGGGTGGTGGCCCCACAGAGGTACGGCTAACATTGTACTCCACACGTTGTTCCATATTCTTTAGGCAGAGTTCAGCTTGTTCCTGAGTAAGGCGGCCTTCCTTTACCATCTGATCCAGAATACTTTTGCGCTCCTCCAAAACTTTTTGTACTAGCTGGTTTTTGTCCACTCCTTGGGCCTCAGCAATTTCCACCAGAGATTGGCCAGAACGGCGCTGTTCTAAAATTTTAGCTTCATCAACCCCTAAAATCGCCGCAACAGTACTGACCAAATTCCCCTGCATCCGACCAATTCGTAGTCCCAAACCCGGCCTGGTGGTACTGGTAATATCTTCAGCAAAGGCCGGAGTCAAAAAGAGACCCACTAATAATACGGAAAGAATAGCCAACCATCTTATGCGCCTCACGTGTTAGCAACCCCCTTCGCTAATTTTTAAGTCCGGCATAGGAATATCTCCTTGCCTCGGTTTCTAGTATAAAGGGCAGTTACCAAAAAGTACTCAAGGGATTATCAAGAAATTGTTAAGGCTAGAGCATAATTGGGTAGTCTCTCCCGTATATGCTCTAGCGCTTTTGTTGGAAGCTGGGGACAGTCTAAAAGTAATGGTGGGAGTAGAGATAGGCTTAAAAACCGCCCTCCTTACCCCCTTTATTCCAAGGAATAAACCACGACTACTTTATTCTGAAGAAGCTCAGGCATCTCTCCTAACCTCCACCCAGGCGTAGTAGTCTCGGCATAATAGTAACGCTGGCCTTGGTATTCAAAGTAAAACAAGCTTTCTCGCGTCGGAAGTTCACGGGTATCAAAGGCAATACCTACTGCTTCATGGCCAATGTTGTTTCCAAATTCCTCGGGAGGAAATTCTAAAAGGGCAACCTGGTACCCAAGCGCTTTAAGAAAGCCAGCTAAAAGGATGGATTTGCTTTTACAGTCGCCGCCTTCTAGGATAGTGGTAGCTGGCAGGCGGGGCAGAGGAGTGTAAATGTAGGGCAAGGATTGAACAAAGCTCAAAATGAATTCCGCTTTATAAAAACGATTATATCCTTCTTTAGCTGCCTGGCGATGTAGTTCAAGAGCCAGATTATTAGTATAAGTGTAGTTCATCTGCTCTTTTACCCAGGGCCGAAAATCGCCAGCAGGTGCTTGTAATACTGAAAGTAAAAACTCCTTAGTAGAAGAGGGCAAGCTCTCTAAAAGGGTAGCCCGCTCATACGATGTCAGGGTGTTCCATTCTTCTAAGAATTTTTCCAAATTTTTGTTGTATTCCCTTAAAGAAGCAGGTACTATTATCTGCCACTGGTATTGGGTCCCCCGATAATCCCATAAATAGCTCTTCTTGAAAGCTTGGGTTCCCCTATAGGAAGTGAGGAGCTGGGATTTATCAGTTTCTCCTGGTGTAATATCCTGGTTAGCCGTAATTATTACTTTTTGCCCTTCTTCCTCCCAAGTTACTTTATACCCTAAAGCTTCTGCCACATAGCGGGCGGGTAAGTAAACTCGCCCCTTTAATAAGAGGGGAGCTACATCCATGGGAAGACTCACAGAAGTAACTACTTGGGCTTCACCCGACTGGACCCTTTTAATTACACTTAGATATTTGTTATGTACTCCCAGCCTTATCTCAAAATAAGCAGAATCTATAGTTGTCTTCAAAGTAACAATACCTGTAGCGCCATCCCAAGAGATATTTCCCGGAGCTACATTTAAGGCATAAGCTAGGTAGCGTAAAGGTACAAAAGAGCGACCGGAGGATAGGAAGGGCACAGCATCCATACTAAAAGTTTGCTCATTAACCCAATAAGTAGGTTGGCCTATAATAAAGGTAACGCGCAGACCACTAGCATAGGCAGGCGCAATAAAGCATCCAAAGCTAAAGAGAAAAATAAAAAGCCCTATTATTATCCAGTACGCTTTCCGTCCCAAAGAATTTCTTAACCCCCTTTTGCGGGTAAAGGTTTTCTTTCTAAAATAAATTTCGAAAAAGGGGTTGCTTTCCCTTCTTACCCCTTTTAAATTAAACTACATTTAACTCCCTCTCGCTGGACCATCTCCACTTCATCTCCACTTCATCTCCACTTTTCGAACATATGTACCATAAAGTAAGGTTAAATTAACCTCCTTATAAGACCACAAAAGCCGGGTAGGAGCATTTACTACCCGACTTTTTATTTTCGCCGCCTGGAGAGCAGGCGGACGAGATCGCTATGAATCTTTCCGTTGGTTGCTAATATAGAAGGGCTAGACAAAGAAAAAGGCTCCCCCTGGCAAGTAGTAACACATCCCCCAGCTTCTTCTACCAAAAGCTTACCTGCTGCTACGTCCCAGGGAGAAAGCCTCCATTCCCAATATCCTGTAAGCCGACCACAAGCTACATACGCCAGCTCTAACGCAGCCGAACCCAAAGCCCTCAAATCCCGTACCCGAGGAGCCACATTCCGGATGTTGATTAAAGTTTCTTCCTCAGGAGATATGTTATAGGGAAACCCAGTACACACTAAGCTCTCCTGTAAATTATTCTGCTCGGAAACCCTTATAGGTTTATCGTTAAGAAAGGAGCCAAAGTTTCTATGGGCATAAAACATCTCCTCGCGGTTAGGATCGTAAACCACCCCGAGGGCGATATCTCCTCCTCGCTGTAGGGCAATAGAAATGCTAAAAAAGGGCAAGCCCTGGACAAAGTTGGTAGTTCCATCCAAAGGGTCGATGATCCACAGATCGGCTCGTTGAGCCTCTTTCCCACCTACACTAGGCTCTTCTATCCCTCCCTCTTCTCCCAAAATCCTGTCCCCTGGGAAATTTTCGCGTAAGAGTTTCTTGATCAAAGCTTCTGATTGCCGATCTACTTCAGTAACAAGATCTGTGACCGAACTCTTAGTAGAGAAGTGTTTCACCCTTCCCAAGGCTTCCCGGACGTATCTCCCAGCTTGGAGGGCTGCCTGTTTGGCTACCTCAAGCTTACTTTTTAACTCCTCTTGCCTATCCTGCATATTCCACCTCTCCCTTTCCCGGGCTTACTTTTTTACAACTAAACTTAAGCCCCCTTTTAACAAGGGGGCTTTTAGCGATTTACATATGCATATACGCGCTCCAAAATTTCTTCCGGAGCTACCACGATCAACACATCTCCGGCGCGAAGAGGAGTTTCGGCCGAAGGAGAGAAGATGATTTCATTGTTCCGCTGTATGGCTACTACAGTAGCTCCGGTTTTAGCCCGGAACTCGCAACTAGCCAAGGTTTTCCCCACCAACGGTGAACTTTCAGATAAAGAGATTTCATGGAGTTTCTGCAAT
>NZ_JAKKUR010000133.1 GCF_021890735.1 Thermanaeromonas sp.
CGCATTCAGTTTGCCTTGACGTCAGCCTTTCATTTCCTTTATGTTCCCCTCACCATCGGGCTAGCGGTGCTCATCGCTATAATGGAGTACCGTTATTGGCGGACCCAGGATCCTGTCTGGGACAAGATAGCCCGCTTTTGGACCAAGTTATTTGCTATAAATTTTGCCATCGGTGTAGCCACGGGTATAACTTTAGAATTTCAATTCGGAACCAATTGGGCCAATTATTCTCGCTTTGTAGGCGATATATTTGGAGCTCCTCTGGCGGCGGAAGGGGTTTTTGCCTTCTTCCTGGAATCTACCTTCATCGGATTGCTCCTCTTCGGGAGGAACCGTATTTCCCCCTTTATGCGCTTCTTCGCAGCTTTAATGGTAGCCCTGGGCACCAATCTTTCTGCTTTCTGGATTCTGGCCGCCAACTCTTGGCAGCAGACTCCGGCTGGATATCAAATAGAAGGAGGCCGGGCGGTGTTAACCAGCTTTGTGGAAGCCGTCTTCAATCCTTCTACAGTTCCCCGTTTCTTGCACACCATTGCCGCATCCTATATAACTGCAGCTTTCTTCGTTACGGGTATCAGTGCTTATTACCTGCTTAAGAAGAGAAACGAGGATATGGCGGTGCCTTCCCTGAAATTGGCCTTCATTTTCGGGCTCATCTTTACCTTGCTCCAGATCCTGTTGGGCCATAACCATGCCCAACAAGTAGCCTATACCCAGCCCGCAAAGCTTGCAGCCTTTGAAGCCCACTGGGAAACTCAAAAGGCGGCACCTTTACTTCTCTTCGCTTTGCCTGATCCGGATAACGAAAGGAACACCTTGGAAGTAGGGCTTCCTGGGATGTTAAGCCTCTTGGTGTACGGCGACACCCAGGGAACGATCCAGGGGCTAAAGGAATTTTCCCCAGAACTCCGGCCACCTGTCGCACCGCTCTTCTTCGCTTACCGGCTTATGGTCCTTTTAGGGCTATATTTGGCTGTAGTAATGCTCTGGGGTGCTTACTTGTGGTTACGCGGTCAGCTTACCACCCGTTCCTCTTTCTTAAAGGTGCTCCTTTACTCCATACCTATACCCTATGTGGCCAGCCAGTTAGGGTGGCTGGTTACCGAGGTAGGCCGGCAACCCTGGATAGTCTACGGGTTGCTTAAGACCGCACAAGCAGTTTCGCCTTTACCGGCCAGTCAGGTATTAACTACTCTGGTAGCTTTCACCGTTTTTTACGTTATCTTGTTTGGTGCTTTCTTGTTCCTTATGTTCCGGGAGGTCAAGGGCTACGGTATGGGCCCTGATGTAAAGGAGCAATTAAAAGTTAGTGGGGTAACTGGAGTGCATGGGTCTTATGGAGTGAGATAAAGGGTATAGAATAAGCCGGAGCACAATAGGAAGGGGGAGCCAGGATGACTTTGAATACCATTTGGTTTATTTTAGTAATGGTCTTGCTGGCCGGATACACTGTTTTAGATGGATTCGATTTAGGGGTAGGTGTCCTTTATCCCTGGCTAGCTAGGGAGGACAAGGAAAGACGGACACTTCTTAACGCCCTGGGACCTTTCTGGGATGGGAACGAAGTGTGGTTGCTTACAGGGGGAGGAGCTCTCTTTGCTGCCTTTCCTTTGGTCTATGCCACTGTTTTCAGCGGCTTTTACCTGGCCTTGATGCTAGTACTCTTTGCCCTAATCCTGCGGGCTGTGGCCATAGAATACCGCAATAAACTCGTGGAAAAGAAAGAGACCCTGGATCTGGCTTTCTTTCTAGGAAGCCTACTACCTGCCCTCCTCTTCGGGGTAGCGGTAGGGAATGTAGCCAGGGGAATCCCCTTGGATACAGGGCAAAATTATGCAGGTACTTTTTGGACCCTTCTTAATCCTTATTCCTTGCTCCTAGGGCTGGTGGGTCTAGCCGCCTTTATTCTGCAGGGAGCTACTTACGCCATGGTTAAGACCAAAGGGGAGATTTACCAGCGGGCTCGCGCCATCGGCGGGTCGGCCTGGTGGGCCTTGGTAGGCCTGTACCTTTTGGCCACCCTCTATTCCACCATAGAAGCTAGACACCTTTTTGCCAACTACGCTAAAACACCGGTTATTTATGTTTTCCCCCTTTTGCTATGGGTGGGCCTGGTGGTTACTTATGGGGCCTTGCGGCGGGAGAAAGCTCTGACTGCTTTTGTGGGTTCCTCCCTGAGTTTGGCGGGCATGGTGGCTACCATGGCGGCGGGTATGTATCCTAACCTGGTTTTTGCTACTAATCCTGCCCTTAATTTGACGATTTACAATGCTTCTTCCTCGCCCCTTACCTTGAAGACCATGTTTATCATCGCGGTGCTGGGGGTACCCATAGTTCTCCTTTATACCGCTTACGTTTATTACGTGTTCCGGGGTAAAGCGGAAGAAATGGAAGAGGGTTATTAAATAATTTTCCTCCTGTCAGGGGATAATAAAGGGTGAGATAAGAACAATTTACCCTTGGCAGGAGGAGATCTTTATGACTGCCCACTTAGGAGCCCATGAGGTAATGGAGCTACATGAAGTGTTAACTAATACTATAGATGGTATTAACCTATTTCAGTTGTACCGGCCCCATGTAAAGGACCCCCAGCTTCGCTCTATCCTAGATAAGCAGATCCAGTTTATGACCCAGGAGTACAATAATATGGTGCAAGCCATCAACCAGCGGGGTATCACCCAAGCTATACCTTACAGGGGGCCGCGACGGGTAAATCCAGTATATGGGCTTCACAATCCCTCGCCACAGGTACCCAACACGTCCATGGAAGAAATGGATGACCGTGATGTGGCCAGCGGGATGCTGGGATGCCA
>NZ_JAKKUR010000050.1 GCF_021890735.1 Thermanaeromonas sp.
GGACAGGAGTTCCCCTTGAGAAGGCAGGCTAGCCTGAGCAAGAAAGCAAACAGATGACAATAATTTATTTATCCTTGTCCTTATACAACCTTTAAAAATAGCCGAATTTTTAGGTTTAAGCTCCCTACCCCGCCTGGTAATGGTTGCTGCGATAGATAGGTTCCCGGAACGCCCCGGGGGACTGTTAGAGGCAGAACGACAATATTTAAAGAACAGGGTGTGGCATATTTTAGAAAAGACGGCTTCCGAATGGCAGGGGTCCCTGGTAGTACCCGGCCTTAAGGAGGAGTTTCTCCTTTTGCTTCCTACTGAGCACCTGCCTGACCGCGCGGGGGTACGGGAGAAGGCCATATCTTTAGGCAAGAAATTATGCGAGAAGGTACGCGAGCTCACTCCTTTGACCATTACGGTAGGGGTTGGCCGACCGGTAATAGAAGTCGGGCAGCTCAGCCGCTCATATGCCGAGGCCGCAGCGGCTGCCGAGTACCGCCTGCTTTATGGGGGCGACCAGGTGATCCACGCCGATGATGTTACGGTACTACCCCGTTCCCGGGAACCCTTCGGCTCACCTGCTGAGCAGAACTTAGCCCTCGCCATACGGTTGGGAAATAAAGAGGCAGCTTGGCGACATCTTAGCCATATAATGGCGGAAGTCATTTTTAGGCAAGAGGTACGGCCTACAGTGCTTAAAGTAAAAATTTTAGAACTTATAAGTTTGGCTACCCGCTCGGCCTTGGAGGCAGGGGCTAATCCTGATGAGATTGCTGAAGTAATGCTTAGCGGGACCACCGAATTGGCTTCCGGGGAATCCTTAAACGACCTACAAGCCAAGGTTAAGGAAAAGATCGGGGTATTAGTAGATAAAGTAGTACAGGCGCGGGAACAGCGTAACACCAATTTAATAGATAGGGCTGTAAAGTTTATTAAAGAAAACTACCACCGCGATATCTCCCTGGAAGACGTGGCCCATCATGTTTATTTAAGTCCTTGTTATTTCAGCCGCCTTTTTAAGCAAGTACAAGGAGAAAATTTTATAGACTACCTTACCCGAGTGAGATTGGAGGTGGCTAAAGACCTCCTTTTGCATACCGATCTTTCCATAGCCGAAATAGCGGCTAGAGTAGGTTATAAGGACTACCGGTATTTTGGGCAGGTTTTCAAAAAAATAGAAGGCTACACGCCTACTATATTCCGTAAAAAGATGGGGGGGGAGGATAAAGGTGGTTCAGAAAATTGTTATAGATTTTGAACCTATAGGACGCCGGGTGGAAGCTACACCGGGCCAGACCGTTTTGGCTATAGCTCAGGGAGCGGGTTTCACTTTGGGGACCGGGGGAGTTTATTCTCCCTGTGGCGGAAAAGGTCTGTGCGGCCGGTGTAGGGTAAAGGTGAAGGGTGAGGGTTTATCTTCCTTGACTGAAGCTGAAAGCAGGGCGTTCACACCTCAGCAGATAGCCGAAGGTTATCGTTTAGCTTGCCAGGTAGTTCTTTATAGTTCGGCAAAAGTAGAGATCCCGCCAGAATCTATGGTAGGTATTCAAAAACTCCAGGTAGAAGGCCTGGATGTGGATGTCATGCCGGAACCTCCGGTGGTTCGGTACACCTTGATCACGGAGAAGACTAGTATAGAAAACCCGCGGCCGGTGTGGCAGCAAGTGGTCCAGAGGTTGGCTTCCGACTACAACCTTTCCCAGCTTCAGGTGGATATGGAGCTGGCCCGCCAGGAACCCCCTATGGCTAAAGCTCAAGGAGGCACAGTAACGGTAAAGGGGCGGGAAATTATTAACTGCTTTTTCCACCGGCCCGTACCTCCTCCTGTAGGCCTGGCGGTGGATCTGGGAACCACCAAAGTGGCCGGTTTTCTAGTCCACCTGGAAACAGGTGATACCTTGGCCAGCGAAGGTATCATGAACCCCCAAATTGCCTACGGAGAAGATGTGATGAGCCGGCTGGCCTACGCCCTTGAGGATTAGGACCATTATAACCGCATACACCAAGCTATCATTGAGGGCTTAAACCGCTTGGCCAAGGATTTGACCGCACGTGCAGGACTGGAAACTAAAGATATAGAAGAAGCGGTTATCGTGGGCAATACGGCTATGCATCACCTCCTTCTCCGTTTGCCTGTAGCCCAACTGGCCCGTGCACCTTATGTAGCAGCCGTTACTACTCCCGTGGAGATCAAGGCCCGTGACCTGGGTTTGAATTTTAGCCCTGGTGCTTATGTTTACCTTATGCCGGTTATTGCCGGGTTTGTAGGTGGAGACCATGTGGCCATGATCTTGGGAAGCCGGCTGGACAGGACGGACAAGGTAGTATTGGGTTTAGATATAGGGACCAATACGGAGATTGTGTTGAAATATAACGGCTGCATGCTTTCCTGTTCCTGTGCTTCAGGGCCGGCCTTTGAAGGTGCCCATATTCTTCATGGTATGCGCGCCGTGCAGGGAGCCATCCAAGCCGTACGCTTAAAAAATGGAGGTACTGAAGTAGAACTGGAGACCATAGGCGGGGCAGCTCCTTTGGGTATTTGTGGTTCGGGCATCTTAGATGCAGTGGCCGAATTGTACAGGACGGGAGTAATAGATACCCGTGGCCGGCTTGACCGCAAGCATCCCCGAGTCCGCGTTTTCGAAGGAAGACCGGCGGAGTTTCTCCTCGTACCGGCTTCGGAAAGCGGAACAGGTGAGGATATTGTGATCACCCAAAAGGATATTGGAGAGATCCTCCTGGCCAAAGCTGCTATAGCTACGGGGACCGAACTTTTACTTAAAAGTGCAGGTCTTAACGTAGAGGATATACAAGAGGTAGTGGTGGCCGGTGCCTTTGGTACCCATCTTAGGGTGGCGAGCGCCGTAGATATCGGTATGTTTCCTCGGCTCCCCCTCGAGTTTTTCCGCCAGGTTGGCAATGCTGCGGGCACCGGAGCTCGGGCAGCGTTAGTCTCTTTGGCCGAACGTCGGCGGGCGGAGGAGATAGCCGAGCAGGTAGGGTATCTAGAGCTGATGGTGCAGCCTTCCTTCCAGGAGACCTTTATTTCTTCCCTGAGTTTACCGGAGAGGAGTTCTCTATGACTAGAGCGGAAAGGGTATACCGTGCTTTGGAGCGCCAGCCCTTGGACCGGGTTCCCAAAGGGGAGTGGCAGCTCGCCCCGGGATTGGTAGCCAATCTATTGGGCAAACCGGCTCCAATTACATGGGAGGACGAAGTCGAGGCAAGAATACTTTTAGGGATGGACCTGGTGGGGTTGCCGGCCGGCGTTTCCCCCCAAGAACTGGGTGCTTTTAAGCGCTGGCGGGAGGATACCGATTTTTTCGTTTTCGCCCTGGTAGACGGCCCCTTCCAAAGGGCGGCCAGGAAGATGGATTTTACGGATTTCTTATGCCGAGTAGCTACCAGGGAACAAAGAATAATAGAACTTACCTGGGATGAGTCCCGGTGGGGCTTGGCAGAAGCCCTGAAAGCTGTAGAAGCCGGTGCCCACGGTGTAATTTTGGCCGATGATATAGCCTACGCCCGGGGCCTTTATATGAACCCTAAGCTGGTACGAGACATTTTTTTACCCCTCTGGGAGCAGCAGGTGGCTAAGCTAAGGGAAGATGAAATACCAGTTTTCTTCCATTCGGACGGCAATATTCAGGAGCTTTTGCCATATTTGGTGGAGGCCGGTTTTACGGGGGTTCACTCTTTAGAGCCGGGTAGTGGCATGGATATAAGTAAAATTAAAAAGGATTACGGTAGTAAACTTTGCTTAATGGGTAATTTCGACCTTGATTTTTTGATTAGGGCTTCGGAAAGTGAGATCGAGGAGGCGGTAAGGGAGCTTATGGCGGTAGCTTCGCCGGGAGGTGGCTTCATTTTTTCTACGAGCAGTGGCTGCTTGGGGGAAGAATTGCCAAAAGAGAAGGTTTTAGCCCTTTACCGGGCGGCCGAGCGTTGGGGGAAGTATTAGAAACATTTACCACTGTTGCTATGCTAGGCATAACCCCTCCTTGGGCCAATTAAGTATTTTATAAAAGGCTTACTCCCTTGGGAGGGGTGGATAGAATTGAAAGTTTTTTTATCGAAATTAAATCTTAAGACAGCCCTAGTGGTGCTGGCTTTGGTCTTAGCTGGTACCGGGGGCTATAATTTTTATTTGCAGGAGATAAAAGTAAACCCTGAGGAGTTGCTGGTCAAAGCCCTAGATACAACTCATGCCCTTAAAAGTTATCGTTTCTACCTTGAGGCCTTTCTGGAAACAGAGGGAGGACACATAGAAATAAGTAAAGTAAACGGAGAATGTGCATCTACAGGAGATTTACACCTTTGGGGTAAGATGACCGGCCAGGAGGTGGACATCTACCAGGTAAAGGATACTACCTACTTCAAAGACCCTGTCTCACAGCGGTGGATGGTTACTCCCGGAAACAATCCCTTACAGCAAGATATTTTTCTGGTAGAGGTCAATCCTTTATCTATCCTTAAAATAACTGAGGTAAAGGAGCTACAATATAAAGGGAGACAAAAGAACATGCCCGGCCGCCCTTATCTTTTATCTTTGAGACCCGAGATTAATAATGCCTTACTTAATGCTTACTGGCATAATTTTTCTTGCAACCTCTGGATTGACAGAAGAGAACCTTACATCCGCCAGGTAGATCTGGTGGCTGAACATCGCCAAAAGGCGGGGGATAGTCTGGTTATCAGGCTTCAGTTATATGATTTTAACAAACGGATCGATATAAAGCCACCCCAGCAAAAATAAAGGTCCACCCGGCTCTTACGCCTACGGGGTTAGCTGACGGGTGCGGGCCGAGTGCCTAGCCCTACCGCACGCGCGGTGCGGATTAACCCCTTTACTTTGGGTCCCCCGCTTTCTTCTACGGCCGAAGAAATTCGGCGGTAAGGGTGGAGGGAGAGGATTTTTTATTGGAGTTGATGGCCGATTTATATTTTATCACAGGCCTTTAAATATGTTAAGGCTTCTTTTCGATTTTAGCCCTCTTTCCTTTGAGACTTGCAGCAGGAATCTTTTTGTTCGTGGCGAAGTTAGCTTTGTCTACGGCTCATGTTAAAATTCTAAAGGGGGAATAAAAGTTTGCGCGAGGATATTGCAGAAGTCTTAGTTACAAGAGAACAGATAAAAAGAAGGGTTAAGGAATTGGGTGCGGCCATAAGCCGTGATTACGAAGGGAAAGATCTATTGGTAGTCGGTATTTTGAAAGGTGCTATAATTTTTTTGGCGGACCTGGTGCGCGAGATTACTATTCCCATCACCCTGGATTTTATGGCCGTGTCCAGTTACGGTAGCGGTACAAGCTCTTCGGGAGTAGTGCGCATACTTAAAGACCTGGAGGTTCCTGTAGAGGATAAACACGTGCTTATAGTAGAGGATATTGTGGATACCGGCCTAACTCTGAAATATCTTTTGGACAACCTCCGGGCGCGCCAGCCTTTAAGTTTAAAGTGCTGCACCATATTAGATAAACCTGAACGGCGCCTGGTAGACGTCCAGATAGATTATCGGGGCTTTTGCATTCCTGATTACTTTGTGGTAGGATACGGGCTGGACTATAATCAAAAGTATCGCCACTTGCCCGATATTTGCGTGCTAAAACCTGAAATTTACCGGGGTAGCTAGTTAAGACTAAATAAGAAGTGGGGTTGGAATTAGACCAATGGACCTGGTGTTGGTTTTGGATTTCGGAGGACAATACAACCAGCTTATCGCCCGCCGTATACGGGAATGCCATGTTTACTGCGAGATGATCCCTTATCACACTCCTTTAAAGGAGATTTTGGCCCGACAGCCTAAAGGTATTGTTTTTTCAGGGGGACCGGCCAGCGTGTATGCTCCCGGGGCTCCACGTATTGATCCGGCACTGTACGAAGCCGGGATCCCCATCTTGGGCATTTGTTACGGCATGCAGCTTATGGCCCACGATTTAGGGGGGAAGGTAGAGGAAGCCCAAGGGAAAGAATATGGTAAGACGATGGTGGAAATAGTGTCTGGGGATGCCTTGTTTGAAGGGCTCCCTTCTCCCATGCAATGTTGGATGAGCCACGGGGACTATATTAGCTCACCACCTCCTGGATTCCAGGTTACTGCCTGTTCGGAATATACTCCTGTGGCTGCCATGAGCGATCCCAGGCGCAAGCTTTACGGAGTTCAATTCCACCCGGAAGTCAAGCATACGCCTTTAGGGCAAGAGATATTGCGCCGCTTTCTATACAGGGTTTGCGGAGTAAAAGGAGACTGGACGGTCAGCTCCTTTATTGAAGAACAGGTGAAGGCTATCCGGGAAAAAGTGGGTAGCGGAAAAGCCATATGCGCTTTAAGCGGCGGAGTAGATTCTTCGGTGGCGGCAGCCTTGGTGCATAAGGCCATTGGCGACCAGCTGGTATGTATTTTTGTGAACCACGGTCTTTTGCGCCAGGGAGAAGCAGAGCAGGTCAGAGAAACTTTTGAGAAAACCTTTAACATGAATCTCGTTTACGTTGACGCAAGCCAGCGCTTTCTAAAGCGCCTTAAAGGTGTGTTAGACCCGGAAGAAAAGCGTAAGATCATTGGGGAGGAGTTTATTAGGGTTTTTGAAGAAGAGGCCCGTAAGCTCGGGAAGGTAGACTTTTTGGTTCAGGGGACCCTTTACCCCGACGTAATCGAGAGCGGGACGGAGACTGCTGCGGTAATTAAAACCCACCATAACGTGGGAGGCTTACCGGCGGATATGCAATTTGAGCTTATAGAACCCCTCCGGCTTCTTTTTAAAGATGAAGTACGCCGGGTAGGCCTCGAGCTGGGGTTGCCCGAAGAGATAGTCTGGCGTCACCCCTTCCCGGGTCCGGGATTGGCAGTACGCATCTTGGGGGAAGTAACGGAGGAAAAGCTGGGTATACTCCGCCAGGCCGATGCCATTGTACAGGAGGAGATCCGCCGGGCGGGCCTGTACCGCGACCTCTGGCAGTGTTTTGCCGTACTGCCTTCTATAAAAAGCGTAGGTGTTATGGGGGATGAGCGCACCTATGCTTATCCCATTATCGTCCGCGCAGTAGTTAGCGAAGATGCCATGACTGCTGACTGGGCTAGGTTACCCTACGAGGTTCTGGAGCGTATTTCTTCCCGGATTGTTAATGAAGTGCGCCAGGTTAACCGTGTGCTTTACGATATTACTTCCAAACCTCCGGCGACCATTGAATGGGAGTAAAGAAACCTGTATAAACTAGGGAGTAAAGGGGCCTAATGGGAAGTCCTGAACCAAGGTTTAGTCATTAAGGAGGGGATAAGGAGTGAGGCGCAAGGCCGGTATTGTACTGCTCTTGTGCCTGTTATCGTTTGCCCTCGTTTTAGCCCTGAGCCTTGCTCGGCCCCAGGTAACTACTGCTGCCAAGTACCCGGAATTTAAGGACGCTGTAATTGGATTAGAACTTTACGTAGAAGAGGGAACAGATGAGAAGATAAGGCTTGTAAATATTGATGATAAAAACATTGCCTCGAAGCTTATGTCTTATTTAGACCAGTCTCCCCATGCCCAGCCTCCGTCTGTTTGGCCGTGGAAGAAGTACTACTTAGTTTTTAAGGTTCAAGAGGCAGAAGAGGTGGCCCGCACCAGGGAATACGTTTATTTATTTAAGGATTTTGCACCCGAAGAGCCCGGGTATCTTGCTCTGGAGAATACATGGTATCAGGTGCCACCTCAATTTAACATCGTTCTGCTTTCCCTTACGGAGTACAAGAACGCAACTAGCGAAGTTGACCCTGATGATGTGGCTTTCCTGCGTCAGTACGGCTGGGAGGTCTTGTTTAAGGCTAACACTATGGAAGGCAAGCTGCCTGACGAGCTGGTACATAATGCCGGCGACTTCCCGGTTGTTATCTACTGGGCTTATAACAACGAACTCAGCAAGGACGTGGGGCTGGATATTACTCCTTACTTAGGTAAAGAGGTACGAGTTAATTTATATAAACTTGAGCAGCCTCTACCGGAATTCATGCACGGCTTTCGCTGGGCCGGGAGAGCGGTCATAGTTAAGGCTGAGAACCGCATAGTAGGAGCCTGGCTCGATGCTGGGAAAAATCAAGGCTTTGCTTGTTCCCTTAAAGGAAGAAGGCTGGAAGAGATAACCGGGAAATCATGGGGGGAGTGGCTAAAGGGGCTGATAAATACCGAGGACCCCTTGGAGAAACGGCTGTCTTCTTTAGGTCCGGAAGAGCTTATCCGTACCTTCTACCAAGCCGTGGGTAACGGGGATAAACGTACAGCCCATGCTGCTTTAAGCCGCCGCAATCTCCTGGACTATCTTTTCCGCAATATGGACAACAACCGCTTGTATAATCCTTCCTTTAGCGTAGTCGACAGGGATGGTCTGAACAATGTAGCGGCGGCCAAAATAGTAAGCATCCGGGAGCTCCCTCCCCAAGAAAAAGATACCCCGGAAATAAAGCGCTTCCAGGTAGCTGTTCATTTAACCTTTAGACGAGCCATAACGGCTGAAAGCGGAGTACAGGTTTTGTTTTTAACTTTACGCCAGGAGATACCCGGCATGGGCTGGCGGATAGACAGCATCGGTTTTGGCCCTTAAAGGTCGGCTTAAGCCTGGTGATTAAAGAGACTTGGGCGCGGTATAAACGGTTAACCTAGGGCTTGCGTTGTGCTTCTGCAGTCTATATTTAGAGCTTGCTGCGTTGGGAGAACCGGGTACAATATTCCTGGTAGGCCTTAAGCCATGTGGGGTGTTCCCGGAAAAAGTGGACTAAACGGCTGATACAAGTTAATGTTTCCTGGCTTACATTGTGCTCTATCCTTTCCGTATCTTCCAGTAGGTGGCTAGTTGCACCTATCATTTTTAGAAATTCGACCAGGGTATTATGCCTGGCCAGCAATCTTTTTCCCATTTGGTCACCCAACGGCGTTAGCTTAATAACGCCGTATTTTTCGTATATCAAGTAGTTTCCTTCAGCCAAGCGCTGGACCATTTTGGTGGCTGATGAAGGCTGTACGTTCAAGGCTGCTGCTAGTTCCTGGATACGGGTGTAACCGTTTTTTTCTGTAAGCCGGTATATCATTTCTAGATAATCTTCCATACTAGGCGTAAGGGCCCCTATTTCCTGCTCCAGGAGGGCATAGCCACGGTAAGTGCGAAATTGTTCTTCTTTGTGCAATTCCATCCCCACCTTTATAGACTCTTTTTAAGTTACATCCTAAAAACAGTATACGTTCCCGGTAGGTCATGAGGGCATTGAATTTAGGAGCGTCTAACTTTTTTAGAGGAGTCCAAAAGCGGGCTCCTTTCATATTATCTACCGAGGCCGACTTAAAGGCGATTTATAGGATGAGTTTTAGAGAGGAGGAAGCTAGGATGGCAGGTAATACAGGTTTCAGGGACAAGGCCTGCTCCTTGGCTGAGCTTCCGGAACGGACCAGGGGCACGGTTGTTAAGGTTTCCGGCAACGGGTTTTGGCACCGCCGGCTTCTAGAACTAGGGTTTACTCCGGGTACGGTAGTGGAAGTCGTACGGGCTAGCCTAACAGGGGACCCCGTAGCTTATCGGGTAAAGGGCACCACTGTCGCATTACGGAGAGAACAGGCTTCTCTGGTATTTGTCCAACCCTTTTATAGCCTTTCTTAGAAGATTTTTAAGGAGGTTTCTAGGTCACATGGCCTTACCTAAACTTACCCCTTTCTCCGTGCCGGGGGCTATTCGTACTATTTTTCCCTGTGCGGAGGAACCTTCCTATATAACGGTTGCCCTAGTGGGCAACCCCAATACAGGTAAGAGCACCCTTTTTAGCGCTTTGACTGGTCTGCGCCAGCATACCGGAAACTGGCCCGGTAAGACGGTAAGCCTTAGCCGGGGCGCATACAGGTATAAAGATAAACAGTTTTTGCTCATAGACCTGCCCGGTACTTATTCTTTACAACCCGGTTCTCCGGAAGAAGAAATAACGTGCGAGTTTCTCCTCAGAGACGACAGGCTTCATGTGGTGGTAGTAGTCGGTGACGCCACTGCCCTGGAGCGCAGCCTTTTACTAGCTCTACAAGTTATCAACTTAGGGAAAAAGGTTATTTTATGCGTCAACCTGATGGATGAGGCCGAGAAGCGGGGTTTGGAGATTGATATTAACGTTTTAAGTCGCGAATTAAAAATTCCGGTGGTGGCTACAACAGCCCGCAGCAGACGGGGGCTGGCTGAATTAAAAGAGGCTATTTACAATTTGGCAGGTAACTTTTGTGCTGGCGAACCTGAGCTATGCGCTGTTCACCGTTTAAACCAGGGTTGCTCTACAGGTGGTAAAACTACGTCGCTCCAGGATGTCGAAGCCCTCTACCGGCAAGCGGAAAGCTTAGTCAAAAAGGCAGTAACAAAAAGAGCGGAAGAGGGTATTCCGGTTCGAGACAGGTGGCTGGATAACATTCTCACCTCCAAGTGGGCCGGCTTGCCTGTTATGATGTTGCTTTTAGGGGGTGTATTCTGGGTTACTCTAGTAGGAGCTAATTATCCTTCAGAACTTCTGTCCAGGATATTTTTTTACTTGGAACAAAAATTGATTTTAGCCGTTGATTATTTAAATTTGCCGGCTTGGTTTCGGGGGGTGATGGTGGAGGGAGTTTACAGGACGACGGCTTGGGTAGTGGCGGTGATGCTGCCTCCTATGGCCATTTTTTTCCCTTGTTTTACTTTTCTAGAAGAGCTGGGGTATCTTCCTCGAGTGGCTTTTATCTTGGACGGTTTATTTAAGCTTGTAGGAACGTGTGGTAAACAGGCCTTAACTATGGGTATGGGTCTAGGTTGTAATGCCGCCGGGGTTACTGCCTGCCGTATAATCGATTCCCAAAGGGAGCGTTTGATAGCCATGCTGACGAACGTCAGCATTCCGAAACTGTAACCGGTAGCTAGCCCGGGTTGCCACAATCAAGTTCTAGCCGTAGGAAACGAGTAGACTTATTTTTCTATTAACCCTTGGAGAGGAAAGAAAGTAGCCAGCGGGGGAAGACCTTTCCCGGGTATTCCCTTACCTTAGACGGATTTTTCCTTGAAGATGAAATGATCAAGACTTTGCTCTTTGACTTAGCGGAAGAATACCCTTTCTTCGGATATAAGACACTGATCCGTTTACTTCAGTCAACATTTAGATTGATAATCAACAAGAAGAAGGTTTACCGGCTTTGCCAAGAGATGGACTTGCTTTTGCCCGTGGCAAGATATGTAAGCAACAACAGCGAAGACAAAATAGCTTTTGAAAAAGTCCTGGTTACACCTCCTAATACCCACTGAAATTTTGCACCAAACAAGGAATATTTCATGAACGGATTCCCATAAAGTCTCCGGAGCGAAATCCCCATATAGAAAGGTTTCACTGGACGTTTAAGGAAGAATTTGTCAATCTGTACGACTTTAGTGATTACAAAGCCTTTTTTGAGGGCACTGACAAGTACATTGAGTTTTACAACAATGAGAGGCCCC